>CAYZKS010000065.1:0-15588 GCA_964478725.1 uncultured Anaerolineales bacterium
GATCATCCACTTCGCAACCGCCTGCGAACACAGCAGAGTGCCTTTGAGATTGACGGCCAAGATCTCATCCCAGTCCTCTTCGGGGAAGTCAACAACTGGGTGCATCCGCAACGTGCCTGCTACGTTGACCAAGATATCAATGCATCCCAGACTGTCCAGCGCTGCACGGACCATCTGGTCCACGCTCGACCGCTGGGTAACGTCAACTTGCACCGCCAGCGCACGACAACCCGACGTCTGTTCCAGGGCGCGCGCCAGCATCATCGTCTTCTCGACTTGCAGGTCGCCCAGCACAACCGCCGCCCCGTGCTCCACGAATGCCTCCGCGGTGGCCCGTCCTATGCCTTGCGCGGCGCCCGTAATGACGGCGGTCCTGCCCTCAAGCAGTCGTTCCATGATCCTCTCCGCTTCGCAGGCGAATGAACATGCCAGAAATCCGCACTGTCATCCATAGACGCTTGTTGCGCACTCTATCCAAAGGACTTGAACTGAACCGCCTCCTCTTCCTGGCTTGCACGTCCCTTGACAATCAGATTGACCACATCGTCCAGGTGCACCTGGCTCACGTCCAGGGTTCCCTGGCGCTGCCCGCCCTTGAGCACCATGACGCGGTTGCCGATGGCGAGGATGTCGGGGATGCGCTGCGTGATGATAATGATGGAGAGGCCCTGATCGCGGAACTCCGAGACCAGTTGCAGCAGGGTGTTGGCCTCGCGCACGCCGAGCGCCGCGGTCGGCTCATCCATGATGAGGACCCTGCACATGCAACCAATGGCGCGCGCGCAGGCAACCATCTGGCGCTGGCCGCCGGACATGCGCTCCACCAACAACTTGGTGGAGCTGATGTTGATCCTGAGGCGTTTCAGCAGCTCCGCCGCGTCGGCGTGCATGGATTTCTTGTCCAGCAGGCTCAGGCCTGCCACCTTGTTGATGTACTCGCGCCCGGCGCACACGTTGCTGGCCACGTCCAGGTTGTTAAAGAGCGCCAGGTCCTGGTAGATCATGGCGATGCCCGCTGCCTGGCCATCGCGCGGCGTGTGGAAATGTACTTGCTCGCCCTCCACGAAGACCGCTCCCTCATCTGGACGGTAGGCGCCATACAGGCACTTCATCAGCGTGGATTTGCCGGCCGCGTTGTCACCTACCAGTCCCAGGATCTCGCCGCGTCGCAACTCCAGATCCACTTTGTTCAGCGCCTGGACGGCGCCAAAGCGCTTACTGATGCTTTTCATCTCGATGATGTAGTCAGTTTCCGCCAACTCGTCCCTCCGCATCTTTCGAACCCCGGCTGCCAGGGGCAGGAAGGCACCGGGCCCTCCTGCCCCCAACGGTCATAACGTGCGACCTCCTGCCGTGACTACTTCATCACCTCGGTCTCGACGTACTTCTTCAGTTCCAGGAAGTTCTGCTTCATGGTGTCGGTGTAGCTCTCGACGTTGCTCTTGTCCACGATCGTGATGCGCGTGTCGAGGAAGTTGTTCGGCAGCCCCGTCGGCTTGACACCCTTGTGCACCATCAAGTAGGGGATGTAGACTTGCAGATAGCCTTGGCCGTAGGGCTGCTGCACATAAGTGAACGCGTTCTTGCCCTCGCGGATGGCCGCCAGCGTCTCCGGTGTATCGTCTACGGCCGTGATGATCACGTCGTTTCTGCCGGCCGCCGGGAACACGCTGTAGGGGCCTACTGCGCAGAGCAACCCGGTACTATAGTACGCGTTCATGTCCGGGTACTTGGCGACGGCCTCTTCGGCGCAGGACACGGTGCCCTGCACGTCGTCACAGTTGCGCAGCACGCCAATGACCTTGATGTTTGGCGCGTTCTTCTTGAACCAGTCTTCCAGGCCATCCTGGCGCTTCTGGTTGACGTCTCCGGGCAGACCGAACGACACCACCACATTGCCCTTGTTGTTCATGCGCTTGGCCAGCTCCTCAGCCACTGCGGCTCCGGCCTTGTAAAAGTCCGTAGCCATGCACACCCACGGGATGTCCGCCGGACAGTCGCCAGACTGGGTCACGGCAAGGCCACGCGCGACGGCCTCGTCCATAGTTGCCTTCAGGGTGGCAGACTCACCTGTCATGACGCCCAGGCCCTTCATGCATGGCATGCCGATGGCCGCCTCGGTCAGCTCCTGGTGGCGGGTGGTGCTATAATCAGCCGCAGTCAGGTAGACCAACTCAAAGCCGTTCTCAGCGGCCGCTCCCTCGCCGCCCTGCGCCCACGACGTGACATAGGGGTGGATCAACGGGGCGGTCAGAGCGTACTTTTCCTTCGGGCATTCCGGTACGGCTGTCGGTGCGATGACGGTCTCCTTCACCACGACCGTCTGCTGCTTCACTACTTCCTTGACGATCGGTGTAGGTGTCGCCGCGGGGGCGCACTGGGTCAGGACCAACGCCAGCGCGCACAGAACCAATAGGATACTCCGCTTCATGAGGAACCTCCTCCTTTGGAATGGTATGTGCTCATACAGTACGACTTGCAGCTAACGCAGTATGCTGCGAGGCCACACCTCCTTTCCACTTCAGACGGTCCTGGATCTCACGCTGGCCTGTGAGCAACTCCGCGATGTCACAACCTAAGCTAGCGCTCCCTGCCGATGATTTCGCTCCAGGTCAGCTCTCGACGCCGAATCACGTCAATCAACAGGGCGCCTACCACGAGAGCGCCCTGGAATAGGTCTTGCAGATAGATGTTGGCCTGCAGCACAGCCAGCGAGTTGCGCACGATGCCCATGATGCCCGCGCCCATCAGGGTACCCGCCATCGAGCCTACGCCGCCGGACATCAGCGTACCGCCGACAATGGTGGCCGTCACCACGGGGAACAGCATGCCCTCGGCCATCTGCGGCACCGCATTGCCAACCCGACCCAGTAGGACGATCCCTCCCAATCCAGCCAGGAATCCGCTGATGGTGTAGACTCCAATGCGTAGCTTCTTCACGTCCAGACCGATATCCTCGGCTGCCTTCGTGTTCCCGCCGACCATGAGCACGCGTTGGCCGAACAGCGTGCGAGTCAGTACAAGGTGCATGACCATGCTCACGATGAACAGCATGATGACCAAGACCGGTACTCCGCGAATCGCGCCCTGACCCAGCCAGGTCATCTGCTTGGGCAAGCCGACAATCGCCCGACCCTCTGTGAAGAAGTAGTTCAAGCCCGTGAACATGGAGCCGCTGGCAAGGGTCATCACCATGGGATGCAGTTTCAGACGCGCCGCCAGGACTCCGTTCAAGAAGCCACAGGCCGTCCCGACGCACACTCCCACAAACAAGGCCGGCACAGGAGACCAGCCCAGCTTGCTCCACACTAACGCCACAGACATGCCGGACAGCGCCGCCACCGGTCCTTGCGATAGGTCAAAAGCCCCTGAGATGATTACCAAGGTCTGCCCCATGGCTATGATGCCCGTCACTGAAATCTGTCTGAGGATGCTCATCAAATTGTAGGGCTTGCGGAACACCGGGGAGATGACGTACATCAAGGTGAAGAAGACGATCAGGGCCAAGAGCACGCCGGACTCCCGATGAGCTGTGAGCTCCTTCCAGCGCGCGCCAAGTGGGATGCTGCGGCTGTCTGGTTTGGACACGGTGGTCATGCTTGTCTTCCTCCCAAGGAATTGTGCCTTACAGCTCCACGCCTACGCCAGACGCTGCCTGCTGGATGCGTTCCCAGATGGCGGTGGGGATGGGAATGCCTTCGCGCTCGCGCCTCGCCTGCGTACCAGCCTCAGGCGCTCCGGGCAGTAGCACGCGCTCCACACCTGGCAACGGCTTGGCGTGTGTCACGGCGTTGAACAGGGCATCCACATCGCGCCTGTACTCCTCCTCCGAGCGAAAGAAACAGGCGTCCAGCGCCAGCATAAAGGTGCCATTCTGCATCTGTCGCCAATTGGCAAAGGCCGGGCTGCCCGCGCCGCTCAAGATGCCGCCAAACACCTCAATCCACAGCGCCAAGCTGTAGCCCTTGTGGCCGCCAAAGGGTTGAATCGCGCCACCTTGATAAAAGTCAGCGGCGTTTGAGGTGGGATTGCCTTCGGGATCCAGCAGTAGCCCGGGCGCTATTTGCTCGCCCTGCTGATAGGCGTTGCGCACGCGGCCCTCGGCGATGGAAGCCGTGGCAAAGTCAGCCACCAGCGAGGGCTCGCTGCCGGCTGGTACGGCAAACGCCATGGGGTTGGTGCCCAGCAGACGCTGCCGCGATCCATACGGCGCAACAAATCCCCCAGGCTGTGCACCGTTGCACATCACCAGCCCGCACAGGCCGTTGTCCGCGGCCATCTCGACCCACTCGCCCAGCCGGCCGATGTGCATTACGTGGCACAAAGTCACCACGCCCACGGCATGCCGCTGTGCTTTCTGCATCGCGAGCAGCATGGCCTGCTTGGCCGCCACCTGGCCAAAGGCATTACGTCCGTCCATGATGGCCACTGTGTCGCTCTCGCGAATGATGCTGGGCGTCGCGATTGGATTGATCAAGCCACTCTGAATGCAGCTGAGGTACTGTGGTATGCGCATCACGCCGTGGGAGTCGACGCCTTTGAGGTTGCTGAGAACGAGAGATTCGCTGACCCGCTGGGATATTGGCTGCGGAGCGCTGGCAGCGAGGAATACTTTCGTTGCGAGGCCTCTGAGTTGCTCTGCACTGAATGTCGGCATGTAGGCTTCTCTGTCTCCAGACTACCGCAGGTCCGCGCGTTAGGCAAGTCGCCGCAACCGAGGGTTACGCACAATAGTATATCAGATTGTAGGATATTTGTCAAACTCGCCCGTATCCATCCATGAGCGCAGCCGCACAAGCGAAGCTCGTACGCACCGCCAAGGCCTGCGAGCCGATCCCTCATTAACCTTGATGGCAATTGGGGCCTCAGAGCTCGACCCCCACTTGCCTGGCCGCGGCGCAGATTTCGTTCCAGACGCCTTCGGGGACTGGAATCCCCCCTCGTTCGCGCTCGGCCTTGCGACGCCCTTCGATTTCTCCCGGCAGCAGGACCTCGCTGAACCCGTCGGCTGGGGCCGCCCCCTTCACCGCCGCACACAGCACCTGGAGCGCATCCTCGTATTCTTCGGGCCGGCAGAAGAAGCCCACGTCCAACGCCAGCATAAAGGTGCCATTCTGCAGGTGGGTGTATTTGGGCGAGCAGGGGTTGCCACCGCCGCTCAAGATGCCGCCCAGCACCTCCACCATCAGGGACAGCGCATAGCCCTTGTGCCCCCCAAAGGTCTGCAGGGCGCCGCCATTGTAGAATGCGCACGGATCCGACGTCGGACGTCCCACATTGTCGACGGCCCACTCGGACGGAATCGCCTTCCCTTGCTGCTGGGCGCTGCGCACCTTGCCCTCAGCCACCATAGACGTGGCAAAATCGGCCACCATGGCCGGGCCCCGCGCCGATGGAACCGCGTACGACAGCGGGTTCGTTCCCAGAACACGCTGGCGCGAGCCGTACGGCGCCACCAGACCGCCCGGCCTCGTGCCGCTGGCCAGCACCCAGCCGAACATCCCAGCGTCCGCGGCCATCTCTGCCCACTCGCCCAAGCGGCCGATGTGGGACACGTGGAAGAGGCTCGCCGCGCCGACGGCGTTACGTCTGGCGCGCTCGATGGCCGCCCGCATCGCCTGCTCGGCCGCGACCTGACCGAAGGCGTTGTGACCATCGAGCACGACCGCCACGCCATTGTCCTTCACGATCTCCACGTGGGCGTGCGGGTCAATCGTCCCCGACCGGATACCTTCGAGGTACTGTGGGATGCGGATCACGCCATGCGAATCCACACCCATCAAGTTGCACAGCACCAGCGATGCGCTCACGCGCCGCGCCGTGGCCTCGGGAGCGCCCGCGGCCACGAAGATGCAAGTGGCGATGTTCTGAAGCTGATCTGCAGCAAAGGTCGGCATGCGCTGGCTCCTTGGGCAAAAGCCTGCTACGATTGGCGTTGCCGCGGCGTGGGTCCTCAGGTCCTGGCGCTGCGCCGGCCTCGCCACGCATACAAACCCACGCCTAGTGCCAGCACGACCGCGAGGCCCGCGACCCAGCGGCCCGAACTCGGCTGGCCCGTGGGCGTCGAGGCGCTCTGCACCGTAGGCGTGGGCAGTTCAAGGGCCGGCGGCACCGCGCTGGGCGTGATTCCAGGTGTCTGAGGGGCCTGCTCCATGGGCGGAAACTCGACGCCTCCCTTGGCCAGGTACTGATCGATCAGTCCGTACAGCTGCTGCTTGATGGGTTCGTCACCGATGATCAGATCGCCGCCGATGATCACCCCGGGGACGCCGCGCTTGTCCTGCGGTACGCCAGCCGCGGTCTCCGCCGCCTGCCACATCTCCAGGTTCTGGGGATAGCTGACGTCGATGAAGAGCACCTGCAGCTGATCGCCGTACTTGGCAAACGCTGCTGGCCAGAATTCCTCGATCATGACCTCGCACTTGTCACAGGACGGCGAATGAAAGAACAGCAGCTTCACCAACGCTGACTGCGCGCTCGCCAGCGACACTGGCATGCCCCCCATCAGCAGCAACGCCAGTGCTAACAAGCGAACTCGAATCCGCATATGGTTGTCCTCCGCACGCATGATATCACAAAGCATCGCATTTGCCCAAAATCCTATTGTATGATATACTATGGATGGACTCAAGCGGGCAATTGGCAGTGCCCACAGACGGACACGACATTACTCCTTGCAGAGGCTTGCAGAGAGGAGGTGCCCTACCACAGAACCCCATCCGTTGGTCGCAGGCTGTCGCCCGCTTTCGCGTCCACCCCAGATCTCTGCTATCGGTACCCCGTGAAGAAAGCGGCGCAACTCTTGCTTCCACACGCCCGGCTCTTGTGAGTGACTGGACTCGGAAGTCTACACACCAGAAGAGGAGGACATGAGGTGAAGCGATCTAGTCTGCTAGCGATGGCAATGGTGCTGGCCCTCTTGGTCAGCTCCGTGGCAGGCTGCACGCCCACGGAGAGAATCGTCGAAAAGGAAGTCGAGAAAGTCGTGACCCAACAGGTCGAGAAAGTCGTGACCAAGGAGGTCGAGAAGCAGGTCGTGGTCACGGCAACGCCCGAGCCTGCGTTGGGCGCCAAGCTACCGATCGCGAAGATGCGCCTGGCCCTGAACGGCCCGGTACCTACCATGGACACCTACCTGCCCATGCTCGGCCCGGCAGGCGAGGCGGTGCTTCTGGCCACTGGCCACCTGTTTCGTTTCGACAAGTCCAAGACCCCGTTGCCTGACCTCGTCGATACGTACTCGATTTCGGCTGATGGATTGGTCTGGACCATGAAGCTGCACGCCAATCTGAAGTACCACGATGGAACACCGCTCAAGGCAGCAGATGTGGTCTACAGCTTCAATCGAATCAAGGATGCCGCTCCTACCAACAAGACCCTGATCAAGAACATCACCAATGTGGAAGCACCGGACAATCAAACCGTCGTTTGGACGCTGAGCCAGCCTGAGCGAGAGCTACCTTCCTTCTTTGCAAACTACTTTTGCGCCATTCATCCTCAGGACAAGGTAGAAGCTGACAAGGACTACTTCATGCACCCCCTGAGCGCTGGCTGCTACTACATCAAGGAGGGCAAGCCCGGAGACCCGGTGATCGTCTTGGCCGAGAACCCGAACTACGTTCACGGCCCCATGGCCATCCAGACCATCGAACTGGTGGTTACCCCGGATATGACCTCCCGCACTCTGCAGCTCGGGCAGGGCGACGTGGACTTTGTATACGAACTGCCTCCGGCGGTGCGTGGTGTCCTGGCCAAAGGCGTCAGTACCAGTCCATTCAACATCGGCGGTATGATCGGTCTGGTCTTCAACCTGAGGATGGGTGAGGACACCCCGGTGGGCAACAACAAGGTGCGCCAGGCCATCTCCCTCGCTCTGGACCGCGACGAGATCAGCACAAAGGCCTTCTTTGGCGTGGCCACTGCTGCCAAGGGCGTCTGCCCGGATACCTGGCCGGAGTTCGTCCCACTGCTGGCCAATGGTGGCAAGCAAGACCTGGCAGCAGCCAAAGCACTGCTGGCCGGCACGCCCTGCGAGAACGGCTGCGATATGACCTTGCAGACTTGGTCGGACCGAGGAGGTTGGCCCGAGGCCGCCACGGTGGTCAAGGAGCAACTGGCCAAGATCAACATCAACGTGACGATTGACTCGGTCACGGCGGGCGTCTCCATGGCCCGCATGGACAAAGGCGACTTTGAGTTCTGCGTCGGCGGGATGGGCCTTGGCCGTCCGGCCCGCATCTGGCTGTCGAATCAGTACGTGCCAGGCAGCTTCTGGACCGACAAGGCCGCGTACAAGAGCGCCGAGATGGTTGCGCTGTTCGATCAGGCAGCCAGAGCAGCCGATGAGAAGCAGTATTTGGAGGCCACCACGAAGATCCAGGAACTGGGGCTCAAGGACATGCCGTTGATTCCGATGCTCAACCGCAACGTCCTGATCGGCACTCGCCTTCCGGACAACGTCTTCGCTATGGTCGATGGCAGCGACATCTTCTGGACCGCGACCATGAGCGAGGCGCAGTAGACTTGGAGCGTCCCTCCGAGCTACCCCAGAGAACCGCAAATGAAGGGACACCCATCCGCCTGGGCGGATGGGTGTCCCGCCTGGCCGGGAATCGTTTGCTGCAGCGCCTGGGCAGCATCCTGCTCGTCACCTTTGGGGTCATGCTCATCGCCTTCACCCTCATCCGCCTGATTCCCGGCGATCCGGCCAGCATCTTGCTCGGCGAGGGCGCCTCGACCCAGGATAGGGAAGCGTTCCGCGAATTGCTTGGTCTGAAGGGCAGCCTGGTTCAGCAACTCGCCGCTTATGTCGGCGGCATTCTGCGAGGCAGCTTGGGCACTTCTGTCGAAAGCCGTCAGCCCGTCACCCAGTTCATCGCCAGCCGGCTGCCCGTTACCCTGTCACTGATCGGAGTGACCATAAGCATGGCTTTGGTGCTAGCTGTGCCCATAGGGATTCTTGCCGCAATCTATCGCCGCACTTGGTTCGGCCACCTCTTCCGCATCACCGCCTCGGCGCTGGTGGCTACACCGACCTTCTTCTCGGCCGTGGTAGCCATCTTGCTGCTTGCGATCCACTTCAACCTAGCGCCGGTTGCCGGCTACCGCGGCAACTTTCCGGCGAATCTGCGTTATCTGTGGCTGCCGGCTTTGGTGTTATGTGGCGTGCAGGTTCCCGTGCTTGCGCGTGTACTCCAGAGCTCCATCGTTGACACCCTGGAGCAGGAATTCGTCGAGACCGCAATCGTACGTGGCCTGCCAAGACGCACCTACGTGTGGCGCTACTTGCTGCGTCCATCTCTGGCACCCACGATTGCCTTGCTCGGATATATCATCGGCACACTTCTTGGTGCCTGCGTCATTATCGAACTGATCTTCAATCTTCCCGGCATTGGCACCGGCCTCGTCCAGGCAGTCACAAACCGGGATTACCCAACCGTCCAGGGCATCGTCTTCGTCTTCGGGATGATCGTGGTCCTTGTCAACACAAGCTCGGATCTGGTGAGCGAATGGTTGGATCCTCGCCTCAGGTAGAACCCAATCTCTGGCAGCGGTTTCTTCGGCTTGACCCCCAGATGCGTTGGGGTCTGGTTCTCATTGTGCTGATCATCCTGCTCAGCATCCTGGTGCCGTTGCTCAGTCCATACCATGCGGAGCGCAGCGCCGATACACCTCTCCTGCGTCCTAGCTTCGCGCACCCATTCGGCACGGACCAGTTGGGACGCGATCTGTTCGTGCGCGCCTTTGCCGCAGCGCGGCTGGATTTGCTGCTGGCGCTGATTGGAGTGTCCATTCCACTGACTATCGGCACCTTCATCGGCGCAGTAGCTGGGACGACGCGCATTGCCGCAGTAAGCTACCTGTGGCGGACCGTGGTTGACGCCATCAACGCCCTCCCATTCTTTGTGCTGGTGATGGCCATTGTCGCCATGCTGGGACAGGGCGTCACGGGCATCCTGGTGGCCATTGCGCTGACCAACTGGGCCCGCTACGCGCGACTTGCGCGTGCCCGAGCGCTAGCTCTGCGCGACGTGGAGTTCATCCAAGCGACTCGCCTTTTGGGCTACTCCGGCGCGCGCACTCTGCTTCGCCACGTGGTTCCGAATGTGTATGCAGAGACTTTGGCGTATGGGCTCAGCGACTTCGCCCTGGTGATTGTGGCCATCGCCGGGCTTTCATTCCTCGGCGTCGGCGTGCGACCGCCTACACCAGAATGGGGCGCGATGATGAGCGAAGGCAGGCTTCTGATCACTTCCGAGCCGTGGATCATCCTCTTCCCGGGGTTGCTTCTCAGTATCACCGCCATCAGCGTAGCTCTCGTGGCAGAGAGGCTTGTAGGGCGCAGCCGGGGTGAGTTCTTCTGATGCGCACGATCGCCGCTGCGATGCCAAGTACGGCCCTTGCAGACGACGTCTTGCTCCAGGTCCGGGATCTGAAGATCTGCTTTCGGTTGGAGCACGGCCGGCTTCTGCCGGTTGTAGACACGGCTAATCTGACCGTACACCGCAACCAGGCGATAGGAATCATCGGCGAGTCTGGTTCAGGCAAGACCATGCTGTGCCGCTCCCTCATCGGCACATTGGCACGCCGTGGCGCGCTGGTGACCGCAGGAAGCATCGTCTTCAACCGACAGGAACTGACCCACGCCACGGAAGGCGTGTGGAGATCTATCCGAGGCCGCGAAATCGGCTACGTACCCCAAAGCTCTCTGGCCGGGCTGAATCCGCTACTTGACATCGAGACTCAGCTGATCGAATCCATCACTGCCGTACAATCCATCAGCCAACAAGAGGCTGGGCGTGAAGCGATTGAGCTCTTGGAGAAGGTGCGCATTCCCAGGGCAAAGCAAGTCTTGCGCGAGCGCCCCTACCAATTATCGGGCGGGATGCGCCAGCGGGTCATGATCGCATCGGCAATCGCGCAAAAGCCCAAGCTCCTGATCGCCGACGAACCGACCACAGCTCTGGACGTGACTATCCAGAGAGAGATCCTCACCCTGATTGCCAACCTGCGCCGCGAATTGCGCATGGCAGTGATCGTGGTTTCACACGACCTAGCCATCATCGAAGAGATCGGGGACAGTGTTGTGGTGATGTACGCCGGAATGGCAGTCGAAGACGGTCCCGTGGACGTGCTGGCTCATTCACCACGCCACCCCTACACCAGAGCCTTACGAGTGTCCCGCGTGGATCTGGCTACTCCCGGCTGCGAGATCGAGGCCATCGCCGGCAGCCCGGTATCCGTCGGCGCCTGGCCAGAGGGATGCCGTTTCTGGCCGCGCTGTCCGCTGGCGGACGACGACTGCCAGCGGCCACCGCATCCCGGGCTGAGGCCAGTAGGGCAGCAGCTATCGGCCTGCATCCATGCGGACCGGATGGGGCGGGCGGCATGAACCAGGCATTGCTGGAAGGCAAGAACATCACCGTGCGTTTTCGCTCCGGAACGGATGCGTTCGACGCCGTGCATCGGGTAGACGCAGCCGCATACCCTGGCGAAGCCGTGGGCATCGTCGGCGAGAGTGGTAGCGGCAAGACCACGCTGGCGCGCGCGCTTGTAGGCTTGCAGCCGCCGACGTCGGGCGAGGTCTGGTTGGATGGGGACCTGGTGGTGAGCGCCAGCCAGAAGGTCAGCTTTCCCAAGTCCAACCGCTGGAAGGTCCAGATGGTCTTCCAGGACCCTTACTGCTCTCTGAACCCGCGCTTGAAAGCCTGGCAGGGAGTTGCCGAGGCGGTGCAGGTCTGGCAGGGCCTCCCCGCGCACCAAGCCAAGGCCGAAGCACTGCGCATACTGGCCTCGGTAGGCGTCACCAGCGAGCAGGCAGAACAGTTCCCGCGCTGTTTGTCGGGCGGACAACTACAGCGCGTGAGCGTAGCGCGCGCTTTGGCGCCCAAGCCCAAGATCCTGGTCGCTGACGAGCCGACCTCATCCGTGGACCAATCGGCCCAGGCGCAGCTGCTCAATCTGCTGTGCCGCCTGCGGGAGGAACGGGATCTGGCCATCATCTTTATCTCGCACGATCTGAGCATCATCCGCTATCTGACCTCACGCGTTTATGTCATGCAAAGGGGCGTGGTTGCCGAATCGGGCCCGACTCAACGCATCTTCGATCACCCGGAGCACCCCTACACACGGCTCCTTCTGGATTCGATCCCAGGCCGCCGGCAACTGAGCAGCCGGCAACCCCAATAGGCCGTTCGAAAGGCGGCGAGACATGTCCGCAGCGGATGGCATCGAAGCGCTGCTAGCGAGGCACGAGGCCTTCTGGCGCTGTGCCGATGCCGACCGTCCGCTCGTCGGCACCTCGCGCTGGCCAGCGCACAGCATGCTAGATTTCGACTGGGGGCTGCCCGCCAGCGAGGGCGTGCTTCAGCCGGAGATGCTGCGCCTCGATCACTTGTTGCCGCAGCTTGAGGCATACTACGACACCGACGGAGAACTCGACGGTGACCTGGTGTGGCCTGCAATCCCACTGCGCGGCGTCTTCTGGCTGGAAGCCATTGCTGGCGCCACGCTGCTCTACTCCGTCCAAGAGGGATGGTTTTCCACACAGCCCTCGCTGCAAAGCCTTGAGCTGCCTGGGCCCATCAGCGTCGTCGACAACCCATGGTTCCAGAAGCTGGTCGAAGTCATCGCACACCTGGAGCTGCGTTCCCGGGGACGATTTGCTGTGTCGCTGCCATTGACCCACGGACCTTGGGAGATGGTTTCGGCCCTGATCGGAATGCAGCGCCTTTACCTCGAGTTGTGCGATCACCCTGTCAAGGTGCAAAGGCTCGCGGATCAGTGCGCCTCCGTCTGGATCGAAGTCACGCAACGCTTGGCACCACTCGTGCCTCTCTGGCAGGGCGGCCACGTGAGCTACTTCGGCATCTGGTCGCCGCATTTCCCCGTCGTGGCCCAGAACGACTTTGCAGTCTCGGTATCCGCGACGATGTACAGGGAGCGCATGCTCCCAGCCGACCGCAGAACATTGAAGGCCTGGGATTCGAGTTGGCTTCACTTGCACTCGCAGGGCGTGCATCTGTTGGATGCAGTACTGGAGGCGCTGCAGGGACGCGCGATCAACATCGTGATTGATCCCTCGGGGCCTAGCTTGCAGGATCTCCTCCCCGCCCTGCGTCGCGTGCAGGAGCTCCGTACGCCCCTGCACATCCTGTGCAATGCCGAGGCCCAGGTCGAGTTGCTCACAGCCAGCTTGTCGCCCAGAGGCCTGGCCATCACGCGCCAACCCACGTGACGGCTGGTGCATCGTGCAGCCCCAAACCACAACATGGATAAGTTTATGTCGACTAAGCGACGCGTAGCCTTCAAGATCACCGACGTGCCCTTTGTGGAAACACCCAACGGGAGCATGCGAGACAGGTTGATGCTGATAGCTGGAGTTGCCAAAAATCCTATTGTATGATATACTATACATGCCAGCGCAATGGCCCAGCCGGGCTGCGCTTCCAGGGAGGCGATGAGGTCCCATGTGCTCGTGGCACCCCGCTCAGAAGGCGTCGCACAGCGCTCCAGCCGCGCACTCGCTTTGGTTTCTGAGTACCATCGGTTCTCGACCGAATCCCCCAGACCACCGGTTACACCATCGTCACCACCTTACGAAAGGAGACCGTCGTGTCTACTGAACCTCGCATCGTCTTTACGCTTGCAGATGTGCCCCTGATCGAGTCTCCGGATTCCACTATGCGCGACAGCGTCATGGTGACCGAAGACACCTGCGGGTCACAACAGTACACTGCCGGGCTGTTCTGGGTACGCCCGGGCACTCGCGGCCACGCTGACACGCACGTGGGCCAGGAAGAGCTCTACTACATCTTTGCGGGCCAGGGCCAGGTCGTGGTGGATGACCAGCCCCATGCGATCAAGGCTGGCGATGTAGTCTTCATTCCAGACGGTCGCAGCCACTACCTCATCAATGACGGCAAGCAAGACCTCGGCCTCTTCTGGGCCATCGCCAAAAAGTGGAGCGACCTGCCTTCCATCCAGCAAGGGCTTTCGCTCTGGCGCAAAGTCAAGCCAGGCAGCCCGTGGGGCAAGTAACCAGCAGGAGGAAGGCCAATGCCCAGGTATGATTTGCAGGGAAAGGTGTGCATCGTCACCGGCGCGGGTCAGGGCATGGGCCGCGCCACCGCGCTGCGTCTGGCCCAGGAGGGCGTGGCAGTGAGCCTCGCAGATATCAACCTCAAAACCGCCCGCAAGGTGGCCGGTGAGATCCAGGCCGCGGGCGGCAGAGCCCTCGCACTCGAGGTGGACGTCACCCGTAGGCAAGACGCCGAGCGCATGGTCGCCGACACGGTGGCTCAACTGGGGCCACTGGATATCCTGGTCAACAACGCCGGCGTGCTGCGGGTCAAGCCCATTCTGGACATGACCGAGGAAGACTGGGACTTTCACATGGATATCAACGGCAAGGGCGTCTTCCTGTGCTCTCAGGCTGCCGCCCGGCAGATGGTGTCGCAGGGCAAGGGCGGTCGCATCATCACCATCGGCACCACAGCCGCGCGCCTTCCCGCCGGCAAAGACAGCTACCTGGCCGCCTACTGCGCGAGCAAGGCCGCTGGGGTGCTGTTTTCCCGACAGCTAGGCCTGGAGATGGCCAAACACAGAATCCTGGTCAATGTGATCTTCCCTGGCGTGGTGGACACAGACATGCTGACCACGGTTCACACCGGGCTGGCCAAGTACCAGGGCGTTCCGGTGGAGCGCATCCGCAAGAACGCCGAGGAATCTATCCCGATCGGCTACTTCCAGCAGCCCGAGAAAGTCGCCAATATGGTGGCTTTTCTCTGCTCCTCGGACGCCGACTATTCCGTCGGTTCCATCTTCGACGTAACCGGCGGGGCGTTCCCCTACTAGGGAGGCAGCCCTTGCTTGAATTCTGTGTCTTCGGGGCAGGTCGCATGGGCACAAAGCATGCCCACACCCTGTCCACGCTCCCAGGCGTGCACCTGCGCTACGTCGTCGACGTGGAGGCAGAAGCCGCCCGCAAGCTTGCGGCCCAGTATGGCGCGGCCGCGACGGATGTCGCAACGGCGCTGGCTGACCGCCAATTGGATGCCGTGATCATCGCTACGCCCGCCCTCACCCACGCTGCGCTGCTGGTGGCCTCGGCGCACGCGGGCAAGGCGATCTTCTGTGAGAAACCCCTGGCGGCCAGCATCCAGGAATCGCTGTCCGTTGCCAGGGAGGTTGACAAGGCCGGGGTTCCCACGGGCATGGGCTTCATGAAGCGCTTCGAGCCAGGGCACTATGCATTGCACGAAGCCGTAGCCGCCGGCGAGATTGGCAAAGTGGAGATGGTCGTGCTGACCAATCGCGACCCCAAAGTGACCATCTTGAGCCTGCTGAAAGAACAACATGCGGTCGCGCCCTATACGCTCCTGCGCGAATCCTCCGTGCATGACTTTGACATGGCGCGCTGGATGCTGGGCGAGGAGCCAGTGGAAGTGTACGTGGCTGGCAGTGCCTTGGTGGATGCAGAGATTGCCGCCCTGGGCGAGATCGACACGGCCATGATCACGCTCAAGACCGCTAGCGGCGCCCTGTGCCACATCAACAACAGTTGGCGCGCCGTGTACGGCTACGACC
>CAYZKS010000066.1:0-2436 GCA_964478725.1 uncultured Anaerolineales bacterium
GCTGTTGTAGTATCGGGCCTTGCCGCTCGCCCTGCGTCAGACAGGGTGCCCGTCCCCCTCCCACCCCATCAAGCGGTGTCCTACGGCAAGGGGCGATGCTACATCTTGCCCCATTGCTGAACTACACCCACCCCATGCGGCCGCTTGCACGCCAGCGCCAGTCCGCTTACAATCCAGGCACTGGCGTATGCGCATCGAAGGCTTGGCCTGCTGGACGGGCCATCCGCAACGCTGCGAGGCGCTCCGCGGCCCAGAACTCTTGATGACAAGGCGGAAAGACGTGCAACCGCGCTATATCCCAGCTCCGGCCCTGGTGTTTGACTTTGGAGGCGTGCTCCTGGACTGGAACCCGCGCCACCTCTATCTCAAGCTCTTCAATGGCGACCGCGTCGCTACGGAACGCTTCTTGACGGAGATTGACTTTTATGCCTGGAACCTCTTGCAGGATGCCGGGCGGCCCATGGCCGAAGGCGTGGCGGAGCTGTCCGCGCGCTTCCCGCACTATGCGCAGCTCATCCGCGCCTACCACGAACGCTGGGAGGAGTCCATCGCCGGCCCCATCCAAGCGTCGGTGGACATCCTGCACGAGCTGAAACGGCGCCGCTATGCCCTGTACGGCCTGAGCAACTATGGCGTGGAGACCTTTCAGCGCGTGCGCCACGATCACCCATTCTTAGAGTGCTTTGACGCCGTCGTGCTATCGGGGGAGCTGGGGCTGGTCAAGCCCGATCCCCGCATCTACCTGGCCTTCCTGCAGCGCGTGGGTCGCAAGGCAGAGGAGTGCGTGTTCATCGACGACTCGCAGCCCAATGTGGCCGCCGCCAGGCAATTGGGTTTCGATGGGATTCGATTCGAGTCGGCGGCCCAACTGCGGCAAGAGCTGTTCGAGCGCGGTCTGCTGGCTGTGGGCGCGATCAGGGGGGAACCCTGAGGCCATCGCGCGTTGCAGGCGCTCGGCGCCGTGCTGAGCGCAGGAGGCGTCTCGTATGCAGGGTCTGCAAATCGACTTTTAGCGTGAAAAGCAGTCCTGGGACGCCAAGGCGCCCAAGGAAGAGTCGGACCGCGCGGTCGCAGCGCCGCCAACCGCGCCCTGCGCTGGCGGTTGCCTCACGCATTGCTTGCGTCGCGGCGACGCAGCCTCTGCGCTTTGGCGCACAGGTCGCGAAAGTATTCCGTCTCGGTGATCTCGGCGACCTGACGCTGCTTTTTCGCCTCGTCGATCTCGATCTGCAGCTCCTGCACCTTCTGTTTGAGGCTCTGCTCACGGGCGTAGACCTGGCGCGCCATGTTCTGAAAGACGCGCGCCAACTGGCCCAGTTCGTCAGCGCGAGCGCTGACATCGGCCAGAGACTCGGGGTCATAGGTTTCTGACTCGACGCTGGCGGCAGCCGCACTCAGGCGTGCCACCGGATGCGTCACCCGGCGCGCCCAAAACGCAGAACCCAACAGGCCCGCTGCTAACACCAGCACTGCAAGCGCAGCCGCCAGTAGCAGTTGCCGCTGTATGGTCGCTTGCACGTAATCGGTGGGCAGGAATACCACGGCAGCCCCTACCACTTGGCCTGCGACGCTGATGGGGGCGATCACCTTGAGCACGGGTCCATCCATGTAGCTGACGGAGGTTCCTTTGCTGAGCACTGTGCGCAGGTAGGATTCGTCTGCAGGGCTCAGGTCCGTACTGACAGCCGCCCCCGGAGCCACACCATAGGCCAGGGTCACAAAACCACCATCGATGACCCGAATGGCGACGACATTCCCCGTCACGACCAGCTCATTGACCAGGCGGTTCAGTCCCATCTGCTCGCGCATTTGATCCAGGAAACCCACCGGGTATCCGACCTGTACAATGCGTCGCCGGTCCAGCCCTGACACAGCGGCATACTTCCAGACCTGGTCATCTATCTCCCGGCGCCTTGCCTCCTGCACAACCGACTGCGCCTCACCCGTGAGCAGAGGCCAGAAAACGTACGCCTGAGGCTGCTGCTGGGGATCCGGGCTGAAGGTGAAATCGGTCTCCGCCTTGGTGCGCAGGTAGGCATGCCCAGTCTCGTCCGTGATCCAGAACTCATCCAGTGCCGTATAGGCCGTGATCTGGCGCAAGTGGTCATTGATCTCATCGGGAGTGAGGCCAGCCGCCTCGGCGATGGCTACGAGATGTGCGCTGATCGTTGCCTCCACGATCATCTGCCTGCCAATGGCGTCCTCCACGTCTTGCGGAACCCGCGTGGCAAACGCGGCGCTGCGGGCTAGCAAAGAGGCGATGACCATTCCATCCGCCTTGGCCTGCACCAACAGCGCCTGACGTGCACTCCAGGTGAGCGCCATTGTCGTGGCAGTCACCGCGATTACGAGCAACACGCTCACCATCAGTAGAGTGCGCGTCCGCAAAGTCATCGTGTTAGTCCTTTCCCGCAGCTAACCTGAAAGCAGCACGAC
>CAYZKS010000066.1:2536-10623 GCA_964478725.1 uncultured Anaerolineales bacterium
GCCACCACTACCGGCCCTGCGCCCAGGTCTTGTGAGCTGCGTCTCTCGCCGTCTGCAGTCGAGAGAGTGAGGCGGGCGGGCAGCGGCGTCGAAGTCCCTTCCGGCTCCACCTTGTGTGCCCATACCTTGGCCTCGTGCGCGGGAATGTCACCGATCTGGAAGGTCAACCGCTGCAGCGAAGCCGCGTCGAGCACCTGGCCGGAGGCAGCGTGATACGCCGTGTCGCCCTGGAGGTCCCGGGCGACCACATCGGCGGTGGCCGCTTCGCCGCCCGCCACCACGCTGAACGTCGCCTGCTCGCCAACTGCATTCTGGCGGAACTGCACCACCAACCGGCGGCGGAAGGCCCCCGTCTTCAGCGCCAGTACGGTCATGATCAGCACCAGTAGGCCGCAGAGCACCGCCGCCAGACGTTCCACGGGATTCTGCCAGATGACCAGCCCGTGGATCCACACGCCAGCCAGGAAGAGGAGGTACACCGCTCCCAGCAACAGCGGATGGCCGATCAGGCGGTACACCACGGCCGGCAGCAGATCCCCTTTCCTGCGGCTGGCCGCCAGCAGCAGCACGGGAAAGATGCCGGCAAAGATGGAAGCGCCCAGCACACCGCCAAGATTCATCACGCCGGCAAAGCTTTCGTTGTGGCCAAGCAAGAGCCCCTCGGCGGTCGCCCAGACCAGCAGGACCGGCAGCAGGCACCATAGAAAGTGTGCGCGGACGAGGAGCGAGCCTTCTGAGGCTTCGGGCAGGCGCTCGCGTATGGTGTTGAACAGGGCCAGCGCTGCGTGCACCGAAGCCATGGCGATGGCCAGGATGGCATAGATTGTCCCCAGCACGTGAGCGGACGGGCCCACTACTGATGCCAACGGCTCAAGCGCGGTACCCTGGTAGCCCGCCAGTCTCTGCGGTCCAAGAGCGCCTCGTGTCGCCACTGCCCACAGGCAGTACAGAACGATGGCCACTAGCTGGGCCGCCACCGTTCCCCGTAGCAGCGAGCGCCCCCCGGGGTCGCGGCTCAGCACGATCCGCCCGCAGTTACCGACCGACTCGTGGCCGCAGTAGGCCAGCAAAACGACGCCAAAGATTGGGCCCAGGACCTCGGGATCAAGCCACTGCCCTGTGGCCGGCGGCAACAGATTCTCCGGTCGCAGCCGCGCCAGCGCCAGCAACGACAGGACGAGAACCAGCGCAATGTTGATCCCACCGATGACCAGCGCCGAGGTGACGGTCGAGCTTAGGGAGCCACGTGTCAGGAAGTAGAGACAGACGACAAAGAGAACACCCGCCCAGAGCTCAACCCGCAGCCCGGTCACTGCGTTCATCGCCAGCCCAAAGCCGATGAAATAGGCCAACAGCGAGGTCACATTCAGGAAAGCATTCGCCAGGGTGGAGACCAGAGAGCCCAGGCCGCCCAGATACTCGCCCACCACACGCCCGAAGAACGCATTGCCGTAGCGAACACTGCCGGTGCGGGTGATGGTTTCCGCCACGGCCGCAATGGTGAGGACATTGGCCAGGCCCAGGACCACCAACAACGCGGTTACTGCACCCAGGCCAAGGCGCGCCAGGGCAATGGGCAAGGCCAGCATTCCCACTCCCACGGTCTCGGTCAGAGTCAGGGCAAACGCGGTCCAGAAAGGTGGCAGCGATTCCAGCCGGCCGGCGAGCGCAGTCTGGGCCCAGCGCAGCCGCTCGCCCGGCGTTTCTTGCGACGTATACATGGCCGCCAGGGGCTTGTCATACTGGGATTGGTACGCTGACTGAACTGCCTCGCTGTCCAGACCCAACGCTCGCCGGATCTGAGGCACCCGCCGGTAGCTCAACCGGTATTTGGCGCCCAAAGCGCTGGCCATCGCTGCCCGAAGGCGCACGTTGTCGGGCACCAGGTGCGCCCACTGAGGGACGAAATGCTCCAGATCCTGGATCTTGGGGTGGAGCGGCGGCTCTCGACCAAGGGCAAATGCTTCCAGGAAGGCTAGATCCCGCCTGTGCTCGCCCTCTTCGGTCAGGTTCACATCCATCGCCTGCCGCGCGCGCGCCATCAGCAGCGCGGTCTTGCTCTCGATGAGAAAGAGCGTGGTGCGCGCTCGTCCGGCCGGCAAGCCGCCCAGTATCTCCTTCTTCGTCAACAGCTCATCCCTGGACATGTCCCGCTGTCTCCTACGCTTCCAGTTCCCGAGCAACCTCCCGGAGCATCGCCGTGATCGGATGATCTGGGAAGCGCGTCACAAAGACACCCCCACTCGCCAACGTCATCATCTCGTCAGAATGGGGCAGTACGGCCGCCACCTGCGCGTTGTACGCGCGTTCCACGCGCGCCTTGACCTCGGCAGGCGCGAACGCCGCCGGCACCTTGTTGACGATCAGCAGCATGTTGGGCACGCTCAGCTTGCGCGCTACCTCGACGGTCACGCCTGTCCCCTGATAGTCCTGCTGGTCGGGCCGCAGCACGATGATCAAGACATCCGAGACGGCGATGGAGAGCAAAGTCTCCTCGTTCAGGCCTGGATGCGTGTCGATGATCAGCGCATCCAGGTGCAGGGCCCGGATCAGGTCGCGGAAACCGTCATTGAGCAGGCCAACGTCGTAGCCCTCGCGCAGCACCCGCGCGATCTCGCCTGCCCGGATGCTGGAGGGGACCAGGTAGACCTTGCCCTCGCCGTGAAGCCCCAGGTTCGCCGTCACGTCCTGTGCGGCTTGCTGGATCTCACATTTGCCCCACAAATAGTCGTTGAGCGCGTGGGGCATCTGGTCCTCTGAAAGGCCAAACAAGACATGGATGCCCGGCGACGCAATGTCGGTATCCACCACGCCCACGCGCCGCCCTTCTGCGGCAAGCAGCGCAGCGAGGTTCGCCGTGGTGTTCGATTTTCCGGTGCCGCCCCGAAATGAGTGCACTGACACAACTTTGGACATGGCATGGCCTCCCTAGCAGAGTTTTGGCACGTTGAACAGTCCCCAATGGCGCGCCATTTCAGGTGAGTTGGTCAAAGAGCTTGTGCAGCTCCCGCGGATGGGTGCGTGTCAGCTCCGCAATGCGGTTGTTGGCTTCCCGCAACCGTACGCTGAGCACGTTGATCAGCTCCAGGGACAGCTCGGGATACTGGCGGGCCAGCGCGATCAGCGGCTCACGACGCAGTCGCAGCGTCAGCGTGTCCTGGATGGCGATGGCCGAGTTGGTGCGCAGATTGTCGTCGAAAAAGTCGGCTTCGCCCAGGTAGGAGTGAGCCTCGACCGTGGCGAGCCGCGCAAAAGAACCCTTGCGTTTCTCCTGTTCGATGCCGACGCGGCCGCTGACCACGACGTAGAGCACGCCTCCGGGGTCGCCTTGGTTGAACAGGCGCGTCTCGGCGGGGAAGAACTCTTCTTCGCACACGTGGGCCAGGACCCGCAACTGCTCGATGCTCATGCCCTGGAAAAAGGGCACCGCCTTCAGCAAGATGACCTTATCAATGTCCGAAAGCATGCTCTCCTCCTCTGTTCCCATCCCGCCCGCGCTCGCAGCGACCGCGGCGGCAACGCCTACCTCGCGGCGCACGCCCGCATCCGGGTCGGCCCGTGCCAGGCTCAGCAGCTCCGCGGTCTCCCCCTCGCATGCAGGATGCATGGACGCTCTCAGTTCCACCAGCGCGGCGGCGGCCAGACTGCGCTGCCAGGCATCGCCGGCGTCGCTCAGGAGCAGGCGCATGGCCGCGGCAGGTGTAGCCACAGACAGGTCCCAGGCCTGCTTGGCGAGCAACAGCAGTTGTTCAGACGGCAGCTCCGGCTCGAACAGCGGCCCGATCAAGGCGGCCGTCTGCGGCCCGCTGACCGATTCAAGGGCCTCGGTCGCGTTGGCCCGTACCTGCGGCTGCGGGCTGCGCAGCGAGTGCGCGATGGTCTCGATCGCA
Organism: uncultured Anaerolineales bacterium; assembly: GCA_964478725.1. Lineage (GTDB taxonomy): Bacteria > Chloroflexota > Anaerolineae > UBA2200 > UBA2200 > CAYZKS01. Next base: position 6,427 of record CAYZKS010000066.1, read on the forward strand.
GCCGCATCCTGGATGGTCTCCAGCAGGTAGAAGACGTGGTCGAGCCGGCTCGCATTGCGCTCGCGCAGGACGCGCCCCAGCACGGCCAGCGCCGGACCGGAGCAGCCGCTCAGAGCCTGCACACAGCTCAGGTCGCGGTAGATGGCCTGGAGGCTGCCGTTGAGAATGGACCCGCGTACCAGGGGCGCGTACTTGCGGGGGGCGATGCGCGCCAGCACCGCCGCAGCCATCTGACGCAGCGTGAGATCGGCGCTGTCCAGTTGCTCCAGTACCTGCGGGATAGCTCGCTGGCCGCCGCTCACCAGCACCTCGACGGCCCGTTCCCGCACTGCTGAGCTTGCATCGACCAGGCCTGTTGCCAACCTCGCGCGCACGGCCGCCGCGTCCGGCTCGCCGTCCGCGCTGAGCCGGCCCAGGACGGTGATTGCCGCCACGCGCACGCGCTCGATCGGATCGTCGAGCAGGGCCAACAGTGCTGCCCTTAACTCTTCGCGGTTGCCCGCAGGGCCCTTGTCATCGACCAGCCTCTCGACAGCCAGAGCCCCCGCCAGCCGCACCTCGTCTGCCCAATCCCCCAGCGCGCGCACTGCCTCTGGCAGAAACCCTGAGGGGCGCGCCTGCCCGACGACGCGCAGAGCCCGCGCCCGAGTCTGCGGCTCGGGGGAGCTCAGCAGCGCATGCAGTTCGCCGCTGCCTGCGTCACGCCAGCGGGGATCGCCCGCCGCCACAAGCGCAGGCAGAACGCGCAGCCGGACTTCGATCTCCGGGTCGGACAGCAGGCGGGCGGCTGCCTGCAAGTAACCGCCATCCCGCGGCCCGTCGAGCTGCTCCAGTCCGCCAATGGCCGACAATCGCACCTGACCGTCACTGTCTGCCAGCAACTCGGTGTACAGATCACGCACCCCGCCTCCGCGCACGTCGGCCGCGACGAGCACATCGACCAGCGCTGCGCGCAGCCGGCCGCTGGTTGCGGCACGCGCAGCTTGCCCTACGGCCGGCGCTGCCGCCTCACCGCCGACCGCAGTGAGCAACTGCGCCATAAAGACCGCGCGCTCGGGGCTTGTGCTTTCGCTCAGTTTCCTTGCCAGGCGGGCCAGCGTCGCCGCATCGGCGGCCAGAGCTGCCGGCTCTTGCGCTGTGGGCGCCTGCAGGGCCAGGGAGGAATAGTCCTCCTGCTCCAGCAGGTCCAGCAGAGCCTGGCCGTAGTGCCGGCGCACCATCCACACAGCCAGCCCGAAGGCCAGCCCCACGGCCAGCATCATCGCGGGCAGGAACCACAACGTGCGCATCAACGGGCTCAACAGCAGCAGAGCGGCAACGATCGCACCGATCGGGACGACCAGCCCCCCGACGAAAGCGCGGGTGCGCGCTTTGACGCGCTGGGGCACAGCGTTATAGAGCAGGTTGTCGGTTGGGATGCGGAAGGCGGTGCGCAACGCCGTGCGGTCCAGAAAGGCCAGGGCCGCCGTGCCCAGCCCCGGCGCGACGGCCAGGCTGCCAGCCGCGGCCAGAGTGGCCAGCGGGTAGACCAGGCTGACGTTGCCCAGGCCCAGGCGGGCGATGAGGCGGCTGAGCACGAACAACTGGAAGGGCAGGACCACCAGGTTGGCGATGCCCGTCAGCACCCCCAAGAAGTCGGAGATGGCAACGGCGGTGTGAAGCCTCGCCTGGAAAATGGCGCTGGCGCCGTAATTGAGCATGGTCATCAGCAAGGTCATGCACAGCGTCGAGAGCGCCATCCAGCGCAGGAAAGGCGAGCGTGCGATTTGCTGGTAGCCTTCGCGCAGGCGGGCGCCATACGCGAGGGCCAATGCTTGCACCCGGCTCCACGCGCCGGGGGGTGGCGTGTTGCTGGCCAGGGCAGGCGCGGACCGCGCCATCGGCGCTGAATCGGGCCAGCCGGCGAGCCTGGAGCGCTGCTCGCCCAGCAGGCGCGGCATGGCCGCCGCCAGCGTGGCCATCACCGCCAGACTGAACACCGAGGCCCCGATGATGGCGGCCGGGCTGAACAAGCGGTTCATCATCGGCATGCTCAGCCCTCCGACGATGCCGGCCAGGCGGGCAGAGGTGCTCAGCACGGGCACGATGCGTTTGGCGGCGCGGATGTCGTAGAAACCGTTGACGTAGGTCGCCCAATGCAGGTTGTACACGTCCAACAACGGCACCTGGAGCACTACGAACAGCAGCAGGTAGGCCGGTCCGAACCACCCCGCGGCCAGCGCCGCCAGCCCCAGCAGGATGCCGGCGCCGCTAATCGCCAGGATGGCGATGAGCAGGCGGGCGTTGGACACCCGATCGGCAAAGGCCGCATAGATGAACAGGGCGATGATGGAGCAGGATGCGCTGCCGACGATCACCCAGGGCAGGTACTGCACCCCGACGCGCTGCAAGAACGCCGCCTGAACGATGGCATCGGCCCAGGTGCAGCCGGTCAGGGTCACCAACGACATGGCGTACAACACCAACAGGCGGCGCCACTCTCCGGAGCGCACGTTGAACAGCTTGCCCAGCAAGGCTGCGGCTCTCATGCCGTCACGCGATCCTCGTCGTCAGCCACAACATGGCTGATGACGGTATCCTCTCGCCCATGCACCTTGTTGTACGGGCTGTGCATGGCCAGAACCCCGAGACAGCCCCCCGGGCCGTAGAAGCCGCCGAGACTGGCACGCAGGCGCCGGATACGGACGGTGCCGTCACGGGTCAGATACTCGATTTCATCATCCTGGGTTTCCTCTTGTTGCAGCAGCCAGATATGGCCGCGCTCGTACTGGCCAAGGCATTGCTGCAGGAAGTCGAGACAGGCAGCACTGCTCATGTTGCTGAGCCTGTACACCGCTTTGCTGCCGTAGTTTCGGGTCCAGTCCATCCCGGCGTATTTTGCATAGTACGAGCGCTGAGAGCGAGACCAGCCAGAAAAGCCTTCGATGCTGATGCGCCCGCCGTCTGGGAGCTCGATGCCGGCTGGCAGCAAGGGGGTGGTGAAGGGGAATAGCTGCCGGATCTCGTCCGCAAAGCGCTCGCGCGTCAGCGACCAGAACGGCAATACCAGCGTTGCCTTTTGATCGAACAGCACGTAGGGCGGCGAATCGAATCTGACCCCCTGGCCGGCCTTTGACAGGCGTGCGCCGAGGTTGCCATCCCCCCACACGTCCACGAACGCCTGGTACCGGATAAAGTTGCAGTCAGTCGCTCTCACGCCGCGGTCAATGCTCCAGTACCGCACACGAGGCCTGGTCTTCTCGATAAAGTAGCGCCAGCTTCCGGGAGCAGTAGACTTGTCGAGATAGTGGTGAACGACCGGCGTCTCTTGCAGGAGGTTGGTTGGCTGAGCTGCATACTGTTCCGCGGGCGAGATCTCGCCCGCGCAGCAGCCCATCCTGGCTGCATGCTCAAAAGCCAACTGCAGCTCTCCCCACAATGCCGCCGGGCAGTTGATCTCAACAATCCTGCCGGGGCGTACTTCGTCCGTGCGAAAAAAGACCGGCAGGGTAAAGTGGCGCTCCTCGAGGCTGCGATGGTAGGGCATCCCGAGGTGATCAGGCGTTTCGTTGATCAGCCAGTGCAGAATGCTCGGGTGCGTCTCATCCTTGAGAGCGGCCCTGAACAGCTCCACTGCTGCCTGCTGAAAAGAGCGGATGACAGGAAGCCGCGCGTCATAGCCGCGCCGGACAGCGCGGGACACCCGATAGGGCTTGCTGGCCAGCAGTTGCGTGAAACCCGTCTCATAGCGGGGGCAGGAGTTGATCGAACGATCTGCCCACTCATAAGCATCCATCAGGATTTGCTCGCTGCTCATGTCGTGGCGCCCACGTCGCTGTCCGTCAGAACGTAGCTCAGAACCGTCTCTTCCTGCCCATGCACCTTAAAGTGTGGCCTGTGCATGGCCAGCACACCGAGACAGCCAGCGGGACCATAGTACCCGCTGAACTTGGCGTGCAGGCGCCGGGCATGCACGCTGCCGTCACGGGACAGAAACTCGATCTCATCCTCCTGGGCTTCCTCCTTTTGCAGCAACCAGATCTGGCCCCGCTCATACCCACTGAGACATTGCCGCAGAAAGTCCAGGCATGCACCGCCACCCAGATTGCTGAGACGGTAGACGCCCCTGCTGCCCCAATTCAGCGCCAGGCTTGCCCCGGCATACTTCAAGTAGTAGGAGCGCTGAGATTGCGGCCATCGAGACAACTCTTCTATGCC
>CAYZKS010000066.1:10723-15541 GCA_964478725.1 uncultured Anaerolineales bacterium
GCGTGGCTGCGGACAAAGTTGCAGTCATCCCCTCTGACACCGCGGTCAATGCTCCAGTATCTCACGCGAGGTCTGGTCTTCTCGATGAAATAGCGCATCCCCGGCGGGGCAGAGGAATTGTCGAGAAGATGATCAACTACAGGAGGCTCTTGCAGGAAATCCGTTAGCTGAGTGGCGAACTGTTCGGCGGGTGAAGCGCAACTGGCGCAGTAGCCCATCCTGGCGGCATGCTCAAAGGCTATCTGTAGTTCGCCCCATGCTGATCCCGGGCACTGGATTTCAGCGAGCCTTCCGGGCTTGACCTCGTCGGTGCGAAAGAACACCGGGAGGGTAAAGTGGCGATCTTCGAGCTTGCGATGATAGGGGATGCCAACGCAATCAGGGGTTTCGTTCATCAGCCAGCGCAGCACGGCCGGGTGCATCTCGTCCCTCAGGGCCGCTCTGAATACGCCCAGTGCTATCGTCTGCAGAGATCGAATCAGAGCAAGCCTCGTTTCGTACCCGCGCCGTACGGCAGGCGACACCCGGTACGGCTTCGTGGCCAACAGTTGCGTAAAGCCTGTCGCATATCTGGGGCTGGAGTTGATCAGGCTGTCAGCCCATTCGTAGGTGCTGGTCGACATCAGCCCCTTCCATGAAGCTGAGATGTCGTTTGCGCCGTCGTCAGGCGGGTTGCCCCAAGGCTAATCCGACGCCGGGAGAGTGCTTGCCAACGGAAGCCCAAGGTTCACTTTCCGTAGGCCGGTGTCGCGGAAGCCGTGTTTCTCGAAGAGACGCTCTGCCTCGTGGGCCTCTCGGGCGAACGCCGAAACCAGTCCCGCTCCACCGGGTTCGGGGCCACGTCCGGCCGCGAGCAAGTGCGCCCCGTCTTCCTGTGGGCTATGGTAACACAATCTCAAGGAACAGACAAGAACAGGCGTTGCCAGGGTTGTAGGCCGCTCTGGGGGCAGCCGTCCGCCGTGGGTGAAGCCTCCTTTCGGAAGCCCACGAGGGCCGATCTACCTCCGTGTTGCCGTAGAATCGGCCCTCGCGTGCGTTCGTATTCGCCTGTTCGTTGGCCCACCGGTTGATGGCAACCCTGCCCAGCAGGGGCCACGCTACGTCCGTTTGTCCGATGAAGTGTGCATTGACAGCCTAGAACTCTTCCCGGCGAAAGCGCCAGAGGGCCACTATCACGAACAGCACGCACCACAACACTGTGGCCACGATCGGGGTCACCGTGGGCAGCCGTTGGCCCATCGCCAGGTAGCCGGCCAGCGGTCCCTGGCGGCTGAAATCGACCATTAGCCTCCACGGCAAGATGTTCTCCAGCCAGGGCACGTACCTTTGCATGGGCTGGATAATGAACCCCATCGGGCCCGACCAGGCCAGCGCCACACAGATGCCCAACACCGGCCCGCGTGAATCGAACAGCGTGGCCAGCATCAGCGCCAGCGTCAGATAGAAGAGCAGGTTGAGGTAGTCCAGTCCCATGCCCCCGGCGAAGCCAGGCGCAGAAAGCCGTGACCCGAAGTACCCCCTGAGCTGCAAAAAGGCCACCGCGCCCGGGAGCACCACCCAGGCGACCAGCAACCCCAGCCCGTGGGCGAGGAGCTTTGCCAGGATGAACGCGGGTCGCCGCAGGGGCTTAGAGAGCACCCAGGCCGCCGTGCCAGAGTGTCTCTCCCCCAGAATGGCATCCTGGGCCAGGTTGACGGCCGCGACCGGTACGCACAGCCCAGCAGTCGTCAAGAAGGCCATGGCAGCGTTCATGAATCCCGATCCGCCTTTGAGATTCAACGCCATCGTGCCGTTCAGCAGAACCAGCGCGACCAGGCACTGCATCCACCAGCGGCGCGTGCGCCACCAGGCGGCCATCTCCTTGGCCAGGAAGTTGTTCAGGCCCATCTTCCAGCCGTGCTCGCGGCTGGGAACCAACAAAGCTGTACTAGCGCTCATGATTGCTCTCCTTTACGATGTTCATGAAGACGTCCTCGAGGTTCCAGTGATTGCGTCCAAACTCGCATACCGTCACGCCGCCGCTGCCAAGCGCCAGGGGCACCAGTTGCGCCTCGGCCACATCCGGGTCGCTGACGGCGATGCGCCAGGTCACGGAGCCGTTCTTCGACATGGTCTCGATGTGCGTCACCCACGGCTGGCCTTGCAGGCGGGCTCGCACTCCGTCGGTGTCGCCCTTGACCGTCAGGGTGAACGCGGCTGCCTGGCCACGGGCCAGCAGGTCCTCGATCGGCCCCTGCGCCACCAGCGCGCCCTTGTTCAGGATGACCGCCGTGTCGCTGACGCGCTGCACGTCGTCCAGGATGTGCGTGGAGTAAAAGATGGTGGTGTGCTTGCGCAGCCTGGACATGACTTCCAGCACGTCGTGCCGGCCGATGGGATCCAGCGAGGCGGCTGGCTCATCGAGGATCAGCAGGTCCGGGTAGTTCACCTGCGCCTGGGCGATGCCCAGGCGTTGCCGCTCGCCACCGGAGAAGCCCTTGAGCGGGCGGTCGGCCTTGTCGGCCAGCCCCACCAGCTCCAGGGTCTCCGCGATGCGCTCCTCGATCCCCGCATTGGTCCCCTCGTAGAAGAAGCGTGCCACGAAGCGCAGGGTCTCGCGCGCGGTCATGTACTCGTAGAAGCGCTGGTCCTGCGCCAGGTAGCCGACCCGGCGGCGAATCTCGTCGTTCTGCGTGCGGATGTCCTCGCCGAACACGCGGCCCGTGCCAGCGCTCGGCTGCGCCAGGCCCAGCAGCAGCTTGATGGTGGTGGTCTTGCCCGCGCCGTTGGGCCCCAGGAACCCGCAGATGGAGTTCGGCGCCACCTGCAGGTCCAGCGGCTTGAGCGCCTGCATGCCGTTGTAGTGCTTGGCCAAACCCTTCGTCTCGATCACGTACTTGGTTGCGTCCATAGTTCCCTCCGTCCACTTTCACTGCACCAGTCTACAACGCAAATCCCCCGGGCGCATCTGGCACCTGGGGGATTCGACGCCTAGTCCTAGTGGACGATTCTTCTAGGCGGGCAAGAAACCCGTCTTTGGCATACAGACGGTCTTCTGTCCCACTAGCGCGTTTTGCGCCAGAGCGCTCTTGTGCTATACTTGCGTCCCTGCGGGGACGGCAACCCGCCACCCGGCGGTACGCCCCTCAGCCCACACGGGTCCATCTCTCACACAGCTCGGACCATTCCCCAAGGACGGGACTCCTGCACCACGATCGTGCCACTCTTGCCTAGCTTGCACTTTGCCCACGGGCCAGGGACAGGAGCTTCCCATGCGCACACTCGTCATCAAGTTCGGAGGCACCTCAGTAGGCGATGCCACGGCCATCGAGCAGGCGGCCGCGGTTACGCTGCAGCAGGTGCCCAAGTGGGACCGGCTGGCCGTGGTCGTCTCGGCCCTGGCGGGCGCCACCGACGCCCTGATCCGCGGCGCGGACACGGCCGCCAGCGGCGACGACGCCACCTACCGCTCCGTGGCCGCCGACCTGCGCGCGCGTCACTACCAGGCGGTGGAGGCGCTTCTGCCGCCAGGGAGCGCGCGGCAGGCGCTGCTGGCCGCGGTCGATCGCTACCTGGACGAGTACGTATCCTTCTGCCGCAGCGTGCACGTGCTGGGCGAAGCCACTCCGCGCGCCATGGACGCCATCTCCTCTCTGGGCGAGCGCATCTGCGCGCGCATCTTCTCCGCCGTGCTCAATCCTCGCGGAGCGTGCAGCGAGCCGGTGGATGCCAACGAACTGATCGTCACCGACGAGCGTTTTGGCATGGCGTCGCCGCTCATGCAGCCATCCGCATCCAGGGTCTGCGCGCGGCTGAAGCCGCTGTTCGAGCGCGGGCTTGTGCCAGTGGTCACTGGCTTCCTGGCCGCCACCGAAGGCGGCGTGACCAGCACCCTGGGACGCGGGGGCAGCGACTTTTCCGCCGCCATCCTGGGCAACTGCCTGGACGCAGACGAGGTGTGGATCATGACCGACGTGGACGGGGTGATGACTGCGGACCCGCGCTGGGTGCCCGAGGCGCGCACCATCCCGTTGCTCTCCTACGGCGAGGTCGCCGAGCTGGCTTATTTCGGCGCCAAGGTGCTGCACCCGCGCACCATGCGCCCGGTGGTGGACAAGGACATCCCGCTCTGCGTGAAGAACACCTTCAATCCGGATTGCCCGGGCACGCGCGTGGTGCGCGACGCCAACGAGCGCGGCGCGGTCAAGGCCGTGACCGCCATCCACGGGCTGAGCATGCTGACCGTGGAAGGGCGCGGCATGCTGGGGGTGCCGGGCATCGCCGCGCGCACGTTCTCGGCCGTCGCCCGCCAGGGGGCCAGCGTGCTGATGATCTCCCAGGCCTCGTCGGAACAGTCCATCTGCTTCGTGCTGCGCAGCGAGAGCGTGCCGCCGGTCGTCGCCGGGCTCCAAGATGAGCTGGCCGTGGAGTTCGCCCGCCGGGACATCGACCGCGTCTCCGCTCTGGACGATGTAGTGATAGCCGGCCTCGTTTATCTCATCCGAGTTCTTCAGGTTGTCCTTCGGACAGTGGGCGCTGCAAAGGCCGCAAGCCTTGCAGCGTTCCTGGTGAATGACGAGCTTAATCATGCGAATCCTCATGGTACGCCCGACACTCCTGTCGGGCAATCCACATTCAGGCTGGTACCTCAGGCGTCTCGCCTGAGGACTCATCTACAGGCGAGACGCCTGTAGTACCATCATTGTGCCGACAGGAGTGTCGGGCCTACCGGATAGCAGCGCGGCGCGCAGTGGCTTGAGTCAGGAGGCTTTCGGCGTGCTCCCGGGCGGTGCCGTCATCTTCCGCCGCACCGAACATCTGAGCCAGCGCCTCCACGCG
>CAYZKS010000067.1:0-9724 GCA_964478725.1 uncultured Anaerolineales bacterium
CTCAGCCACCAGTCCAGCACAATGTTGTGCGGATGAGACAATCCGGGTTCCTGCCAGGCATCGCTCAGCATGTAGTCAGGATACTGGTAGAGAAAGTTGTCCATGCCCACGCCGGTAAGCGCATGGTCACGCAACATGTTCACGGAAGCCTGCCACAGCCTCAGGCGACGGAACGTGGTTCCCTGCTCCAAGTCCAACAACGAGGTCAGACGTTGCGTGCCCACGAGCGGCACGAGTGCGGCCAGACACAGCGCAGCGGCCAGCAGGGTCAGCAGCGTGGCCCGGCGTCCCCTCGGCACGCCCACCGCCAACATGGCAGTGGGTAGTGCAAGCAACCATCCCCCGCGCGAATAGGTTAGAAACATGCCTGCCAACAGCGGCAGCAGCGCCAAAGCGTACGCGCGCTTGCGCACTGAGCGGCTGACGGCACAGACGGCGATTCCGAGCGGGATAATCCGCCCCAGAAAGAGGCTCAGGTTGTTGGGCGAAGCATACACAGAGTGGACGCGCCGCACGCCCTCGGTGAGGATGACGTCGCCGTGACCCACGTACTGCCACAGGCCAATCGCGGACACTGCCACGCCTGCCAGCAGCAGGGCATCGGCCAGCCGGAGCAATTGCCGCTCGTTCAGCCTCGAGTTTCGCATCATGAAGTAGAGCAGCGCCGGTTCAATGATGATCACGCGGAACGCGCGCGTGCTGACGCCGCGGTTCGCCGACACGAGCAGCGAAAGCGCGGCTACCCCAACCAGCATCAGGACCGCCCAGTCGAGCCAGGTGAGGGAGCGCAGTGCCGCCCGCATACGCAGCCACAGCACTGCCCTCTCCGAGCGTGTGCCCGTACGCAGGGCTCGACGCAGCCAACCCCACAACCAGGCACCTGCGCACAGCAAGGTCAGGATTTCGACCATAGAGAAGGCTTTGCCCGATATGGCCTTGGGGTAAAGGAAAAAGGGCACCGAGAAAACCAGGCAGGCCAGGCCGATATCCAGCCGCAGCGTCATCAGCAAGCCAACCAGCGCCAGTAGAGCGAGATCCACACCCGCCCACGGCAAGAAGTAGAAACCCGCCAGTAGCACAGCGAAGCACGCCCACTGCAGGCTCTCGGGCGCGGCGAGGAAGGCTCGACTTCGACTGCGCAGCCAGGCTGACCACGCCGAGCGAGGCCAGGACCACCACACCAGGCCAGCCGCGGCGACAAAGGCCACAGCAAGTACGGTCAACCGGATGTAGTAGGGCATGCGATCCGTGCTCAGCCTCGCCACTGGGGTTGAAATGGCTTCTTGCCAGGCCGTGTACGACAGCGTGGGCTGCATGTCCGGCCCAATCAAGGCAAAACCCCAACGCGGGTCATCCAGAGGCGCGGCCGGCTGAAGCTCCGCGGCACAGAATAGCGTCAACCAAGCCCATTCTTGACGCGCGCGCAGAACCGCGCGACGCAGGCGGTCTGCTTGCTTGGCGGCATTGTCCGTTCCCCACGGCGAGGGCTGCCCCTGCCAGTCGTTCGGCAAGGCGTTCCAGCCCGATTCGACTGCCCAGATCGGCACATTCGCGTCACCCGCCGCCAGCATCTCCTCACGCAACAGGATCAAACGCGAGAAGTTCAGCACCTGCTCATCGGTACGACGGTCTTCAGGCCCGCTCCAGAAGCCGTAGGCCTTGGCGCCAAGAGCGTCAAAGTAGCCCTTGACACCCGACTCGTACATACCGCGCAGAAACAGCACGTCGCTAAGGTTGCGCCCGCCCGCCTCAGTGTTGGGCGCAAGGGCCGCGCTCAGCACCACAGCGTTCGCATCAGCGCGTCTGATCTCGGTTGAAGCCAGGCGCAGCAGGCGCGTATACGCCGACGGGTCAGCATCTCTCGTACCCCAACAAGGAGCGATGTTGGGCTGGTCCCAGACTTGATAGGCCGCGATTCGTCCCGAGTAACGAGCCGCAAAAGCCCGCACGAATAGACCATAGGTGGTAACGTACTGCGCCGGCGCCAAGCGGTTCCCGCGGTCTGCAGGACTGCGAGCCCACACAGGAGATGTGTCCAGAAGCGCCATGACGTGCAATCCGTGTCGATCCACCGTGTCCAGTAGATTGTCCCAGCGCGTCCAATCGAATTGTCCCGGTTGCGGCTCGATCTCAGACCACGGAAAACGCTGCCGTATCCAGGTGAACCCCGCTGCCTGCACCTGGCGCAGCGCGCGCTCCAGATCCTGTTGCGGGTACTGCTCCAAGGCCACATTGACGCCGTACAGAGCGCCCGCAGGCACCTGCAACGGCGTCAGTTCCGTGGTCAGAATGCCGCGTAGAGCGCACTGTTGCTGCTGCCAGGAGCGGTATGCGAGTGCCAGGCAGGCCAGAAGGCTGAGCCCTCCAATCAAAGCTGCGATCGTGGCCATGTGGGCGCGCCACCCTCTGGGTGCATGCAATTGCGAGGCGTTTCTGGGCACTCTCATTGGGAACCATGTCTATCCTACCATAGCTTGCGTGCGTGCACAAAAGACGGCGGGGCCATTCGCTGCATGCTCCGGGAGACACTCGCCAAGCCGCCGTCGGTAATCAGGGGCCATGTGCATCGCCTCTGCACATGGGCGGGCCGTGTCAGACGCGGAACTTGGTTTGACATTGTCCAAGCTCTCGTGTATCATTACCCGTACGTTCGTTGGGCGGCGCGTCAAGTGCGCCGCCATGCTCAATTCTGGGAGGAAGGCGAGAAGTACTCATGGAAGAAATCGTGTTGAGTGCCGAGCTGCGTGAGATCACCGGCAAGGCCGTGAAGAGCCTACGTCGTGGCGGCTATGTGCCTGCGATTGTGTACGGACACCGTACGGAACCGATCAACTTGCAGGTGCAGGAGCGCGCTTTGCAGCAGGCCATGCGAGAGGCTGGCGGCACACGTCTGATCGCGCTGGAGATTGCAGGCCAGGAGGCCAGGCATGTGCTGGCACGCGAGGTGCAGCGTGACGCACTGAATCATGCCATGCTCCACGTTGACTTTTATGAAGTGGTAATGACAGAGGAGATCACCGCCGATGTGCCGATTGTGCTTCTCGGCGAATCGGCGCCAGTCAAGAAAGGTGAGGCTCTACTGTTCGAAGGTCTTGACAGCATCGAGGTCGAGTGCTTGCCAGGCGACCTGCCTCCACGTATTGAGGTCAGCATCGTCGGCTTGGCCGCCATTGACCAGGCGATTCTGGTACGCGACCTGCAGGTCAGCGAAGCCGTCAAGATACTGACGGACCCGGAGGAGATCGTGGTCAAGATCATCCCTCTGGCGAAGGAAGAGGTTGAGGAAGTAGCGCCGGCCGCGGTAGCACCCGAGGTTGAACTGGTGGGCAAGAAGAAGCCCGAGGCAGAGGGAGAAGAGGAAACCGGGTCTGCAACGGCCCAGGCTGGCAAGCCAGCGAGCAGCAAGCCGCAAGCCGCCAAGGCGCAGGCTGCCAAGCCTGAAGAGAAGTAATCAGTTCCCTGCGCTCACCTGCCAGCCCTCGAGGCTGCAGGTGAGCCAGGCCCAGAGCCGCACTCTCATCAGAGGAGAACGCTTGTGTTCAGCCCACTGAATGCCTTGCTGGGGCTTTTTTCGCGCGACATGAGCATTGACCTTGGCACGGCTTCGATCCTGGTACTTGTCAAGGGCCAGGGTATTGTGATTCACGAGCCATCGGTAGTCGCCATCGAGAAGAGGAGCAAGCAAGTGTTGGCCATCGGCGCCGAGGCCAAGGAGATGATCGGCCGCACGCCGGCGAGCATCGTGGCCGTGCGTCCATTGCGCGATGGCGTGATCTCGGACTTTGAGGTCACCGAGAAGATGCTGCACTACTTCATCAACAAAGCCCATCAGCGCACACGCATGCCCCTGCCCCGCCCAAGGGTCGTGATTGGCATCCCAAGCGGCGTCACAGAGGTTGAGAAGCGAGCCGTCCACCATGCGGCCCTAAGCGCGGGCGCACGCGAGGCCTTCCTGATCGAGGAGCCCATGGCTGCCGGCATTGGCGCTGGCCTCGCCATCACGGAAGCTGTGGGGAACATGATCATCGACGTCGGGGGCGGCACCACCGAAGTGGCAGTGCTCGCGCTCGGCGGCATCGTGGTCATACGTTCCATCCGCATCGCAGGCGACGAAATGGACGAGGACATCATTCAGTACGCGCGTCAGAAGTATAACCTGCTGATCGGCGAGCGCATGGCTGAAAGAGTCAAGATCGCCATTGGATCGGCGTGCCCGCTGCCTGAAGAGAAGACCATGAGCATCCATGGAAGAAACCTCATCAATGGCCTGCCCCAGACCATCGAAGTCAGCAGTGTGGAGATACGCGAGGCGCTGGCGGGCTCGGTGAACACCATCGTCGCCACGGTGAAGGAAGCCCTCGACGCGACACCGCCGGAACTGGTCGCTGACTTGCTGGAGCAAGGCATCGCCATGGCGGGCGGAACGTCTCAGCTCCAGGGACTGGCCGAGCGTCTCAGCCAGGAGACCAAGATGCGAGTGTACGTAGCCGAAGACCCGGTGACCTGCGTGGTGCGCGGAGCGGGTGAAGTCCTCGAGCACTTGGACGCATTGCACAAGGTACTGGTTTCTACCCAGCGTGTCGGTGCTGCTGGACGCTGACAATTGCCCCGTTTCGCGCAAGTGCTCGCCCCCCAAGCCTGAATACAGGGCAGGGGCGCCTGCTGCGGTGAGGAGGCTGCCAGGCGCGTGAACGCACCTCAGCAATCTGCTGTGAAACCTGCATTCCGCCACGCATACCCTTCGCGTCTCGCCGCGCCAGGTGGCACAGATGCTACCTGGCTGGCATGCGCGACAATCCCTCTTTGACCTACGGAAGTAGAGGCATCGGGAATCTGAGATAGAGATATGAGTGTGCTGCGCAATCGTCGAGCAACCCTGGTGCTGGTGTTGATCCTGCTGCTTCTGGCAGGTATGTTGTTGCGCCCAAGTGGCCATCTCCAACCTGTCGAAAACGTGGTGTTCACGGTGTTGGCGCCCCTTCAATACGGCCTCCACTGGATGGGAACACAGGTGAGCGATCGACTGCAAGTGATCCGCGAGCTGGGCTCATTGGAGGCCCGCAACCGGGAGCTACAGGCCACTGTGGACAGCCTCATGATCGAGAACGTACGCTTGCGTGAGGCGGAGATTGAGAGCGCCAACTTGCGCGAGCAACTGCATTTCAAGCTGTCCAATCCTACCTACGAGTTGCTCGCCGCCGAAGTGATCGGATATGATCCCAGCAACCTCCTGCACTACATCGTGATCGACCGTGGGAGTCAGGACGGAATCGCCAGTGGTATGCCCGTCGTCACAGCGCGGGGTTTGGTGGGCAAGATAGCGTCGGTATACCCACACTCGGCGCGGGTCATGCTACTCACAGACCCGAGCAGCTCGGTGAGCGCCTTGATCCAGAGCTCTCGCGCCAGCGGCGTTGTCCAGGGGTCAGGGCGGCTTGGCCTGACCATGCGCTACATCGAACAGAATGAACAGGTAGAAGTTGGCGACATCGTGCTGAGTTCCGGTCTGGGGGGAAACCTGCCCAAGCGCCTTGTGATCGGCAAGGTCACCAGCATCACACGCGAGCAGGTAGAGATGTTCCAGGAAGTGCACGTCCAGTCGGCAGTGCAGTTTGACCGCCTGGAAATGGTCCTGGTGATTCAGGGTTTCGTGCCAGTAGAGTGAGGCTATTCTGCCATACGGCCGCCCGCGACGCTGGGGTGCCCGCACGGCTTGGAGAGCTAGAGCAAAGGAGCACCATCAGCCCGTATCTGACGCTTGCTATACTGATCAGTGTCGCCATGCTACAAACGACGGTCGCTCCCCATTTGCAGATGCAGGGTGTGCGGCCCGACTTGATGCTGCTGGTCGTGACTAGCTGGAGCCTGCTGCGTGGTGCCAGGGCAGGCATGCTGTGGGCCGTCGGCGGCGGCTTGCTCCTGGACCTGCTTTCTGGGGGGCCGTTTGGAGCATTGACCATTGCCCTGACGCTCGCCAGTCTGGTGGCCGGCGTGGGCGAGCTGAATGTCTTCCACGGCTCGCCATGGCTACCCCTGCTAGCCAGCATGCTGGCCACTGTGGTCTACGACCTCGTTCAGTTCGTTGTTCTGCTGTTGCTGGGGCGTGCGGCCGCATGGGACTTGTTGTTGCAGGTCCTGGCACCCTCGCTGCTCGTTAATGCGCTCGCAACCTATCCCGCCTACTGGGCAGCGCGTTGGCTGCACCATCGCACGCCATCTGAGGCCGCTGCATGGTGAATACGCAAGGCTGGCGGCCAAACTGGAGAATTGCGTTCTATCGAATACTCAGCGTCGCGGTAGTGGCGATTCTGACAGCGCGCCTGTGGCGGCTGCAAATCTTGCATGCGCAAGATTATCTGGTGGCGTCAGACTCTAATCGCTTCCGGCTGGTCTCTATGCAGGCACCCAGAGGCGTGATCTATGACCGCAATAGGCAGCTCATGGTGCGCAACGTGCCCCGCTACGCTATCTCAATCGTGCCTGGCGCCTTACCCGACGACCAGGATGCTCGACAGATCGTGCTATCGCGCCTTTCGCAGCTGCTGGGCATCCCGGCAACCAACAAGACCGCTTCGGCTGGTGGCTCCGGCGGATCACCGGGCATTGAGCAAATCTTGGAGCGAGATGCTACGTCGCCTTTCAACCCCGTGCAAATCCTGGCGGATGTAGACAGACAGCTCGCCTTCCTCATCGAAGAGGAACACACAGAATTGCCGGGTGTGATAGTGGAGACTACGCCGCTACGTGAATACACGCAGGGCGCCTTGACGTCGGACGTGCTCGGTTACGTGGGACCCATGCCGGCAGAAAGCGCACAGGAGTACCTCAGTCAGAGCAACTCGGACTATGCCATCAACGACTCGGTCGGTCTGATGGGCGTTGAAGCGACGTTCGAGCAGGAACTACGTGGTCGCAAGGGGTCGAAACACATTGAGGTAGATGCCTTCGAGCGCGAGGTCAGCATCCTGGCGGTGGACCCTCCGCAGCCGGGCCATAACCTCATCCTCACCCTAGACAGCCGACTTCAACAGGCAGCCGAAACAGCTCTGCGTGAGGGCATGTATCGAGTCAAATCGACTGCTGGCGTCGTCGTTGCCATGAACCCGCAGACAGGCGAGATCCTGGCGATGGTATCGCTGCCCAGTTACGACAATAACCTGTTCGCCAGAGGCATTTCCTCCGAAGACCTGGCTCAGCTCAGTGCTGACCCAGAGCGGCCACTTCTGAATCATGCCATCGGCGGCCAGTATCCACCTGGGTCGACGTTCAAGGTCTTTCCTGCGGCCGCGGCGCTCGAAGAGGCGGTGATTACTCGAGATACGCGCCTGCTGTGTGAGGGGCAACTGTTCCTGCCCAACAAGTACTTTCCCAATGACCCCACCAAGGCCCAGCTTTTCAAGTGCTGGAACCCGGCCGGTCACGGGAACTTGAGAGTGGTAGAGGGTCTGGCGCTCTCGTGCGATATCTACTTCTATCAGGTGGGCGGCGGACTCGGAAGCTTCAGCGGTCTGGGCATTGAAAAGCTGAGCCAGTATGCGACTGCCTTTGGCTTTGGCGAACCGACCGGCATTGCGCTGCCGGGGGAGAGTATTGGACTGGTCCCCAATGAGAAGTGGAAGCGTATCAACTACGGAGAAGCATGGGTAACGGGCGACACGTACAACGCCACCATCGGTCAGGGCTACGTGCTGGTGACTCCGCTGCAGTTGCTGAATGGCACGGCTGCCGTGGCCAACGGAGGTACGCTGTATCGTCCGCAGATTGTGTATCAAATCGTAAGTAACTCAGGTGAGGTAGTCAGGGACTTTAGCCCCGAGATCATCCGTCGCGTGCCGGTATCCGCCGAGAACCTGGGCATCGTGCGTGAAGGCATGCGCGCGGCGGTCACGCAGGGGACCGCTCACCGCGTCAACCTGAAGGAGGTCGCGGTCGCTGCCAAAACCGGCACTGCCGAGTACCCCGGGCCGCGTGACGAACAGGGCATTCTTCCCACGCACGCCTGGTGCACGGCGTTTGCGCCATACGACGATCCGGAGATTGCGGTCGTAGTCTTTGTGTCCGGAGGGCATGAGGGCGCCAAGATCGCTGTGCCTGTCGCAGCCTACATCCTCCGCGCCTACTATGGGATTCCACAGCCTCCGGCCGAGGACATCGTTGGCCCAGCACCTGGAGACTAGAACATGGCACAGGCATCCGAGTCAGCAGTCACCATCAGAGGCACGCGCCGGGGACTATCGATTACCATCGGCGCGGGCGAGTGGCAGGAACTCCTGAGCGAACTGGACGCGCGCCTGGCGCAGGGGACTGCATTTTTCAGCGGCAGCCGCGTCAACTTGCAGGCCGGTAGGCGCGAGATCAACACAGAGCAGTTGCGGCAACTGATTGACCTGCTCCGCAAGCACAAGGTTGAACTGGCAAGCCTGCTGACTTCGTCCAGACCGACAGCCGAGGCCGCTCAGGCCCTTCAGGTGCGTTTGGCCCTGGCCGAGACGCCCGGTCCACAGCCCGTGTTGCGCCCAGTGGACCAGGACGCGAGCGATGGCATTCTGGTGCACCGCACCGTACGCTCGGGGCAATCCTTGCGTCATGTGGGACATGTGGTCGTGATCGGTGATGTCAACCCTGGGGCAGAGGTCATCGCAGGCGGCGACATCATTGTTTGGGGCAGAGCGCGAGGCATGTTGCACGCCGGAGCCATGGGAGATGAGGGAGCTGTCGTGTGCGCCCTGGAGCTCACCCCTGCCCAGCTGCGCATTGGACCGCACATCGCGGTATCACCAGAAGGGCAGCGGCCCAGACCCAGGGTTCCGCCGCCTCGCGGGCAGGCGCAACCAGAAACCGCTTCTGTAGCCGAGGGCCAAATCGTAGTCGTACCTTGGGGAAACAGATAGGGCCCGTGGCGGCCGCAAGAAAGGAACGTGCAGCATGCCGGGTAGGGTCATCACAGTCACATCGGGCAAGGGAGGAGTGGGAAAGACCACCCTCACAGCCAACCTGGCGGTTGCCCTGGCTCTGCTGGGGAGACGCATCACAGCCATTGACACGGACATCGGCCTGCGTAACCTGGATTTGGTCATGGGAATGGAGAATCGCATCATCTATGACATCGTGGACGTTGCCGAGGGGCGATGCCATCTGATGCAAGCGCTTATTCGTGACAGACATCTCTCTGGCCTGCAACTGCTCCCGGCTTCACAGACGCATGACAAGTCTTCCATCGGTCCCGAGGAAGTGGCAGCCATCTGCGAAGAACTCAGAGGGGAGAATGATTTCGTGCTTGTGGATTCCCCCGCAGGCATTGAGGTTGGCTTTTACAACGCGGTGGCCGGGGCTGATGAGGTCATCATCGTCACCACTCCTGAGTTGTCGGCGGTGCGCTCTGCCGACCGAGTGATTGGGTTGGCCGAGTCAATGGGCAAGGGACCGGGGCGACTCATCATCAACCGCATCAAGCCCGGCATGGTCAGACGCGGAGACATGCTCGACACCTTTGATGTGATCGAGTCACTAGCCATCGAACTGCTGGGAGTCGTCCCCGATGACGAGGCGGTCATCGTCGCCGCCAACAGAGGCGTGCCCCTGGCCAACGAGCAAAGCACGCAGGCCAGCCGGGCCTTTCACAACATCGCGCGTCGCCTCACAGGCGAGGAGGTGCCGTTCATGCCCATCTTTGAGGCGCGCGGTAGTCTGTTGACTCGCTTACGCCGGGCCATCGCAGGGTAGC
>CAYZKS010000067.1:9824-12790 GCA_964478725.1 uncultured Anaerolineales bacterium
ACACTTTGACTTTGTCCTGCTGGTGAGCGTTGTCGTGGTCATCGGCCTCGGAGTAGCCCTGATCTACAGTGCAACGCTATCCACCGAGGCAAACGAGGAACTGACGGAAAGGAGCTTCTTTCGTCAGGCAGTCCTTGGGGCGAGCGGTATCGTCATCCTCGTGCTGGTCTCCCTACTCGACTATCAGATTGTGGGAAGTATGCAATGGCTGCTGTACCTGGCCGCGGTGGGCATGCTGGGCGCCGTTGCGATTGGGGGGCACACGGGGTTCGGAGCGCAGAGCTGGCTGACCCTGGGTAGAGCTGTGCAGCCGTCTGAGCTGGCCAAGGTGCTGCTGATCTTGTTCCTGGCCAAGTTCCTGGCCGACCATCCGCAACAGACGCGGTCGCTCACCGGGCTGGTGCTAAGCGGGGCAATCATGCTCCTGCCCGTCTTCTTGGTCTATAGGCAGCCAGACTTTGGCAGCGCCCTGGTCTTCCTTGCGATCTGGCTTGGTATGATGTTTGCGGCAGGCGTCAGGCTTGGACATCTGGCCCTGCTGGGGTTGGCATCGGCCACCGCCGCCCCAGTTCTCTGGTTCTCGATGAAGGACTATATGCAGCAGCGCATTCTTGTATTTCTCTTCCCTGCTCGCGATGTCACGGGCATCAGCTACAATTCGCGTCAGGCGCTAATCAGCATCGGCTCAGGGGGCTGGTTGGGCAAGGGCTTCCTGCACGGCACGCAGAGCCAACTCTATTTCCTGCGCGTGCGGCACACGGACTATGTATTCTCGGTGCTATGCGAGGAGCTGGGGTTTGTGGGAGCGTTGTTCCTGCTCATACTGCTCTTCGTCTTGTTCTGGCGCATCCTTCGCGCGGCGAGCCTGGCACGCGACGATTTCGGGCGGCTTGTCTGCGCCGGCGTGTTCAGCATGCTGTTCTTCCAGTCTGCGGTCAACATCGCCGTCAACATGGGACTGTTGCCCGTGACTGGTCTAACCCTGCCCTTAGTGTCATATGGGGGCAGCTCACTATGGGCCACGCTACTGGCTCTAGGCTTGGTCGAGAGTGTGGTCATGCGACACAAGAAACTTGAATTCGGAGATTGATGCAGGCGAGACTTCCGAAGTCTCAGAAGACTTCGGAAGTCTCGGAGTGGAGGAAGCAACCGATGTCCAAC
The DNA here is from genome assembly GCA_964478725.1 of uncultured Anaerolineales bacterium. Taxonomy (GTDB): domain Bacteria; phylum Chloroflexota; class Anaerolineae; order UBA2200; family UBA2200; genus CAYZKS01. Next base: position 10,986 of record CAYZKS010000067.1, read on the forward strand.
GTCCGCGTGCGCTTTGCCCCCAGTCCAACGGGGCCTTTCCACGTAGGTGGAGCGCGCACCCTGCTGCTCAACTGGCTGTTCGCTCGCAGAGAGGGCGGCCAGTTCATCCTGCGCATCGAAGACACCGACCGCACACGTTTCCAGGAAGAGGCTCTGCAGGACATGTTAGCAAGCATGCACTGGTTGGGGCTGGACTGGGATGAAGGCCCCGAGGTCGGCGGCCCACATGCTCCCTACTTCCAATCGCAGCGCACGTCCATCTATCAGGAACATGCACAGAGACTGGTGGAGGCTGGCAACGCCTACAAGTGCTTCTGCAGCAAAGAGCGTCTTGACGCCATGCGCGATGATCAACAACGTCGTGGCCAGGCTTCGGGATATGATCGTTGCTGTCGCGACCTGACTCCTGCCGAACAGGCCAAGCAGGAGGCCCGAGGCATCATACCCACCATCCGCCTCAAGGTGCCCATCACAGGGGAGACCGCTTTCGACGACTATTTGCGCGGCCGCATCAGCGTGCAGAACAGCCAGTTGGAGGACCTGATCCTGCTCAAGTCGGACGGATTCCCCACCTACCACCTGGCACATCTGGTGGACGACCACATCATGCAGATCTCGCACGTAATGCGCGCAGAAGAGTGGATCCCATCGACGGCCTACCACATTCTAATCTACGATGCCTTCGGCTGGACGCCACCGACCTTCGTGCACCTTCCCGACATCCTCAGTCCCGACGGCAAGGGCAAGATGAGCAAACGCAAGATCGTCACTGCTGACGGGCGGGAGCACCCGGTGGCCGTGCGCGAGTTCCGCGAGGCGGGCTACCTGCCAGAGGCGCTGTTCAACTTCCTGGCACTGACTGGCTGGTCCTACGATGACAAGACCGAACTGCTGACGCGCCAGCAGATCATCGAGCACTTTGATCTGGATCACATCAGCCGTTCGGGCGCCAAGTTCGGTTATGACAAATTGGATTGGATGAACGGCCAGTACATTCGCATGCTGGATGCGGACGATTTGGCCACGCGCATGCTGCCCTTCCTGCAGAATGCCGGCTTGCCGGCGGACCTGGCCGTAGTGAGAGACATCGCGCCCCTGATTCGTGAGCGCATGGTCAAGCTAACCGATGCGCCCGCACTAATCGATTTCTTGTTTGCAGAGCATCTGAGCTACGATGCAGCGCGACTGATCCAGAAAGGCATGACGCGCGCGCAGGCACAGCGCGTCCTGGCAGAGTCGCACCAGATCATCGGCTCCGCAGCCTCTCTGGACGAGGCGGTTATTGAGCCCCAACTGAAGGCCAAGGCAGACGAAATGGGGCTCAAGGCCAGGCAGTTCTTTGGCACGCTGCGTATCGCCGCCACCGGTCGTGAAGTGTCGCCGCCCTTGCTGGGCACACTCGCCGTCATGGGGCGCGAGAAGACGCTGGCGCGCATCGCGCGTGCGCAGGAGATGTTGGCGGCGCTGGATTCTCCAGACCGCCCCGAACAGCAAACACACCAGGAGTTGCGATCATGACCGAGTCGGTGCCCAGTCTGGATTTCATCCGCCAGGCCATCACACACGACCTGAGCACCAACAGATACGGCGGCCGGGTGCACACGCGCTTCCCGCCCGAGCCCAACGGGTACTTGCATATCGGCCACGCCAAGTCCATCTGCCTCAACTTTGGCGTTGCCGCCCAGTTCGGAGGCAAGTGCAACCTGCGCTTTGACGATACGAATCCCACCAAAGAGAGCACAGAATACGTCGAGGCCATCGAGCGCGACGTGCGCTGGCTTGGATTCGATTGGGGCGATCGCACA
>CAYZKS010000067.1:12890-15395 GCA_964478725.1 uncultured Anaerolineales bacterium
CGAGGCCATCGAGCGCGACGTGCGCTGGCTTGGATTCGATTGGGGCGATCGCACACTATACGCATCCGACTACTTCGGGCAACTCTATCAGTACGCGCTGCAACTTGTCAAGATGGGCAAGGCCTACGTGTGCGATCTGAGCCAGGACGAGATCCGGGAATACCGTGGCACACTGACCCAGCCCGGCAAGGATAGCCCCTACCGGGCCCGCTCGGTCGAGGAGAACCTGAACCTGTTTGAGCGCATGCGCGCCGGCGAGTTCCCGGACGGGGCGCGCGTTCTGCGCGCCAAGATCGACATGGCTGCGCCCAACGTGCTGATGCGCGACCCTGTGATCTACCGCATCCTGCATGCCAGCCACCACCGCAGCGGCGACCAATGGTGCATCTACCCCATGTATGACTTTACGCATTGCCTGTCGGACTCGATCGAGGGCATCACGCACTCGATATGCACTCTGGAATTCGAGAACAACCGCGAGCTTTACGACTGGTACCTCGACCAGTTGGGCGTATACCACCCACAGCAGATCGAGTTTGCGCGCTTGAACCTGACCTACACGGTGATGAGCAAGCGCATTCTCAAGCAGTTGGTGGAACAAGGCCTGGTGCGCGGATGGGACGACCCGCGCATGTCCACGCTTTCAGGCATGCGCCGGCGCGGCTACACGCCCGAGGCCATCCGCGCCTTCGCCGACACCGTGGGGGTAGCCAAGACCAACAGCACCGTAGGCGTGGAGCTGCTTGAGCACTGTGTGCGCGAGGACCTGAACCGGCGCGCGCCCCGTGTCATGGGCGTGCTGAAGCCGGTGCGCCTGGTGATCGACAACTATCCCGAAGGCCAGGTAGAGCAAATGGACGCCGAGAACAACCCCGAGGACGCGGCCATGGGCACGCGCAAGATTCCGTTCTCACGCGTGCTGTACGTCGAGCGCGAGGATTACCAGGAAGAGCCTCCGAAGAAGTGGTTCCGCCTGGCGCCCGGTCGAGAGGTGCGCCTGAAGCATGCCTACTACGTGCGTTGCGAGGGCGCGGTAAAGGATGAGCGCACGGGCGAAGTGATCGAGCTGCACTGCACGTATGACCCGCAGACTCGCGGAGGTTGGTCAGAGGACAGTCGCGAGGTCAAGGGCACGCTGCACTGGGTATCGGCTCCACATGCGCTGGATGCCGAGGTGCGCCTATACGATCGCCTGTTTACTGTGCCAGACCCGCTGGGGCAGAAGGACGACTTTACTAACTACCTGAATCCCGACTCGTTGCAGACCCTGACCGCCTGCAAGGTCGAGCCCAGCCTGGGCAAGGCAGCGCCTGGCAGCCTGTATCAGTTCCTCCGGCAGGGCTACTTCTGCCTGGACCCGGACTCGACGGCGGGCCGGCTCGTCTTCAACCGCACGGCCTCTCTGCGCGACACCTGGGCCAGAATGCAGCAGGGCAATTCGAAGGCCTGAGACCGATTCATTTGCCAATCGGCCTGAGTTGTGCTAGAATCGCCTTGCACTGGGGGATCGTCTAGCGGTAGGACAGCTGACTCTGGATCAGCCAGCCGAGGTTCGAATCCTCGTCCCCCAGCCATACAAGAGGGCGCCCCTCAAGCATCACTGTTGGCGGTTGCCCTCTTTGTTCGTCTCACGCTGAGACCCTGTCCTACTTGGCCCCGTCCAACACCTTGCGCACGCGATTGCCCAGCTCTTCCACGGAGAAGGGCTTGAGCAGCAGTTGCACCTTGCGGTCGTGAATGGCCATGCCGGTCATGCTCTCGCTGTAACCTGAGATGTACATCACTGGAACGTCAGCCTGGATGCCAGAGATCGCCTCGTAGGACTTGGGTCCAGAGACTTTGGGCATCACCACATCCAGTATCACCAGTTTGATGTCTTTCCGACTGGCTTCAAATGCCTGGATCGCTTCCTCCCCGTTGCTGGCCACCAGCACACGATAGCCAAGGCTCTCCAAGACGCGCTGGGCGAACTCGCGCACGTCCTGCTCATCTTCCGCCAGCAGGATGGTCTCGGTGCCGCCAGGCAGGCTCTTGGGCAGGGCAGCCGGCTCCTTGGCCGCAACCGCGGCCAGGTGCGCCGGGAAGTACAGATCGAAGCGTGTGCCCCTGCCGACGCGGCTGTCCACTTCGACCCAGCCATCGTGCTGCTTCACCACACCGTAAACCATCGCCAGGCCAAGGCCCGTGCCCTTGCCCACCTCCTTGGTGGTGAAGAACGGCTCGAAAATGTGCCGTCGTGTGGATTCGTCCATGCCAGTGCCTGTGTCCACCACGGACACGCGCACATAGTCGCCCAACTTGGCCTCACGGTGCGTCTGACAATAGGCCGCGTCCACATGAACGGGCGCCGTCTCAAAGCGCAGAGTGCCGCCATCTCGCATGGCGTCGCGCGCATTGACCGCCAGATTCATCAGAGCTTGCTCAATGGCATTGCCGTCTGCCAGAACTGCGGTCAGCCCGCTGTGCAGGTCGAGTTGCAACTGGATGTTCTCTCCGATTACGCGT
>CAYZKS010000068.1:0-15356 GCA_964478725.1 uncultured Anaerolineales bacterium
GGCTGAACAATGGGGTTAGCGACGGCGTTGGCGTCGGGGGCTCGGCACCTGTGGCAGACAACTTGGCCACATAGGCATCGCCGAGTCCGGCGTGCACCAGGCTCGGACCGGCTACAGGTGCAAAGCTGGTCTGATCCGAGAAGGTCACGCCGGTCAAGTAGGCCGCCCCAGCCGCGTCCACGTACAGGTCATAAGCTTGCTCAAAGGCATACCCTCCGACGTATGTGCAGTAAATGAGGGAGTTGCCATCGGCGGAGACCTCGGCAGCAAATGCATCTCCGGCCCCGCCATAGGTAAGGTCTGGCGCATTCACTACAGAGAAGCTGCTTTCGCTCGATTCCGTATTCCCGGTGATGTAGGCGTTGCCGGCGCCATCCACGCCGATGGCCACAGCCGCGTCATCGCCGCTTCCTCCGATCAGGCCGCTGTAGACCAGGCCCGTGCCTGCAGCACTGACCTTGGCCACAAAGGCGTCAGATGTGCCGCCGTGGAACGCGGAGCCCAGAGAGCCGATGACGGGGAAGGAGCCGTCGCTGGACTCGGTATGGCCGGCGACGTAGGCATTGCCCGCGCCGTCCAGCGCTACCCCAAAAGCGGCATCGATACCGCTTCCCCCGATATAGCCACAGTAGACCAGGCCCGCGCCGTCGGAGTTGACCTTGGCAATGAAGGCATCACCCCAGCCGCCCGGCCCGCTGTTGTAGGTGGTATCGGGTCCGACGGCAACGGGCAGATCCTCAGAGTTGCTGTTGCCCACCACATAGGCGTTGCCTGAAGCGTCCACCGCGATGTCCAGGGCCGAATCTCCATCCGAGCCTCCGATGAATCCGCAGTAGGCAAAGCCGGCGCCGCCCGGGTTGATCTTGGCGACAAAGGCCTCTGCGTCGCTGCCCGGGTGGGTGAGATCAGGTCCAACCGTGACGAAGAAGGATGGGGGCGAGGAGTAGGTGGCGCCCGCGACGTAGGCATTGCCGCTGCCATCCACGGCCACGCTGTAGCCCTCGTCATACTGATCACCGCCAATGTAGCCGCAATATACCAGGCTTTGACCATCGGCTGCCACCTCGGCCACAAAGGCATCTCCAGAGCCGCCGTAGGTGGAGTCGAGGGTGCCTGTGACCGGGAAGGTAGCGGGCAGGGAGAAGGTCGTGCCAGCGATGTAGGCATTGCCGCCGGCATCCACAGCGATGCGTGCTCCGGAATCGCTCTGATCACCACCAATATAGCCGCAGTATACCAAACCTGTCCCGGCCGCGTTCAATTTGGCCACAAAGGCATCGTAGCCGCCGCCCAGAGTCAAGCGTGGGCCGACCGTCTCGGGGAACGTGGTTGGCGAGGAGTTGCTTCTGCCGGTGACATAGGCGCAGCCGGAGGAGTCGACCGCAATGCCGTGTCCTTCGTCGGATTGGAGACCCCCGAGAAAACCACAGTACAGGTACAGGGCAGGGTCGAGAATGAGCGCACGGTTACGATCATAATCGCCGAGGCAGAAGCTATAGGAGTGGGGGCAGGACTGGTCCAGTTGGTACCCGACGTCCACCGGCGTGCGCTGGCCATCCAGCTCCTGGTAGGCATAGGGGCAGTCATCGTGCAGGCTCCCCAGCGGTGTGAAAACCTGCAATTGCCCCAGGGCATTCAGCTCGAGGCCCGTCGCTCCGCGGTAGGCCAGCCGGATCAGGGACGGATCCGCTCCGGGTTGCAGGACGAACTCGTACTTGAGCCGATTGGATGTTCCAGAAAATGCCAGGTCAATTCCGGGCCACAGGTCGTGGTAGACCAGGCGGCCGTAGCTGCGCAGCCCTGTCTTCCACTGGCTGGGCGGGCCTTTGAACAGGTTGAACACGGCCGGGCTGGCGTCCTCCGCGGCGGGCCAGACGTCCAGGTCCGTCCCCAGAAAGTCCAGCTTGAGCACCCAGTCCAAGGCCTCACCTTCCGGCCCGTCCTGGCCACCGCCAGACGGGGATACGCCGGATAACGCCTGGGTGAGCACCACGGTCAGGCCCTGGGGAGTGAAGTAGGCTGACTTGCCATTGCCCGCAACGTAGTAGGCGACCCGAGCGTCCAGCTGCCCGGCGTTCTCCACAAAGTAGAGTGGCACCTGGCTGAGAGAGACGGTAGGAGGGGGAGACGAGTTGTGCACCCGCTCGGAGACGAGGGGCGAGGCCGAAGCCCAGGCCAATTGCGAGAAGGGAGGAGACCAGACGAGCAGCGATAGCAGCGTGAGCGAGAGCGCTACCAGGGAGAGCTTCTTGAGCATGCTTACCCTCCTTGTCTGCAGCTCGCGCACGCGAGCGCAGACATCACATGGGAGCCGTACGTGCCGGTAGCATATACCAATTGGTTACTATAGTCAAACCAATCATTCACGCCTACATCAGGAGGCTTCGATGCTGCTCACTTCGCTGTCCATGAACAGCATACGCGGGCGCGGGAGGTTGGCCGCGAATTGCGCCGGGTGGCGATCTAGTACCGGACTACACTGCTTCCCAAGTTGTCGGCGTGATCGCCAATGCGCTCCAGGTTGCGCAGCGTCTCGATGAACAAGATGTCGGCCTTGGGCGCACAAATGCCACATGCTTGCCTCTCTTTGTGCGACTCGCGCAGGCGTTTCTCCATGACGTCGATCTGGTCCTCGTTGGCAACCGTGGCTCGTCCGATGTTCGGATCCCCACTTTCGATCGCCTTGAGCGCCAGCTCCCAGGTCTGAGACACCAACGTATGGAACTCGAGCAGCTCTTCTTGGGCTTGAGGGCTGAAGGGTATGCTCTCGCGGATGCGCTCCTGGCCCGCCTGCGCCAGGTTCTCGGTGATGTCAGCCACTCGCTCCACGTCGATGATGATGTGCTTCAGTTGTGTGCAACGCTTGCGCTCGGACTCGTTGAGATGGCCACCCAACAGACGATCCAGGTACTGTTCAATGACGCGACAGAGCGGGTCGATCTGATCCCGCTCGTACTCCAGCACTTTGTGTATGCTCTCCTCATCCATGCGCAATAGGGCGGCCTGACTCCAGCCCAGCATCTGTTGGGTCAAGTGTCCCGTGCGCATGACCTCTTTGACCACCTGTGCCACAGCGACGGAGGGCACAGGCAGCAGGTTCTCATCGAGGAAATGTGTGATCTTGGTCGGCCTTTCGTCTTCTCCGGGAATCAGAGTATTGCAGATGCGCACGATGACCGGAATGAACGGAAAGAGCAGCACGCTCACGCTGATGTTAAAGATCGAGTGCGCATTGGCGATCTGGCGGCCCAGCTGGCTAGAGGTGCGCGTGAGCAGGCTGGCAAATGGAGCAATGAACGGCAGAAAGAGAGCGACTCCGAATAGATTGATGATGATCTGAGCCAGCGACGCGCGGCGAGCGGACTTGGACAGGCGCAACGAAGCCATGAGCCCGGTGACGCAGGTGCCGACGTTCGCGCCAAGGATCAACCCAATCGCTCCAGGCAGTGTGATGGCTCCCGTAATGCCAAGCGCGATCGTAAGGCCAGTCGCAGCCGAACTGCTCTGGATCGTTGCGGTCAGAAGGGCGCCGGCCAGGACGCCCAGGAGCGGCTTACGGCCCATGGAAATGAGCCATCGAGCCACCTGGGGCTGATCCACGAGCGGGGCGATGCCTGACTTCATGACGTCCAAGCTGAGAAAGACGATGCCCACACCCAGCGTGGCCTCTCCCAGAGCGCGCCAGCGCTTTGCGCCCCCAAACTCACGCATGACGTAGCCAATGACGAGCAAAGCGAGCAGGTATTTGTTCACGTCAAACGCAACCAGTTGACCCGTCAGCGTGGTACCTATCTCCTGACCCATCATTACACCCACCGCCTGTTGCAGCGTGAACAGATCGGCGTTGATGAGCCCGATCATGGTGACCATCAGCAGGCTGCTGCTCTGCAGAACGGCGGTGGCAGCAAAGCCGAAGAACGCGGCCTTGAGGGGGTGATTGGTCAAGCGCTCGAGCCCCTTCTGGATCTGACTGCCTGCCAGCGCTTCCATGCCGGCGCCCAAGAGGTCTATGCCCAACATGAAGGCAGCCAAACCGCCAAAGACTTGGATCAGGTTTGCGATGGTCATGCAACTTCTCCTGCCATGCCGTGTTTGACCTCTCGGCCGGGAAGACCGCGCATCGGAGGGCGCGATCGCTGTTGCGGAGGTGCTAGCAGGGATTATAACGCATCCCGGCCCAGCGGCGCAACAGGCACGCCGCAGGCCTCGCTGCAAGCGAAATGGCCGACTGGCTTCTTGACTCGCATTCGAGAACGCGTATAATGCTCACGATTCTTTCGTTTCTTTCGCGGCTCCGGGAGCATGGCATGTCACTGACCAGCCGGCAAAGGACCTTTCTGGAGAAGCTGCTCGACGTCTACTACAGCCATCGCCAGGAAGCGATTCACTACACTGATCTGGCGCACGCACTGGGCGTAGCCAATTCCACGGCCTACGAGATGCTCAAGTCCTTGGAGCTTGAAGGCTACGTTTCCTCTGAGTATCGCCTGGCTGATGACCGCATTGGTCCTGGTCGTACCATGGTGTTGTTCCGCCCCTCCATGAAGGCGCTGCGCGGATTCCGCCGCCTGCTAGGCGAGGATGCGCGGCACAAGGAGTGGGAGTTTGTCAAGAGCCGCATACTGGAGAGGCTGTCCAGTGAGGAATTGCCACAGGGTGAGTTGGTGACGGCCCTGATCGCTGCGATCCCGGACAGTGATGATCCGCTCTCCTACTGTGGCGGCGTGCTGGCAGCTTCGCTGGCGGCGATCCGCAGCCAGGTGTGGAATCGCCTGGAAGAGTCCGGAATCCTGCAGGACATGAACGGCGACGAAGCTCAGAGCCTTGGTACTCTTGACCTGCTGCCCGGAGTTGCCCTTGGCATCTCGTGCGCATCGCCGCGCCAATCCTCCTGGCTCTCCCGGCTGGCTGGCCATGTCAGGCGCTACCAGGGCATGGTGCATGAGCTGGATCAAGGGGCGCGCCTGCGCTTGCTGCGTTTCTCGCGTGAGGTGATGACTGCCCTGCGGGCGCCTGTCAGAAGCGGTTAGCAGCCCGCTGGCGACGTTTGCGGATCGGAAGAAGAAAGCGAAAGCAGCCAGTCGTGGGCAAGATAGCCATCGTCACGGACAGCACAGCAGACATACCTCGCGACGTCGCGGAGGGGCGCGGCATCCGAGTGGTTCCATGCCAGGTTCTGTTCGGCGATCAGGTGTTGCGCGATGGCGTGGATATTCAGCCGTCGGAATTCTATCGCAGACTGCGGGAATCCAGCATCCATCCGACCACATCTCAACCGTCGACCGGTGACTTTGTGCTGGTGTACCGCGAGCTCAACGAATGGGCCGATGGGGTTGTCTCGATTCATCTCTCGGAGGAGCTCAGCGGCACGGCCGCGTTTGCGCGCACCGCCGTTGAGCAGATGGAATCGCACATACCAATTCATGTAGTGAATTCCAGATTGGTCTCCATGGCCATGGGTCTGGTGGTGCTGGCGGCCGCCGACATGGCGGATGCAGGGCTGGACGCCGTGCAGATTGTGGAGGGCATCGGTGCGCTCATTCCGAAGGTGAACGCCCTTTTCGTGGTGGATACTCTGGAGTACTTGTATAGGGGCGGCCGTATCGGTGGCGCAGAGCGCTTGTTGGGGAGCTTGCTCAGCATCAAACCATTGCTCGAGATTACGCACGGAAGAGTAGAAGCCCTTGAGAAGACGCGCACCAAGCAGCGCGCAATCGAACGTCTGCTGGCTATTGTTGGGGAGCGCCTCGGCTCCGCGCAGAAGGTGCACTTTGCCGTGGCCCACGGAGCGGCGTTGCAGGAAGCCTTGGAGCTCAAGGCGGAAATCGAGAGGCGCTTCCATCAGCCAGTGCCCTATGTGTGCGACTTTAGCCCCGTCGTCGGGGTGCATGCTGGTCCGGGGATCTTTGGGACGGCCTTCTATACCGAGGAATAGCGAGGTGTCTTGACAGCCATGGGGAGCTTGACAGTAGCAGAAATCCGCAGTGCCCAGGAACGCCACGAGATGGTCGAGTTCCCGTGGAGGGTGTATCGCGGCGACAAGAACTGGGTGCCGCCGCTGTTAAAGGAACGTGCGAAACAACTGGACCCAGAGAGGAATTCGTTTTTCCAGGGCGCGGATGTAGCGTTGTTTGCGGCACGTCGTGATGGTCGCCTGGTCGGCAACACTGCCGCGTTCATCGACCGCCGTTTCAACGACTACCTCAAGGTCAAAGTAGGTTTCTTTGGGTTCTTTGAAGCGCTGGAGGATTATGAGGCTGCCGAAGCATTGTGGTCCGCGGCGCGCGATTGGGTGCGCGAGCGGGGCATGAACGAACTGCGCGGGCCGATCAACTTCCACCGTGACCGAGAACGTGGGTTCTTGGTGGAAGGGGCCGATTGCCCACCGCCGCTCATGTGCGCGCACACGCCTCCTTACTACCACGAGTTTGCGCAGAGATTCGGCCTGGTCAAGCACTCTGATGATTTCTGTCGTAGGTTGTGGGTCAAGGACATCGTCGGCCCGGATGGAAGCCTGCCCCCGCGGCTGGCCCGTCTACAGAAGGTGGCCGAGCGTCGGGCGCATTTCCACATTCGCCCTGCTCATCTCGAAGACTGGGACAACGAGGTGCGGCGCGTAGGCGAACTGTACGACGCCACCATCGGCCAGATGCCGGACCACATCCCCTGGACGCAGGAGGAATTGATGACCTTTGCCAGAGAGCTGCGCCCTGTGGTAGACCCTGCCTTCGTGCTGTTCGGGGAGATCGAGGGCAACACAGTCGGCTGCGCGCTCTCCTTTCCAGACCTCAACCAGGTTCTGATCCACCTCAATGGCCGTATGGACGGCTTGAACAAGCTCAAGGCCTGGTGGTACCTGAAGCGCATCAACGTCATCAGCTTCAAGGTCGCTGGAGTCGTCGGCAAGTACCAGGGGCTGGGTTTGGAGGCCTTGCTGTTCCTGGAGATGGCAAAGGCGGCGCTCTCGCGAGGGTATGTCTGGGTCGACCTTTCATTGCAGGCCGAGGAAAACGACAAGGTTACCCACCTCATCGAGCATTTTCCGGTAGAGATCTACAAACGTTACCGCGTGTACAAGATGTCCCTCTAGCCGCTGGCTCAGAGGTGGCCACGGGCGCAGTTGGCAGCTACCAGCCTGAGCATCCGCCCCGGTGGGCGCGATCATGGCGTGCGTCGACGATCACAAGGGCCGATGCCAGAGCCGGTGATGCGGAGCCGTGATGTCGTCCCTCCGTTCGTCATCGAGATGAACGATGGCCGTTGGGATTGATGTCAGACTGAATCTTGCGGGAGGATAAGATGCCAGCGATTGGTGATCGGGCACCCGATTTTGACCTGATCTCGGAGGAAGGCAAGCACGTGAAGCTCTCGAGCCTGCGCGGGAAGAAGGTAATTCTGTACTTCTTTCCCAAGGCAGGGACCTCGGGCTGAACGCGGCATGCGGAGGGATTCCGTGACGAATCCCCCAAGATCGAGGCCGCCAATGCAGTGGTAGTTGGGGTCAGCCCGGACTCGCCGGACGCGCTACGCGCTTTCCGCGAGAAGCTTTCCCTGCCGTTCCATCTGCTCTCGGATCCGGACCATGCTGTGGCGCAGAAGTACGGAGCATGGGGGGAGAAGAAGGCCTACGGCCAGACCCGCATGGGCATCCTGCGCAGCCACTTTGTCCTGGACGAGAACGGCCGCGTCATGGATGCCAGGATCAAGGTCAGTCCAGAAGACAGCGTCAGGCTGGCTGTTGAAGCCTTGGCCTAATCGGGCTACCACGGTCTACGAGGTGCGCCTGCTGCCTGAGGGCGTCGCGTCGAACATGGTCCCCTCAACGGGGTGCTGCACACTGCAGCCTGCTGGCTCAGCGAAACAGCCAGGGCAAGGTCAGGATCAGGAATGCGGTCCAGACGATGTAGGCTATTGCAGCCACACTGAATGCACTGTGTAGCGATTCTACCCAGCGTTGCGTCCCGTGTCTGATTTGATAGTACACTAGCAGCGCCAGAACGCCGATGTTGATCGAGTTCCAGCCAATGACAGTGAGGCGGTTAGGGGTGAGCATGCCCTGCAAGGTCCGATAGACCGTGGCTGACAGGGCATACACACTCACCACAACGCTCAACAAAGACAGAGCCAGTACTCCGATGCGCAACAGACGCTGCTGTTGGGGAGGCAGGTCGCTGGCATGAACGGGGATGGCTCCCAGAAGCAATCCCATGATGGCGAAGAGCATGGCGTTGTAGATGATGAGAACCTCGCGCTGCTGGAACGGCACCACGAAGTTGAATGGGATGACTGCCAGGTAGATCACCAGCACCACTACGGTCAGGGGCAGTAGCAGGCGCATGAGTGTGGACAGCAGCTTGCCTAGCCCTTGTTCAAAGCGCTGTTCCAGCGGCGCAAGGTGCGGGTCATAGACGGCTGCCACGGCCAATACAGGCACGGCTCCGCCGACTCCGGCTGTGAGCAGGCGCAACATGCTCTCGGGCACTTGAACGCTGATGGCTGAAAACAACCCCAGTGTGATGACGGCGAAGACGCCCACGCCCGCACAGAAGATGCCCGCAGTGATGAAAACCTCGATAGACTTGCTCAGAAAGGCAAAACGCCCTGCATCGTCACGCTTGAATCCGAGCAGGGTGAGTCCAACAGCGATCCATGCGGCCAGGGGCAGGTGCAGAACCATGAGCAGGGCATACTGCCCGGACATCGAGCTGACGTCATTGACAGGCCCGCCGCCGAGCCAGATCACGTAGAGCACGAGCCCGGCTAGCCCGAGCATGGCGAGCAACCCGCGCGCTCGGTTTCTATGCGCGGCAAGCACCAGGTAGGCGATAGCCAGAGCTGTCTCAATCGGCACCAGAGCGTACACCACCCAGGGCACTCTGTCCGAGACCGTCAACAGCCGCGCGTCGGTCAGCAGCCATACCAGCAAGCCGCCGAGCAAACCCAACACGATGGCCAGCGTCCAGTTGGTGCCCCTGAGGGTAGGACGCTCTGCTTCGGCCGCAGGCTGTAGCCGGTGGTACCAGGCCGTATACAGCAGGTTTGCAGGCGACTCGCTATGGCACACCTGCATGGCGGCGGCAAACTCGCCTGACTTGTGCTCCCTCACAGCCGCACGGTAGAGTTGCTCCAGCCGCGCCGCATCGTTGCCGGCAGAGCGCATCTGTTCCAGGTACTCCATCCATGAGCCTCCCCTGGGGCGTTCGCTCCGCAAGATGGTGTTTAGCCACCCGTATCGGCTTGCCCCGGTGCCATTGCGAACTCTCGCACCAGTGTAGCAGTGTGGACCTGTCAGAACCTACCAGATTGGTGCTCTCGACTATCGATACTTGCTCTGATTCTCCAGGTGCTCCTCAAACGTCTCGGCGAAGGCGTGGGAGCCATCGCCTTTGGTGAGGAAGAACAAGTACTTGGTGTCGGCCGGATCCAGCACCGCCTGGATGGAAGCAAGGCCTGGGCTGCAGATGGGCGCTGGGGGGAGGCCTGGGTTGAGGTAGGTGTTGTAGGGGGAATCGATCGTCCGCAGTTCTTCCACTGACAGCACTGGCCACCAGCGGCCCGCCTGCAAGTCATAGCCTTTAGCGTACTGCACTGTGACATCGGCTTCCAGGTACATGCCTTTGCGCAGGCGGTTCAGATAGACGCTGGCAATGATCGGTCGTTCGTCGGCTTGGGCGGTTTCACGCTCCACGATGGAAGCGATGACCAGCACCTGGTACAAGTTCAGGCCTTGATCGAGGGCCCGCTGGCGCATCTCCAGCGTGACGCGGTTGTCAAAGTTGTGCAGCAGCATGTCGATTACTGCCGTGGTTGTGATGTTTGCCGGAAACTGGTAGGTATCAGGGAAGAGAAATCCTTCCAGGGTCTTGGGGGCATTGGCAGGGCGATCGCGCAGGAAATCATAATGGAAAGAGTCGTTCCGCACGAGGTGTATGAACTCCTCCTGATCAACTAGCCCTTCAGTGGCCAGCAGGTGCGCGATCTCCTCCGCACGCAGGCCTTCGCGAATGGTGACTGTCCGGGCGCGCAGACGCCCGTGCTGCAGCTCCGTCACGATCTCGGACATGGACATGTTACGGCGCAACTCGTAGTCGCCAGCCTCCAAACGGGCGTCGACTCCCCAGTAGCGTAGAAGCAGGCGAAACAGTTCGGCATCTGCGATGAGCTGCATGCGCTCGAGTCGTGTGGCAATCGTGGCTGCGCTCTCGCCAGGCTCAACGGAGAACGGGACCCTGGACGCGTCCACGCTGGCCCGCGCTTCAATCTCATCCTTGCGCAAGTTGAGATAGAAGCCGAGAGCTGTCTTCTCGAGCGAGGAGAGGTCAACCTCGACCCCGGGCTGCAGGGCGGCAGTGCGGGCCTGGCGGAGGAAGAACCAGACGATGCCACTGGCCAGGCCCAGGATCAGCGCCACACCGAGCAGAAAGAGCACGATTCTTATCCAGTTGCGTGAACTGCCTTCCACTGCTGTCTCCTTGAAGTCAGTCTCTTTGCGTTTAGGGGGTTTTGGAGGGTTCCATGGCATCAGGCCCACCAGTGCTGGCCGGCGGAGATACGGCATCCAGATAGCTCTGCAGTACCACGGCGGCTGCAGCGGCATCAATGGTCTCACGATTCACGCGCCGGCCGGTCTCGCGGATGAGCTGCTCAGCCTGGACCGTCGAGAATTGCTCTTCCCAGAGCACTACAGGAACGGGCAGACGCGCCCTGAGCTTGTCAACGTACCTATCAACGCGCCGCGCCTGCGGGCCCAGGCTTCCGTTGAGGCTGCGTGGGTAGCCCACCAACACCCTGTCTACTTGATGCTTGCGCACCAACGTTTCAATGGCGGCCAACTCCTCTTCGCGGCTGGCGCACCTGAGAACGGTGAGTGGGGTTGCCAACCAGCCGAGCGGATCGCTCAGAGCTACTCCAGTGCGACGTTCACCCATGTCGAGTGCCAGAATACGCATGCTCTACTCCGGCTGAACTTGCACGTGAATGCGCTGAGCCAACCACGGCAGGCGCCCGAGGGGGCTAAACAGCAGCTCAATCCGGGGGTCGGCGGCAAGTTCGAACTGCTGTGACAGATACGCCGTGGCTTCCGGCACCGTCTTACCGACCAAGGCCTTCTGGACAACAGCGGGTTCAATCGTGGCCGAGCTGGAGGCGCGCACGCTCATCTGAAAGCGGGCTTCCTCTGTCGTGGCTGCGAGCACGCTCGCGCGCGTGTACTGAGCGCTGCCCTCTACCACATGGTAGCCTGGCCTCACCCGTTGTTGCAGAAGGCCGAGGAGAAGCTCCTCACCTCCGGCGCCGCTCACTGCCAGTCCGCTCACTTCGACCCTCATGCTGCAACCCAAGGTATCTGCCTGGTCTCCTACCTGATGGTCAAAGTCCTCCTCAAGCACCGTGATGACCAGGGATTCGGCGGGAATGAACTCACCCCTGGAAAGAGCTGCGATTAGCTCCTGGTAAGCCTCCTCCTGCAAGCGCTTCATCAGCTTGGCTCGCAGCTGCACCTTATCGTCACCGTGCACCACGGGCATGCGTCGTACTGTTCCACCCGTGGTGCGTGAGTCGTTGAGCACTTCTACCTGAGCAGCCAGCTCGCCCTCCACCACGTTCACAGTGAGTGCGGGCACGTTGCCGTCCGGGCCGGGCGCTTCCGCCAGGATACCCACACGCACTGTTCCGTGTAGTTCCCCCGGGAGCAGAACATCAGCCACGGTGAAGAAACGCACGTTCTTGCCGAAGCTGGTGCGGACGAGCGTGCCTTTTGTGATCGTGACCGGAATGGTTGTCTTGTTGGCAAACACGGCCGAGCCCTCGGCGTGACCGTCGGGAACATCTCGTTTGTCGGTGGCGGCGATGGTATCGCTGCCGCCTAGTTCAACGGACACGGTGCGGGCTGGTACCTGTCCCAGACCATAGTTCACCTCAGTCAAGCCTGCCTCTCCCGTGATCTCCATCGAGGCCGTCATGGGCTCCGTGGCTGGTGTGAGGGTGACCGTCGCAGTAGGTATGAGGAACAGGGCGAGCAATAGCAGACCTACTGCTAAGCCGAGTCCCCAGAAGCGACTACGCCCCTTTCCGCTTGGAGTGTGTCCAGGTCCATGGCCAGATGCTCCTCCCGACGCGTCCAAAAGCGAGCCCATGTACGGACGCGGGGGCAGCCCCTCGCGGCGGCGCCTCTTGCGGTCCAGCGCCTCCAGGTCGGCCTTTTGTGCGGCTTCGACCGAGGGAAGGACGAGCAAGCCCACGTCGTGCGCGATCACACGTGTGGCTGCATCCTCCGCAACCAATGCCAGATGCAAAGCCAAGCTGTCGGCCCAGCGGCGCAGTATAGTGAGATTCACCTGGTTTCGTTCCAGTGCCTCACAGCCTCTGGGTGCCACCAATAGCACCGAGCTCTCGGTGGCGGACTCCAGTAGATCGCGGATTACGTTGATGTTCTCAGAGCCTGTAAGTCGTATGGTCTGCATGGCTACTCGCAACTAGGGTTGTCGACGTATCTTGCGGGAACGTCATGGCTGAAGACTGCAGTTCAAGGTTCCTTACTTCTGCGCGAGACTGCGCCCGATCAAGTCCGGGACCTGGGCCAGAGCTTCATCCAGTTTGGTCGCATCGCGTCCTCCGGCCTGGGCCATGGTCGGCTTGCCTCCGCCGCCCCCGCCGATCTGTCTGGCCACCTCACCCACCAGCTTGCCGGCTTGCAGACCCCTCTTCACGAGGTCGGGGGTGACTGCGGCCACAAGCATGGGTTTGTCGGCAATCACGGAGCCCAGAACGATCACCGCGGAGCCCAAGCGGCTGCGCAGTTCGTCGGTCATCTCGCGCAGTCGATCCACGCTGTCGGCGCTGACATGCTCTGAGACCACCCGCACTCCGCGCACGTCCTGCGCCTTGCCCAAGATCTGCTCCACGCTGTGTCGGGCGCTCTGGCTACGCAGTTCTTCCACTTCCTGCTGTTGCATCTTCCAACTTTGCTTCAGTTCGCTGGCGGTTCGAACCAACTCCACCGCATCGCTGGGCAGGCCCGCTTCTTCGGCTTTGGCCAGGGCCTCCAGATGTCTGTCGAGCCAGCCCTCGAAACCCCGTCCTGTGACCGCCTCAATGCGGCGCAGGCCGGAGCCAATACTCGACTCGCTCAGAATATGGAAGAAACCGATCTGGCCTGTATTCACGAGATGCGTTCCCCCGCAAAGCTCGAGACTATAGTCCTCGCCGATGCATATCATGCGCACTTCATCAGCGTACTTTTCTCCAAAGAGCGCCATGGCACCGGCTGCACGCGCCTTCTCCAAAGTGGTCGTGCTTGCCTGTACGGGCAACGCAGCGCGAATGGCAGCGTTCACCTCGTGCTGTATCTGGCCCAGTTGATCGCGCGAGACTGCCTGCAAGTGCGTGAAATCAAAACGCAGGCGCTCCGGAGAGACCAGAGAACCAGCCTGCCGCACGTGGTCGCCCAGCACTCTCTGCAGAGCGCGATGAAGCAAGTGAGTGGCCGTGTGGTTTCGCGCAATGTCCAGACGGCGTTCCTCAGTGACGTATGCGTGCACGGATTCTCCGCAGGAAATCACGCCTTCGGAGACAACGCTGCGATGTGCGATCAACGCTGGCAGCGGATGGCGCGTATCCAGGACCTGTGCCCGGCCATGCGCACCTACCAGGGTGCCCTCGTCGCCAACCTGGCCGCCGCTCTCCGCGTAGAACGGGCTGCGGTCCAGTATGATATCTACCTGCTGGCCAGGCCCAGCCTCAGGCTGCGCCTGCCCGTCGCGGATAATGGCCAGGACCTTCGCCGGGCTCGCGGCCATATCGTAGCCGACGAAAGTAGTCTCCGGCAGCCCGAGGCGACGGTAAAGCTCCTGCTCTTGGTCCATCTGGAACTGCTGCACCGCCCGCGCTCTCTCCTTCTGCGCCTCCATAGCCGTCTTGAAGCCAGCCTCGTCCACGCTCAGGCCACGCTCCTTGGCTACATCTCGCGTCAGGTCCAACGGAAAGCCATACGTGTCGTACAGGCGAAACGCCTTGTCGCCTGGAATGACGGTCTGCGCGTTTTGTAGCACATCGGCAATGACCTGATCCAGGAGGTTCAAACCGGTCTCCAGAGTCTGTAAGAAGCGCTCTTCTTCTTGCGCTGTGGCCTGCAGGATAAAGTCGCGACGCTGCAGCAACTCCTGATAGTGGCTGCCCATGTTGTCGATCACAACCTTGACTGCCTCAGCCATGAACGGTTTCGTGAAGCCGAGCAGCCTGCCATGACGTGCTGCGCGCCTCAGGATCAGGCGCAATACATAGTTGCGGCCTTCGTTACCTGGAAGCACGCCGTCCGCCATCAAGAAGGCCACCGAGCGAGCATGATCTGCAATTACGCGGTAGGACACGATCTGCTCCTGGCGCCTGGCGTTGCTGTGACCGAGAAGCTCTTGCGTGCGCTCAATGATGGGCCAGAAGAGGTCGGTTTCGTAGTTGTCATCCTTGCATTGCATGACTGCAGTCAGGCGCTCCAAGCCCATGCCTGTGTCGATGCTGGGCCTGGGCAGCGGGCGCGTGACGCCGTCGGCAGTGGTTTCGAATTGCATGAATACCAGATTCCACAGCTCCCACCAGCGCTCGCACTCGATGTCCACGTTGCAGTCTGCGCGGTGGCAAGTGCAGTACTGTGGTCCGCGGTCATAGTGGATTTCGGAGCAGGGGCCATTGGGGCCGGTGTCTCCCATCACCCAGAAGTTGTCCTTCTTGCCGCGTCGTGTGATGCGCGTCGCTGGCACGCCAGCGACCTCTTGCCATAGCCCGAACGCTTCGTCATCATCGAGGTAGATGGTCGGATACAGACGGCCAGGATCGAGTCCGATGACTTCAGTGAGGAACTTCCAGGCATAGGCGATGGCATCGCGCTTGAAGTAGTCGCCGAAGGAGAAATTGCCCATCATTTCGAAGAAAGTGTGATGACGAGGCGAAGGCCCTACGTTTTCGAGATCATTGTGTTTGCCGCTGACCCGCATGCATTTCTGCGAGGTGGCGGCCCGGCTGTAAGGGCGCTTCTCAACGCCAAGGAAGACATCCTTGAACTGCACCATGCCGGCATTGGTGAAAAGCAGGGTGGGATCGTTGCCCGGCACAAGCGATGAGCTGGGCACGACTGTGTGATTTCTCTCCTGGAAGAAATCCAGGAAGGATTTACGGATCTGTGTGCTGGATACCATGATGATGCTCCCTTGGTTCTGGGACTCGCAGTCTCATCCGAATGCGGCGACCTTAACGCTACGCCTTGAAATGAACAAGGCAGACAAGGCACAGGATTCGCAGGCTGCGCAGTAGGCGTCTTGCCGCATTCTGCCAAGGCTGCGTAGTAGGCGTCTTGTCGCATTCTG
>CAYZKS010000069.1:0-15287 GCA_964478725.1 uncultured Anaerolineales bacterium
CTGATCTCATACCTTCTCTATCTCTTTGTTAAGGTGCAAAAACCTACAGAAACACGAGGGGCGATGCTACCATCCCGATCCGCACGCCCACCCCGTCATGCGGGGCGAGCGGCAAGGGGCGATACTACGTCGGAACACACGGGACGCCCGTGTTCTGCTACGGCGCATAGCCGTTGGCGCGGTACCACTCGACGGCTTTGCGCAGGGCTTCGCGCGCCGGGATGAAGGTGTAGCCCAGCTCGCGCACGGCTTTGGCGGAGCTAAAGTACTCCTTCTTGCTGGAGACGCGCACGGCGTTTGGCGTGGCGGCCGGCACGTGCCTGGAATTCAGACGCGCCAGGCCCGTGTCCACGTACGCCCAGGCCAGAGCCACGCTGCGCGGGATGCGGGTCTTGACCCTGGGCAAGCCGGAGAGCTCGGACAGCAGGTCCAGCACCTGCTTGAGCGACAGGTTCTCGCCGCCCAGGATGTAGCGCTCCCCAACCCTGCCCTTCTGCATGGCCAGCAGTTGCCCGTTGGCCACGTCGTCCACGTCCACGATGGTCATGCCGGTATCCACGTAGGCCGGCATGCGCCCATTCAGGAAATCCACGATCAGCTTACCGGTCTGGGTGGGCTTGTGGTCGCCCACGCCTACCGGCGCGGCCGGGTTGACGATCACCGCCGCCAGGCCGCGAGCGGCGAACTCGCGCACGACCTCCTCGGCCAGGTACTTGCTGCGCTTGTAGTCGCTGAGCATGTCCTGCTCCGTGACCGGCGTGTCTTCGTCGCCTGGCGAGCCGTCGCGCGTGAAGCCCAGGCTGGCGATGGAGCTGGTGTGCACCAGGCGCTGCACGCCGGCCTGCGCGGCGGCCTCCAGGACGTGGCGCGTGCCCTCTACGTTGGACTGGTAGAACTGCTCCCAGGTGTAACCCCAGTAGGCGTACAGCGCGGCGACGTGAAAGACCCACTGGCAGTCGGCCATGGCCGACTGCAGCACGGAGGCGTCGCTCAGGTCGCGCACGACGCGCTCCACGCGCAGCCCGTCCAGCATACGCGTGTTGGACGTGGGCCGCACCAGCGTGCGCACCTCGTGCCCGGCTGCCAGCAGCCGGCGGATCACGGCGCTGCCCACAAAGCCGCTGCCGCCGGTGACAAAGGCTTTCATGCGTCCATCTCCTTCAGCAGCGCGCACAGGACGTCTGCCGCGCGTTGCAGGGTCTCCGCCGAGACCGTCTCGGGCGTGTCGTCGGGGCGGTGCCAGTGCGGCAGGATGCCGGTCTGCGGGTCGCGGCCGGCGATGCAGATGGCGCGGTGGCCACGCGTGGTCAGGGCGCGCAGGTCGTCCTCGGCCACCATCTGCGCCGGGCCAAACCCGAGCTCCGGGTGCTTGGCTGCCACGGCCCGGGCTAACGCCAGCAGCTCCGGCGCCGGACGGTAGTAGGCGATCACGCCCTGGCGCGTCAGGTAGACCAGCTCGCCACTGCCCAGGCCCTCCAGCCCGAAGAAGGCGGCCTGGCGCAGCTCGGCGCCGTGGCGGCGCAGCAGGTCGTGCACCCCGGCGTGGTCGGTCTCCTCCGCGCCGTCAAAGACAAACCAGACTTGCGTGTTCTGCAGCGGCGCGGCAACGAGGCGCTGCGCCACCTCCAGGGCCACGGCCACGCTGGCGGCGTTGTCGTGCGCGCCGGGGCTGAACGGGGTGCGGTCGTCGCGGATGAGCGTGACGATGCTGCCGAGCTGGTAGGCGGCCAGCGGCAGCGACAGCAGCCACCACAGCCCTCCTCCCAGGATGGCCCCGGCCAGGTACAGCAGGCCCGCGGCCAAGGGCACGGCCAGCGTCAGCCAGGTCATGGGTATCAAGGTGCGCACGGAGAGCGATTGCCACACCAGGCGGCAGCGGTTGGTGTCCAGGTGCGCCAGCAGCACGGCAATGCGGCGGGCTTTGCCCGCGGGGCTCTCGCCCTGGGGTGAGAGGCGCGCCTCGACGTTCTGGCTGCGCAGCTTGGGCAGCAGGTGCCAGAGCGGGTTCCAGTCGTCGCGTATGGTCTGCCACAGCGACCAGGCTGCGCCCAGGCTGAGCAGGACCGCCACATAGCGCGATGGCGTTCCAGCCAGGGGGTAGAGCGCGGCTGCCAGCAGCGCCAGCAGGCTGACAGCGATGGGGAAGGAGTTCTGGCTGGGGACGGTGGAAAAGGCATGCCTCTTCGCGGCCAGCCCCATTCCCGCCAAGCGCTGCGCCACGTACTCGGCGGCAGCGGCCTCGGCGGGCGTGCCGGTGCCGCGCGGGCCGATGGTGCCCGCCAGATGGCGCACGTCATCGAGGGGCGCGCTCATGCGTGCATGGCCTGTTTGATGAGCTCGCCGCTGGTGGCCCACACGCGGCCCTTCAGGTTCCTGGTCTCCTCCATCACCGCGTCAAGGGCGTCCGCGATGGCGTCCACCTCCTCGTCGCCGATGATCAGCGGGGGCAGCAGCTTGATGATGTTGACGCCCGGCCCGCCCACCTGGGTGAGCATGCGGTGGTCGCGCATCAGCGACATGACCACGAGCTGCGTGAACAGGCCTTTCTCCGCGGCCTCGATGGCGGTCCAGGCGGCGCGCAGCGCCAGGTTGCCGGGCGGGCGGAACTCGATGCCGATGGCCAGGCCCTTGCCGCGCACGTCGGCGATGATCTCGTGCCTGTCTTTGAGCGCGGCCAGCCTGGCCAGCAGCCTGGCCCCCAGCGTCGCGGAGCGCTCGATGATGTTCTCCGCGTCCAGCACATGCAGGGTGGCCAGGCCCGCGGCCATGCCCAGGTCGTTCTGGCCAAAGGTGGTGGAGTGCACCTGCGCGCGCTTCAGGGATCCGAAGACGCGGTCGTTGATCTCGCGGCGCATGATCACGGCGCTGACCGGCACGTACCCGCCGCCCAGCGACTTGGCGATCGTGACCATGTCGGGCTCCAGCTTCCAGTGCTCGCAGCACAGGAACTTGCCGGCGCGTCCCAGCCCCATCTGCACCTCGTCGCAGATGAACTGCGCCCCGTACTGGCGGCAGAGGCGCTGCGCGCCGGGGAGGTAGTCGTCCTGGGGGATGTAGACGCCCTTGCCCTGGATGGGCTCGACGATCAAGGCGGCCACGTCGCCCTTTTTCAGCTCACGCTCCAGACCGGCCAGGTCGTTCATGGCCACCATGGCCGTGCCGGGGATGAGCGGCTCAAAGCCCTTTTTGAAACCCTCTCCGCCGTTGAGGGATAGCGTCCCCAGAGTCAGCCCGTGGAAGGAGTGGTCGAGGTACAGCACGCGCGGGCGCCTGGTGGCGTTGCGCGCGAACTTGACCGCGGTGTCCACGGCGTCGGCGCCAGAGTTGGCGAAGAAGATGGCGTCAAGCCCCGGGGGCATGCGCTTGACCAGCTCCTCGGCCAGCAGGCCTGCCAGCAGCGGGCAGTCCATCTTGACCAGCGTGGGGCGCTGCAAGCTGAGGAATTCCAGCATGGCCTGCCTGAGCACGGGGTGGTCGCGGCCGAGGTTGAGCACGCTGTACCCGGCCAGCAGGTCGAGGTAGCGCTGGCCGTCCGCATCCCACAGGTAGGCGCCCTCGCCGCGCGTCCAGATCTTGTCAAAGCCGATGATTTGCTGCACGCGCGCCATGTGCGGGCTGATGTACTTCAGGTGCAGGTCGTACTGGTCGGATTGGCGGTCGTGGATAAGTTGAGCCAGTGAGAAGGCCATGGTGCTCTCCTTTCTGACGGATCAGTGCAGACGTTGCTCCGATATATCGTGCTCCCCCAGGTGCGCGATGATCTCGATATGCAGACGGTCCACGACCGGCTGGTTGCGGAAGGCGGCATCAGGCAGGGAGGAGACGAGGCGTAGCTGCGCCAGGCGCGCCTTTTCGAAGCGCTGCAACACGGCGGGTTCGTCAAGGTCGCGGAAGCGCGCCACGGCCTGGGCGTTGAAGGCGTCCACGTCGTAGTCGGGGGAGCGGCAGGCGGGCTCGCGCAGCAGGCGCTCGACCGCGGGATGCTCTGTTCCCACCAGACGACGACGTGCGCCAGCAGGTCGGCCAGGCGCCCGTAGCCCTGCTGGGCGAGGAAGGCGGACTGCGCCGTGGGCGGCAGGGCCTGGAAGCGCTGCACGTAGGTGCCCCAGCGGTTGTGGAGCGCATCGAGGAGCTGTTCGCGCGTGACTTGGGCCATGTGCATGCTCCTGTGCAAGCATTTCATCGGCAGCCATGCCTGGGTGCGACGAGCGAGCCTCTACAGGAGAGAGAACTGCTCCCATTATGTGCCAAGCGATGCCGGATGCCAAATGCCTGCAGCGGTTTGTGCCCGGCGTCCAAGCCAGCCGCGCATACGTCCGGAGGACTGATCTTGCCTGTGTGGGTGGGCGGTGCAGGCATGAGCACGTCTGGCCGCTTCGGGATTGCGCGATTCTGCAGTAGCATATGCCTGGGACACGACCAGGCGTGTGTATGAGGGAACCTCCGCTACATACAGACACAGAGCAACTGAGGCGCGATGCGGTCGGCAAGGCCGGGGCCCCGGTTTGGCCGGGGGGCCACGACCCGGGGTTCATGCGCCGGCAACCTCACCACGCTGCGAATTGGGAAACGGCAGACCATGGGACAGCTATGCGTTAGTGGGCAAGGAGGGGAGAACGATGCCCAAGCAAGCGAGTGAGCCGGAGTCCATGTCATGGGATGCGGAGGAGTTCAGGGCCCTGTACCAGGCCGGCGACTTCCTCCCCAACAGAACCAAGTCGGCGTTGGGATTGCTCATGCCCGTGGACGTGTACGTGCAGGATCCGTTCGTGGCGGAGCAGAACAAGGGGGTGGCGCTGAGCGCCATCCATGTGCGCTGTGAGCCCAACCTGTCGCACGGGCCCACCAGTGCGCGCATCGCGGTGGTGGACTATGATGCCGACAGCCACAAGCTGGAGCCGCCGGCGCAGTGGGACGCCAGGAAGCGCAGGTTCGTCCTCAAGAAAGACGGCAAGGCGGAGCCCATTAGCAGGCAGCATTGTAGCGAGCCCCAGTTCCACCAGGTGAACGTGTGGGCCATCATCCAGAGTGTGCTGGACATGTACGAGGCGACCTGGGTGCTGGGGCGCTCGGCGCCCTGGGCGTTTGAGGGCAACCGCATCATCGTCGTGCCCCACGCGGGGTACCTGGCCAACGCCTTCTACGACCGCAGCAGCAAGTCCATCCAGTTCTACTACTTTGACGCGCAGGGCAAGCGCGTTTACACCTGCCTGTCCCACGACATCATTGCCCACGAGACGGGCCACGCTATCCTGGATGGCCTGCGCCCGTACTACCTGGAGGACAGCTCGCTACAGACCACCGCCTTTCACGAGTTCGTGGCGGATCTGACCGCCATCATGACCTCGCTGCTCAACAACGAGCTGCGTTGGGAAGTGGGCAAGCAGTCGGGAGGCGACCTGTCGCAGGACACCATCGTCTCGGCACTGGCGGAAGAGTTTGGCCGCTATGCCACAGGCCGGCCATACCTGCGCAGCGCGCAGAACCCCAACGGCATCGCGGCCGTCAAGGCCAGTCACAGCCCCTACGACTGGTCGGAAGTGTTGACCGGCGCTATGTTCGACATCCTCAAAGGCGTGGTGGCCCAGTACATGCGCAGGGAGCTCAAATCGGGACAGAAGGTGAGCACGCGGCAGGCGCTGTCGTGGGGCGTCAACCGCTTCCGCCGCATCGCCCTGCAGCCTCTGGACTACCTGCCGCCCGTGGACGTGCAGTTCGGCGACTATGCCCGCGCCGTGCTGCGCGCCGACGAGGTGGCCGACGCGCTGGACGAGCACGGCTTCCGGCCGCTGATGCGCGCTGCCTTTGCCGCTCGCGGCATCGAATGCCCGTCCGAGGGAGACGAGCTGGAGCGCCTGCGCTTCTATGCCTACGACATCGAGCGCGTGTCGCGCTCGCGCACCGACGCCTACCACTTTTTGAACGAGAACCGGCGCCAATTGTGCCTACCGGCGGAGCAGGACATCTCGGTGGTGAACCTGTACCAGACGGACAAGACGGTGATGGGCGGGGCCAGGCTGCCGCGCGAGATCGTGGTGCAATACGCCTGGCGCGAGGACGTCGAGCTCAAGGGCAAGGAGTACGGCGCGCTGGCCGGACAGACGGCATCTCTGTTGTGCGGCGGCACGCTGATTTTTGATGGCCGCGGCAACCTGCTGTCGTGGATGCGCAAGCAGGGAAGTGGCAAGCAGGAGCCCAACAAGAACCTCCGGCGCAGGTACTGCGAAGAGGAACGCAACAAGGGCCTTCAGCGCCGAGAGCAGCTCCAGGGTTACCTGAAGCTGCGCGTGGCCGCGGGCCTTGTGGGGCTGCTGGAGCGCGAGGCCACAGGCGAGATCAACACCAGGCCGCCGGTGGTGGCCACCTGCGCGGACGATGGCACGCTGCGGTTGCGCGTGAGCCCGCACCTGCGCCACTGGGCGGCGGAATGAGGAGGCAGCGATGAGCGATCGGGTGATCATCCGCACCTACGACGTGGGCTTCGGGGACTGCATCTTCGTGCAGATCCCCGACGGCCAGGACAAGTTCTGCATGCTGATCGACTGCGGCACTTCTGACCCAGCCGAGAGGCTGAAGGCGGCCATCGCCGACGTGCGCACCACGCTGCCCGAGGAAGGCGGCAAGGCGCGCCTGGACCTGTTGGTGGCCACGCACCCGCACGCGGACCACATCAAGGGCTTCGATCCCGCCTGGTTCGAGCGTTTCAAGATCGGGCGCATCTGGCTGACCGCCTTTATGAAGCCGGACCATCCCCAGGCCAAGAAGACGCTGGCTTTCCAGAACATGGCGCACGCGGCCGCGCGCGGGCTGCTGGAGCGCAGCGGGCTGCAACTGGCCGGAGGCACGCGCGCGCTGCTGCAGAGGAGCATCTGGAACCCCGGCGCGCTCAAGGCCTTGCGCGAGGACCTGCCGCAGTCCAGCGGCATCTACCCGCAGTACCCGCTGTACGTGGCCCGGGACGTGGCCAAGCGCCTCAAGGTGCAGGAGCGCAAGCAGCACAAGCTCAAGTTTGAGCAGGGCAGCACCTGCTTCCGGGGCTTCAAGGAGCCCAAGACGTGCTTGCGCGTGCTGGCGCCCGAATGGGACATCGACAAGTACTACCTGGGCGAAGGGGCGTTCGACGGCCCTGCCCTGAGCGATCCGTACCTGCTGGGCACGCAAGCGTACGGCGCCAGTGCCGAAACCCTGGATGGCGCGGGCGCCGCGGCCTTTCTGGAAGAGGGCGCGGCCGTGGTGCATCCGGAGAACATCAGCGAGCACGATTTCCGGCAACTGCGCGGCCGGCTGCTCTACTCCGGACTGGCCTTCTCGCAAAAGGACGACAAGCTCAAGAACAACACCAGCGTGGTGCTGCTGCTGGAATGGCGCGGCCGGCGGCTGCTGTTTCCGGGGGACGCCGAGTGGCAGGGCACGGGAGTCGAGGAGTCACGCCGCAACAGCACCTGGGACGTGATGTTCCACGTGCCGCAGGTCAAGCAGGTGCTGCTGCAACCGCTGGACTTTCTCAAGGCGGCCCACCATGGCAGCCACAACGGCACGCCCTTCCTGAAGGGTGGCAAGGCAGACTATCTGGAGCACATGCTCTCGGCGCAGCGTACGCAGGTGGTGGTCTCCACGGTGACGGGCGAGCACGGAGAGGACATGCCCGTGCCCTACCCGCCGCTGATGCAAGCTCTGGGCGGGCTGGTTGCCAACAAGCGCCGCTACCCGCACGCTCCGGAAGAGGAGCTGCGCAGCGTGGACCAGCCGCAGCGTACCGACCTGGAGCCGCCAGTGCAGGGCAAGAAGGTGCGCTACGTGGAGGTGGCGATAGACGCGGCCGGCGCGTGACGCGTCAGGGCAGCCGCAGGGGTGCGCTGGGCACGCATGGCGACTAGGTGCAGAGAGCGAGGAGACGACGGTGCCGCAGTTGGCCAAGGGCGGGAAATGGGTCTTTGGGTGGGCAATCGTGGGACAACAGCGAGAGCTGAGGATTCCTCCGCAGGCGTGGGAGGAGTATGGCTTCCAGGTTGGCGAGGAGGCGATCCTGCTGCGCGGCAGCCGCACTTCCGGCGGGTTCGGGGTCAGCACGCCGCGCTTGCTGGCGCGGGCCAAGGTGCCCTTGCAGTCGCGCGTGCTGGCGCGCGGCGTGATCGCTGCGGATGGCCGGCTGGTGCTGCCTCCAGAGGCCGGGATGCGGCCTGGCCAGCGGCTGCTGGTCGTGCGCGGCAGCGGCCGGGCGCTGGGGTTCCTGGCGCGCGGCCCCATCTACGAGCTGGCGCTGGAGCACCCCGAGTTGGAGGCATTCTCCCCGTGAGGGCGAGTTTCTAGGAGGAAACGGCCAAAGCCAACACTACCCACCCCTCTGGAGACCCGGTCCATTCTCGTGAAACCAGTTTCAAGACACCCCCTTCACTTCACTGCGGGGACCTGCGGGAAGCCAGGTTCGGAGGTGGAATGGCCGAAGCCAGGAAGACCCTTGTCGATGCGGTGCTGCGCCCCCCGAGGCGCGTGCGTCAGGCGGCGGCAGGGCAGTAGCGGTCGCACCAGGGTTTTTGCCCCTTGACAAACTCCGCGAAGTGTTGTATTATTGAATCGGTTTAGTGAATCGGTTTAGTTGCTTCGACTGTGCGGGTCGGTCAGGTGGCCCGCAGCAGAGCAGGTGGAGGAGGGTTAGAAGGCAAAAAGCGATTGCAGGGTGCGGTGAACATGCGGGCTGTATCGCGTTGGGTCGGTCATTGAAGACCGCCCGTGATACCTTTGGAAGCTACTCGTTCGAAGACCAGCGTGGGGCGCTGCCCCACACAGAGAAGCTCAAGGAGGAGACAGAATGAAGCGGAGAGTTACAGTCCTGTTCGGCATCGTGTTAGCCCTTGTGCTGGCAACAGCATGCGCCCCCCGGGCCACGCCGACCCCCGTGCCCAAGCCTACCGCAGTCCCACCCACTGCTGTGCCACCTACCGCCAAACCAGCCGAGAAGATCAAGCTAACCTTCTGGAACTACTGGGACGGCAAGAACGGCGAGACCATCCAGGCCCTCGTGGACCGCTACAACAAGGAGCATCCCGAGGTCGAGGTCCAGAACGTCTACATCGGCTGGGGCGAGCTGCGCACCAAGCTCCTGGCCGCGTCCGCGGGCGGCGACGTCCCCGATGCCGCCGCAGGCGACATGGCCTGGATCCCTCAGCTCGTCAACGCCAGCGCCGTCGTCGAGCTCGATCCCTACATCCAGAAGGACGCCGTCGACCTCAACGATTTCTACCCCGAGCTGCTCAAGATCGACCGCTACGGCGGCAAGATGTTCGCCCTGCCCGTGTCCACCAACAACCTCGAGCTCTTCTACAACAAGGACATCTTCAAAGCCGCAGGCCTCGATCCTGAAAAGCCGCCCACCACCTGGGACGAGCTCGTAGACTATGCCAAAAAGTGCACCGACCCCGCCAAGGGCGTCTACGGCATGGAACTCTACACCCAGCCCGGCGAGGGCCTCACCTGGCAGTTCCAGGTCTACCTCTGGCAGGCCGGCGGCGACTTCTTGACCGCCGACTACACCAGGCCCGCCTTCAACTCACCCGCCGGCGCCAAGGCCCTCCAGTTCTGGGTCGACCTCATCCAGAAGCACAAGGTCGCTCCTCTCGCTCAGTGGGGCCTGTTCGAAAAGGGCAACGCCGCCATGCGCATGGACGGCTCCTGGATGGTCGGCATCTGGCGCGACCAGGCGCCCGTTAACTTTGGCGTCGCTCCCATGCCCATCCCCGCCGGCGGCCAGCCCGCCACCAACATGGGCGGCGAGCACCTCGTCGTCTTCAAGACCACTCAGCAGAAGCAGGACGCCGCCTGGAAGTTCATCCACTGGCTCTCCAGCACTCCCACCCAGATCGAGTGGGACATGCAGACCGGCTTCACGCCCGTCCGCGACTCGGTCGCCAAGAGCGCCCAGTACCAGCAATGGCTCACCGGCACCGAGCCGCGCCTGATCCCGTTCGTCGACAACCAGCGCCACGCCCACGCACGACCGCCCATCGTCAACTATCCCGAAGTCTCCGACGCCTTCTCCAAAGAGCTCGAGAAGGCCTTGCACGGCAGCGTCACAGTGGCCCAGGGACTCAAGAACGCCGAGGACGCCGTCATCGCCATCCTTCAGCAGTAGTCGGGCGCGCAGCAAGCTGCGGCCTGGCAAAAGAGCAGGTCCAGGGCCTGGCACACAGGCTGAGGCCCTGGACCCGGGCAGCATCCGGCGGCGCGCGAGCACGTCATGATGGACAGACGAGGCGCAGGGGCATGAGCGCCCAAATACAAACGCAAGCGCGACAAGTGAAGAGCTGGCGACGCAGCGACGTGTGGAGCGCGCTGGTGTGCCTGCTGCCGGCCGGGCTGATCTTCGGCGTGTTCAACATCTTTCCCATCCTGTACTCGGGCTACCTCAGCCTGCTGCGCTGGGATGGACTCAGCGCCAGCCGCGCCTTCGTTGGCCTGGCCAACTATGCGCAATTGCTGCGCTCGCACGAACTGTGGAATTCGCTCGCGGTGACGTTGTACTACATGGCCGGAGTCACCCTGCTGAGCCTGGCGGCCGGCTTGGCCGTGGCGCTGGCGCTCAACCGCGGCATCCGCGGGCTGGCCTTCTACCGCGCCCTATACTTCACGCCGGTGATCACCTCCAGCGTGGCGGCTGCAATCGTGTGGAGGTACCTGTTCGACCCCGGCGCCGGTTTGGTTAACCTGAGCCTGCGCGCGGCCGGAGTGCCTGCGCCCGGCTGGCTGGCCAGCACGACTTGGGCCATGCCGGCGGTCATACTGGTGGGCGTGTGGAAGCGCCTGGGCTTCAACATGGTGATCTACCTGGCTGGACTGCAGGGCATCCCGCGCGAATACTACGAGGCGGCCGAGGTGGATGGGGCGGGCGCGTGGGCACGCTTCCGGCGCATCACCGTGCCGCTTCTGGCGCCAATCACAGCGCTGCTTGCCATCATGTCGGTGATCGATGCCTTCCTCGTGTTCGACCAGGTCTTTGCCATGACCGGCGACGCCCTGGGAGCGCCCATGGGATCCACCGACGTGATCGGCCTCTTGCTCTACCGCTACGCCTTCCGCTATTTCAAGATTGGCACGGCCTCGGCGGTGGGCTGGATCGTGTTTGCGGTGGTGTTCGTGGCCACCCTGCTGCAGTGGAAGTTGTCCAACATCGGAGTTGCGGAGCAAGCATGAGCGAGCCCCGCTCTGACTCCATCCCGGCGCTCGACGCGGGCCGCTCTGGCGCCAGCGGCGTGCGCAGTGGGCTGTCGCGTTGGCTGGCAGGCGGCGCGACGCACGCCTTGCTGCTCGGCGGAGGCCTGATCATGGTGCTGCCATTCCTGTGGATGGTCACCACCTCGCTCAAGCCCATGAAGCTGGCCTACGGCCCACCCTACCTCTTCCCCACGCACTTTGTGTGGCGCAACTACCAGGTGGCCTGGCGCTCCGCGCCCTTTGCGCGTTTCTATCTCAACAGCTTCATCATGGCCGTCGGCATCACGACGGCGCAACTGCTGTTTTCCTCGTTGGCCGCCTACGCCTTTGCGCGCCTGCGCTTCCCGGGGCGCAACGCGCTGTTCCTGCTGTTCCTGGGAACGATGATGGTGCCCTTTCACGTGACTGTGCTGCCACAGTACCTGATCGTGCACTGGCTGGGCTGGGTGGACACCTACCAGGCTCTGATCGTGCCGCGCATGGTCAGCGCCTTTGGCATCTTCCTTATGCGCCAGTACTATCTGACCATCCCCACCGACCTGGACGAGGCGGCGCTGATGGACGGCGCTTCGCGGCTGGGCGTGTGGTGGCGCATCATCCTGCCCCTCTCGCAGCCGGCCTTGGCGGCGCTGGCCATCTTCTCCTTCCTGTTTGCCTGGAACGACTTTCTGTGGCCGCTGGTGGCCACCAACGACCCGCAGATGCGCACCATCCAGCTCGGCCTGGCCATGTTCCAAGGGCGCTATGGCACGCAGTGGACGTACTTGATGGCTGGCACGGTGACGGCCACCATTCCGGCCATCGCGGTGTTCTTGCTGGGGCAGAAGCGCTTCATCGAGGGCATCACCCTGACGGGATTGAAGGGCTGAGGGAGGCGAGCGCAGTGTCGGACTCGATCCCGGCATGGGTGCAGGATGCGGTGTTCTACGAGATCTTCCCGGAGCGCTTTGCCAACGGCGACCCGCGCAACGATCCCCCGGGTGTGCAGCCCTGGGACGCTGAGCCCACGCCGGGCAACTTTCTGGGCGGTGACCTGCAGGGCATTCTGGGCAAGCTGGACTACCTGCAGGCGCTGGGCGTCACGGCCCTGTACCTGACGCCCATCTTTGCCGCCGACACCAACCACAAGTACGACACGTTGGACTACCAGTGCATCGACCCGCACTTTGGCGACATGGACATCTTCCGGCGGCTGTTGGCGGAGCTTCACGCCCGCGGCATGCGGCTGGTCCTGGACGCGGTGTTCAACCACGTGGGCAAGAGTCACTGGGCCTTTCGCGACGTGATGCAACGCGGCGAGGACTCGCCGTACGTCAACTGGTTCTACATCGAGGACCTGCCTGTGACCACGACACCCGCGCCCAACTATGCCACTTACGAAAACGCCAGCTACCTGGTGAAATTGAACATCCACAACCCGCAGGTGCGCACCTGCCTGTACGACGTGGCGCGCAAGTGGACCCGCGAGGGCATTGATGGCTGGCGGCTGGACGTGCCCTACCTGATGAACCATCGCTTCTGGAAGGGCTTTCGTCGCGTCGTGCGCGAGATCAATCCAGAAGCGTACATCGTGGCAGAGGTCTGGCAGCGGGCGACAGATTGGCTGCAGGGCGACGAATGCGACGGCGCGATGAACTATCGTCTGCGCGATCTGATGCTGCAGTTCTTTGTACAGGAAAGACTCGATGCGCAGGCATTCGCCCGGGAGCTGGCCGCCCTGGGCGGCGAGCTCCCGGGCAGGTCAAGCTACGCCATGCTCAACCTGTTGGGTAGCCACGACACGCCACGCATCCTGACCCTGTGCGGCGGCGACAAGGCACGCACGGAGCTGGCCGTGACCTTCCTGTTCACCCACACGGGCGTGCCCATGGTATACTACGGGGATGAAGTCGGCATGCTGGGCGAGAACGATCCCGGCTGCCGCCGTGGCATGTGGTGGGAGCCCTCGCGCCAGGACGCTGAGTTGCTGGATTGGCACCGCCGTTGTGCGCGCCTGCGCCTGGCCCACCCTGCGCTGCGGCGCGGCAGCGAGCGCAGCCTACACGCCCACGGCCACGTATATGCCTTTGAGCGCGACGATGGCCACGACCGCGTGGTGTTGATTCTCAACCGCGCTACCAGCACCGAGACGGTGCCCCTGCCGGAGGATTGCTGGCAGGGACGAGATGAGCTGCGCGACGAGCTGGGCGGCGGCGTGGTGCGCCGCGCCGAGTCCGTGCAGATCGCGCCGCGTGCGGCCATGGCGCTGGCAGCCGCGGCGACCTGAGTCCGAGCGCCATGGAACCATAGCCCAAGCCAACCCTTGAGAGACGAGCGATGCCAAGAGTAACCATCACAGACGTTGCCGATCAGGCCGGCGTATCCAAAACCGCCGTGTCCTTTGCTTTCAATGATCCCTCGCGCCTACCCGAGGCCACGGTGCAAAAGATCCTCAAGGTGGCCACGGAGCTGGGCTACGTGCCGGACCCGATCGCGCGCAGTCTGACCCTTGGCCGCACCGGAATCCTGGGCCTGCTGCTGCCGCAGGACATCCCCACCATCCTGGAGAACCCGTTCTTCATCCAGTTCATCCGCGGCATCGGCCGCGCTTGCGATTCGGTAGGCCTGTCGCTGCTTCTGGCTCCGCCGGTCAAGGGTTCCATGCTCAAGGCCGTGAACGGCGCGATCGTGGATGGCTTCCTGGTGCTGGGCCTGGAGCCGCAGGACCCGGTGGTGAGCATCCTGCGCCAGCGGCACATGCCATTCGTGAGCGTGGACTGCGAGCCACAAGAGGGCGTGCCGTGCATCCGCGTCGACGACCACGGCGGCGCGCGCGCCGCCATGGAGCACGGCCTGCGCCTGGGCCACCGGCGGGTGGCCATCGTGGCCTTTGAATCCGCCAAAGAAGGGCGCTGGCAGGACTATACCGGCACGCTGCGCTGGCGCCTGACCGGCTACGCAGATGCGCTGGCTGAGGTGGGCTTGGCTCTGGGCCAACCTGGCGTGCAGATTGTGGAATGCGAAAACAGCCTCGAGGGCGCGGCCAAGGCTTTCTCGCAGTTGTGGCAACAGCGGGAGCGTCCCACGCTGGTGGTGGCCGTGAGCGACGTCATCGCTTTGGGCGTGTTGAACGCTGCCCGCCAGCAGGGCCTCGAGCTTCCCCAAGACCTCTCGGTCATCGGCTACGACGATATCCCCGAAGCCCAACGGGCCGTTCCGCTCCTGACCACGGTGCGCCAGCCGATCGTGGAGAAAGGCGAGCGTGCCGCCCAGTTGCTGGTGCAGATCCTAGGCGGCGGGCAAGTGGCCATGCACACCTTGCTGCCCACGGCGCTGGTCGTGCGCGAGTCGGTGGCGGGGCCGAGGGCGAAGTAGACGGCGCCCAACGCGGACATCCGCGTGCCATAGCGAATCGGCCCCAAAGCGGGTGGGCACAAGTTGCTCGCCTCCCGAGTCGACGGCGACCAGGCCCTGCACTTCCCCGTTCCTCGAGTGCGGCCGTTCCGACGCTGCCGCAGGCGCCCGGCGCCCTGGCCCAGTAGCCATCCAGTACTCTGGGACTGAGCCGTTCCCGTGTGCCCGCCCAAGCGCCTCCCGCGCCCGAGGCCACCTCTCGCAGTACCCCAGAATCGGGTCAATGTGCTGCAACCTTGCACGAGCCGTCAACGGAGCGCAAACGGCGACTGCAAGGCGAGATGCGCGGTGCCGTGGGAGCGGGTGCGGACGAGCGAATGGCTGAAGCCACCACTACCCCACCGGAAACCTGGTTTCTTTTCGTGAAAACAGGTTTCTGGTGGTTGGGGTAAGCCTGGCCTAGGAAAATACGCCACCTGGCCTAGTCCCCGAACTCGCCGGACGCCAGATGCAGGCCGCGGAGCTTTGCTGTACACTGGGTAAGAAGCTGAGCAGGAGGGGATGCTCAAGCGCGGAATGCGATCTGGGTGAATTCACATGGCATTGAACATACTGATCGGGGACGCTCAACCACGAGTGCGCTTTGGTCTGCGGCTGTTGCTGGAGCAGCAGCCGGGCTGGCGGATTGCCGGGGAGGCGGAGGACGCCCAGGCGCTGCTGGATGGCGTGCGCTGCGGCTGTCCCGA
>CAYZKS010000070.1:0-10287 GCA_964478725.1 uncultured Anaerolineales bacterium
GAGCAGGGGGCTGGGGTAACGTTTGGGGGCTGGGTTCTCGGCTGGCAATAGATCAGTCTGGTCACATCTCCAGCCGCCACTGCGCGTATCTGAGGGGTCTCCTGCGCGAAGGCGATGTCCAGTCCGCCGTGCCCAACATGGAACCACTGCGTGATCGTTCTATGGCTGGCAGGCTCTACTACCGGCCACATCAGAGCGGGCCGGCTGACCTGAACAGCCACGGACTCCGAGCCTGATCCTGGCCCGTCCGAGATCATAGCATAGAGGTAGCCTGTTCCAGGAGGAAGAGGCACTGCCGCGATTTGCCAGTGGCCGTCCGCATCGACGATTGTCTTGGCAAGCTTGCTGCGAGATGCGCCAGGCACCGCAGTGGGTGCTCTGCGGCGACACACGGTAACCTCGTTGCCATGTGGTCCAGTGCCACTCACCGCAATGGTCCGGGTTCCCAGTGGATAGTTCTCACCGTCCACTGGTGAGTCGATGGTTAGTCCAACATCGGCCGTCCTCACGCACACTACGTTGGACCAGCGACTCTCATAGTCGCCCACGACCACCTTGGCCGCCAGGAGCGTCTCATCTCCTCCGAGCAGCACCCCGGCGACGGCCCAGTGGCGCGAGTCATCCACATCGACCGTCGCCAGCTCGCGCAGGACAGTGGGACGCAACAGCCCCGCCACCTGGTACAGCTTGACCTTCGGGCGCTGGCCGAGAGACGGGATCAACGGCCTGGCCTCGATATCGTTAGCATTCACCGCAAAGCCATCCACATCCACTACATTCGTGTCCACGTGCTCATGGTTGATAGGATGCACGATCCACGGAGCCGGCATCTGGTTCATGGGGAACAGGTTGATGTACTCCAGGAAGGCTGCCATATTCATGCCTTCGTTGGCCGTGGGCGGATCCAGGCGTGGGTCGTCCGGCGGCACACGACCGGTGTTCTCGCAAGCCAGGCCGCTCAGGAAGAGCATGAGAAGCGCCAGCCAGAGGTGCGGACCCAGCGGCACACGATCCGGCGCGCTGTGCTGCATGGTGTTGCCTTTTCTTGCCTCCTGGCTCTCCGCCACGCTCAGTCCCTCCTGCGCCAGTGCAGGGCCAAACGCAACAACAGGTCGAGTACTCCGATCACCAGGAGTGCGCCCAAGACTGCCCAGGCCCACGTTGGGACGGTGCGTCCCGCGACAGCAGGGGCTTGCCGCTCGACTTGTGACTCGGCCACGATCTCGATCTGCGAGTTCATCGGCACATCCCA
The DNA here is from genome assembly GCA_964478725.1 of uncultured Anaerolineales bacterium. Taxonomy (GTDB): domain Bacteria; phylum Chloroflexota; class Anaerolineae; order UBA2200; family UBA2200; genus CAYZKS01. The sequence continues at coordinate 1,253 of CAYZKS010000070.1, forward strand.
GGTAGCGCGGTTGCCGCGCACGCGCGGGGCATTGGTGTAAACGATGTCACCGGGCAATGTTACGGAATAGGTCATGTTGATCGCGTCGAGCTCCTTCTGCATCTCAGCTGTGACGTTCGAGTCGGCGCCGGCGACAGTCTGGTAGAGCATGCTCGTGTCGACGATGGTCCGGAAGTGGTAGGTGGACATTCGCCCCTGGTCCTGACGCTGGACCCACGTCCAGGCGCGCACACCGCTTGGCAGTTCCTGCGGCGAGGACAGCTCGTCCAGGCTATGGAGATCGCGTTGTAGATAGATGTGTTCATCGGTGCCCGCGTAATGAAGGTCGAACAGCAGACCGTCTTCGCGCAGATTCTGCATCCAGGCGTTCAGATAGTCACGCATGTTGGGCATGCGCCGCAGAAAATCGGTGTTCTCGGCCGCCTCGACCATCTCAAGGCCCACCGTTGCGCTGTCGTCCGAGTGGATCATCACGTTGACGTCCATTGTACAACCAGTCGCGGCGAGCGCGGCCATCACGAGCAGGAGCAGCAGGCCGAGGCGTCTCATGTATCCCTCCCCGTGCCCTCGTGCCGCACGGACGCGCGCAGACGGTGGTTAAGCCAGACAATGGCAACATAGAGCATGAGCACACTTGCGCCGGCCACGCCAAAGATCCACACAGGCAGGCGCGCAAGGCGCTCAATCAAGCCCTGTGCCCCGCGCGCGGCGGTCACGCCCTCCACGCTGTCTGCCGAGATGCCCCCGCCCTGCGCTGAAAACGCACCTACGACGTTCACTCCCTGCCCTGACTCGACCCCATCGGCTGACCCGCGGCAGAGCACAGGAAGCGCAGCAGTACCGTCGTCCAGCACCAGCAGCACCGCCGTCGGGAGGCCTGGCTGCAGGCCACAAAGCAGGGTCTTGCGGATCACCTGGCCCTGCACATGCACGGTCTTGCCGTCGGCCTGCGCGGCCATGGCCCGAAGCTGCGCCAAGCTGAGCGTGCCTGTCACCACGGGGCGTGCCCCTGGAAACGCTGTGCCTTGCGCCAGTGCGCTGAGCTGCGCATACTGCGCGCCCGTCAGGATGTCTCCCCATTCCGCCCCGGCTGTCCGTCCACGCGATTCGGCAGTTGGCATCGACGAGACGGGTGGTCTGGAGAGTCCCACCCGGTTGGCCAGGTCGCGCACTCGCCAAACGACCAGAACCGTCACCGCCAGCAGCACGACCAGGGCCGCTGGCAACCAGATCGCCTTGAGACGGCCTGTGATCCGCGCCGGCGCAGCCTGCGCAAGCAAGAGTTCGGCACCGCAACTGGTGCAGTACCGATCATCCGCCGCGTTTCGAGCCCCACATCGGGTACAGTGCAAAGCCCTACTCCCTCCACAGATCTACCGGCGCGGTGCTACTGCTCACGCAGATCCACGCGCTGCAAGCAGCCCGACTGCGTTGTCACCTCCAGGTTGCCCGGTGACAGAGCGGCCTTCGTATCGCTGACAGTCGGCAACACCCACTCATCCCCCCCGTCGTTGGTCGTGGCTGATTGGGCGGCGAGTCCCGGCGCGCGCAGCGGGTTGTTGCCACCGCTCAGCGCCAGAATAGCCAGCAGCACAACCACGATGGCCACAACGCCCAGCAGGGCCCGCAGCAGTGGTGGAGGCCACTCGCCTCCTGCTGGGCCACCCCGCCACCTGCAACTCACTGCCGCAGTGGTCCTTTCGTCATATCTTAGCGGAGAACATCGCTTGGCTTCGCCCCGCCCAGCATAGCCGCAATTTCCCTTGCCTTCTGCTGATTGTAGTTTCCAACCTTGCCTGCAATCACAAAGGCCTCAAAGAGCGCTATGATGGAAGGTATGGTTGTCCAACAGAAAAGCAGGTACAGGACGCCTAAGCCCGTTTGCCCTAGGTAGAACTTGTGCGCCCCAAGGCCCCCCAGAAATAGCGCCAACAACACCGCCGTAGTCGGGTCCTTTTTGGCCGAGCTGTATTGCATAACATACAGCGTTTGCTTGTCTTGTGGTAATCCTTGTAGAATCTGATTGTGGACTACCTCTGACTGCTTGGCTTCGTTGCTGCTCTTCTTGACTAGGTACACCGCCAGAACAACAAGGCCACTTAGTACGGCAATGACAGCAAGACAAGATAGATTCGAACCCAGTGAATCGGAATTCATTATGCCCTCCAGGTGAGCTGTGTGATTGGAAACGGGACTTGACTCTGGGCAGAATCGGTGGTTAGGCCATATGGGTTACTCCTTTCAGCCTCCGCGTCTTGAGCGTCACGTTGGGTATCATACAAAGCCACTACCCCTCCACAGAGCAATGGGCGCAGTGCTACTGCTCGCGAAAGTCCACGCGCTGGAAGCAGCCGGACTGCGAGGTAACCTCTACGGAAGCCGGCAAGATTGTGGCCTTGGTGCTGCCCACCGTCAATGCCACGAACCGCACGCGCTGTCCGGGAGTGAGGATCCACTCGTACCACCCCTCGCCGTTGGTCGTCGCCGGGTTGGCCGGGGAATTCCATCGCGCACCATCCAGCCAGATTTCCACGCGCGCACCCGGGATGACGTGCCCGTTTCGGTCAAACACCTGCCCTTTCACGGAGCCCAGTTGCATGGAGTGAGGGATGCAGCCTTTGTGTTGGACGGAAAACGTGCGCCCTGGACAGGGTCCCGACACATTTACCGCGATGGTGTCCACGTGCTCACGACCATCGTTGAGTACGACCCGTAACGTGTAGGTCTGGGCCTGGGTGGGGCACACGGTCTTGCTGCCATGCCCACTCTGCCCCTTACCGTCCAAGAACACAGCCTTGACCCGGTCAACATCCCAGCGCAGGGTAGTGCAGCGTCCGCTGCAGACGGTTGGGTCGTCGACACGCAGGTGCGTGGTAATCAGCGGAGTGGGCGTGGCGGTGACGGTAGACGTTGGGGTGGGCGTGGCGGTGACGGTAGACGTTGGGATGGGCGTGGGGGTCTGCGTCTGGGTGGGCGTCGGCGTAGACGTCGGAGTCAGAATCCGCGTGGGTGTAGCCGTGGTTGTGGCGGGCGACAGCAGCATCCGCAGCGAGTTCTTCCCGCCACCTGGAACCACGACGACGAGGATCAGGCCCACTAGCGCAACGCCAACGACTACGACCCATAGGATGGGCAGGCGGCGCGGACTCGGAGCTACCTGTTGCTCGACCGCGCCCGACGCTTGCGCGGGCAAAGTGCGTCCGCACTTTAGGCAGAACCGGTTGACAGCATCATTCTGAGCGCCGCAATACGGGCAGAACATGCGTGCCTCCCTCTGCTGCATTCCGGGCAGAACACGGTCCGGCGCTGTGGGTCAGCACCCTCGCTGCGACTGGGATGCCACACAGAATGGCCGGGGCGCCGCCTCAGCCAGTCATTGAGTTGCTGTAGGCTCTGTACTGATGCCGGTTTGCGATTGGACCTGGGCGCCGCACCTACCGCAGAAAACCGCGGTGGGCGGCAATGGATTGCCACACTGCTTGCAGAGCAGTTCGGCCGGCGTCTCGGTTTCCCTCGCAGGCGACTCGACCTTGCGTCCGCAAACGGGGCAGAAGTCAGCGCCCGGTGGCAACCCGCTGCCACACTGGACGCATGCAGGACCAGCAACCGCAGGCGGTGCAATGTCCTGCGCAGATCCACCGCATCTGGGGCAGAACTTGGCCTCCGGCGGCAACTCGATTTGGCACTTGGGACAGACGTGCCCGTATGAGGCGGTGCGTGGCACCGGCGCAGCCTGCACAACCGGTGCGGCCTCAGGCGGTGGGGGCGGCAGCTCCTGCTTGATGCGTGCCTTCTCCGCTTCTTTGTCCGCGATGCCTGACTCCAGTTTCCGCACCTGATCGAGCAAGGGCACCAGCTCTTGTGGATCAAGTGGGCCAGCCCTGGACAGGTCAATGGCCTTGTTGCCAATCTGGTATGACAGTTGTTGGATCTGCCCGCGCAGCCCCTCCATAGCCGAGTCCACACGCCGGAGGCGCAGCAGGCGGTCAGCCTCAAAGGCTGCCTTGCTGGCCTCCCACCTGGCACGATCGACGAATCCTCGCATATCTCATCCTCCATGAATAGAAGTTGAGGCATGCTAGCTCAAGCCTAGGCCACAATGCGAGAATGGCTTCCGGCCGGTCACGACCACGGCGGTTACTAGAATACAATCAACCTCGCCCGTTGCCATCCCGGTCGATGCTAGCTGGTATCCCCGAGGTCCAGGACCGCGCCGATCAGGGCCACGGCGAAAGCCACGATTGTCAGGTAGAACGCGGGCTCGATCTTGATCATTAGCATACCCAAGCCCATAGAGTCTGGACTGCGACGAGACGACTCGACCTGCCAGAGCGCCACTACTGCCGTCAGACCGCCAACCAGCGAGAGTAACACTTCCCAGGTGGATGAAAGCCAACGTCGGCGGGAGCGAGCGGTGATGGCCGTAATCGCACCAATGACGATCAGCACGGCAGCCACGGGCACGATCAAGAGCAAGATCTGTGCTCCGGATCCCTCAGATGTTGTCTCATAGCTCGGCATGCTGAACGTCGCTAGCTCGTAGCCACTGAACGAGCGGCTCACCCCACAGGACACTGTGATCCACGGCAGAAAGAAGAGCACCAGCGCCAAGGCTGCTGCAGCCCCACACACTTTCTGGCCCAGCTTGAGACTGACCGCCACGGGCGCCGAGCGAGCACTGGCTTCAGAAACCAGACCGGCAGACTCGCTGCCCAGCTTGGCTCCGCAGTGCATGCAAAAGGCTTGGCCAGTCGGGATTTCACGTCCACACTGCGTACAGAACATGGCCCATCTCCTCCTGGCGCGCGGCCGCGCCACAGGAACACTAAGCCGGGGTGCTCCGGCCAACCGGCTGTCCGCACTGGGTGCAGAATGCAGCGTCCGGCGCGACACCCGCACCGCACTGCATGCAAAAGGCGGCAGTTGTAGCCGCCTCGCTGGGCACTGCTGAAGGCTGCACGGCCACCGGACCTGGCCGACGCCGAGAGAGCAGAATGAGAGCGACCGCTGCCACCAGCAACACGGCGCCTCCGCCCAATAAGCCCACAGGAATCTCAGGTCCGGTTGGCTCCAGCAAAACGATGCCCGCTGTTCCACTGCGCACCAGGTCATACCAGATTGCCGTGTTCCCCTTGACCTCGTCCGCGTTGCTGTGCACAATCTGCCCACCCTTGATGGACAGACTGTAGGACTGAACTCCCATCACAGGCGAGTACGAGAGGGCGATCTGACCTTCAGGACTACGCGTGATGGTGGCCGAGCCCTCGAACGCCTTCTGGTTGAGCACGTCCACACCCTCGCCTTCACCACTGACCACGTATGTTAGCGAGCCATCAGAACCGCGCTCAACCTTTGCTGACTTGATTAGATCCTCGGATCCCTGGCTCGCAGCCTGTTGCTGCAACGCACTTTCAAGACCTTGCTGGCCGCCATACATACTCACGATCTGCGCTGGAATGGTCACACGCTCTGTGAATTTCCAGCGCCCACCCTGCTGGAATGCTATGTCATTCCGCACGGTGCCGCAGGCTGTCAGGATGAAGGCCATCAACCCAAGACCCGTCATTGCCGCTTCGGCGGAATAGCGCTGCCGCGGCCATCCTGCAAACATGCTACACCTCCTCATGGACGAAAAGACAAGGCCAAGAGAAACCAATGAATCTGAGAGGCCGGGGAAATCCGCCCCAGAAAGCGTGGAAGCGTTCCGAACCAGAAGGGAAACAGGCGCCTCCTTTCTTCACTGCTACGTCGAGACGCAGACCGCCAGGCGTGACGTGTACGGTGTCAGTCTCCGGTGCACGTCTCGGCACACCCTGGGTGTATGGAGATGCACCAATAAGGAAGAGCTCGATGGCACAGCACACAGGCTTGTGGCCTGAACGTGTGTACTTGACATTGTATCTGCTTTGGCGCAATTGTGCAAATCGAGGCAGGCCGTGAGTGGCGCCATCCCTACTCGGCTCCAGACATGCTGTGGCCGAGCGAGACGACCGTGTCTCCGGTGACGCGGCACCAGCATCCCACAGCGAGTACCGGCTGGCACAGGCCGGCGTCTCGAAGGCCCCATAACACTTTGACGCGAAGTCGATCTGTACTGCCTCGCGTCGTATCCAGCTCTCGGAGCTTCACCTTGTCCGTGAATCATACCATGGCAGTGACCACCGGTCGCATCCAATCGCGACTTGGCCGCCGGGAGCGTCCTACCGATCTCGTCAGAACCTCCCGCTTGATGCGCAGACTCGTTATGCCCCACTCGATCGCGCTCCCGAGCTTCCACCCCGTGGGCGGGTCAGATCCTTTCGTGGTGCGCGAAGCTCGAAGAGCAAGGTCTCTCACAATGCAGCGCGCCCACTTGCCTTACGTGTACCCGTGGGTATAATGCCTTGCGGAAGCGATGGTGGACAAGCTCTGTAGCAGGCAAACGACGAGATTCGAGCGCGGGCTGGCGAGGCGCCTGTTTGCTTTGACGTGCATACTTGGGCTTGTCACGGCCTGCAGCCCGGCAGCAACTCCCACTCCCCTTGCGCCGGGAAGCCTGCGCGTGGAAACCACTCCCGAGGGCGCAGTGGTGTGGATCGGTGGCAAAGCCATGGGACAGACGCCGCTGTCGCTAGAGCTCCCCGTGGGATCGTATCCGGTCCGCGTGGAACTGGACGGGTATGGCGCAGCAGAGCGCACAGTAGACGTGCGTTCGCAACAGCAGTCGCTGCTGAGGGAGACGTTGCGCGACACGGCGGTGCCGCGCCTGACGTGGGGTGAGCTGCCCGCCTCCATTGAGGCAGGGCAACCCGTGACCTTGACGCTGCAGGCCAGCGACAACGTGGCCACGGCGCAGATGCGCCTGTGGATTGACCGCCAGCTCGTGGCCGAGGCAGGCGCTGCCGCGTTGCAGTACGTGTGGGACACGCACAGCCAGGCGCCCGGCACGCACGCCGTGGTGCTGCAGGCCGAGGACGACGCCGGCAACACCGCTCAGGAGAACCGCAGCCTGGAGGTGACCGCCAAGCCGACGGCGCTGCCGGCCGCCACCCCCCGACCCACGCCAACGCCGACCGTACAAGCGGCTGCGCTGCAAACGAGCAAGGTGGCGGTGCGCGAGACCACGCTCACCCTCTCCGCGTATCCCTACCAGGACCACTTGAAGGAGCGCATAGATCCCAGGTACAACTTTGCCCTGCTGTGGTTGGATCGCGCGGCCTACGAAGCTTCAAATCCGCGCCCGGCGCCCCGCACCTTCCAGGCCGTTGTGATGGAGAACGAGTACCTGAGCCTCACCTTCCTGCCAGAATTGGGCGGGCGCCTCTTCAAATGCGTGTTCAAGCCAACCGGGCAGAACGTGTTCTATCAGAACCCGGTGCTCAAGCCATCCTACTGGGGACCACTCAAACGCGAAGAGAATGCCTGGGTGGCCGCGGGCGGCATGGAGTGGGCGCTGCCTGTGAACGAACACGGCTATGAGTGGGGCATGCCCTGGAGCTATGCCATCGAACGTGGAGCGCAGGAGGCCTCCATCGTATTGCGCGATAGCAGGGCCACGGACCGCCTGCGTGCCACGATACGCGTCACTCTTGGCGATGGTCTGGCGTACTTTACGCTGACGCCACGCCTGGAGAACCCCACTTCACAGCCAGTGGCCTTGCAGTTCTGGGTGAACGCCGCTCTCACGCTCGGTTCGGCCAGCGCCTCGCCCAACACCGAGTTCATCTACCCCACGCAGCGTATGATCGTGCACAGCACGGGCGATGCAGCCCTTCCTGCCGAAAAGCAGAGCATGTCCTGGCCCGTCTACGACGGTCGCGACCTCAGCCGTTACGGGAACTGGCGCAACTGGTTAGGCGTCTTTGTACCGGAGGTCCGGCAAGCGTTTGCCGCGGCCTACAACCACGATACTGCCCTGGGGATTGTGCGCGTCTTCCCCGCCGACGTTGCCCAGGGTCTGAAGTTGTTCGCCTTTGGCGCGCAGTTCCCGGCGCGCGGAGAATACTCGGACGACGGAAGCGAGTACTTTGAGATGTGGGGTGGACCGTGCCGCACCTTCTGGCCGGAAGACGACCTGACACTGAGCCCCGGACAGTCTCTGCAGTGGAACGAAGTGTGGTGGCCCTTTGCAGGCATCAGTGGATTGGACGTGGCGAATCGTGAGCTTGCTCTCAAGGCCAGCGTGCGGGACGGCGAGGTCTTCCTGGGAATCGCCCTCAGCAGGGCACAGCACATCGAGGCCAGCCTGTTGTGGAACAAGCGGGTCTTCTACCAGGCCGGCTCTGATGGAACTCCTGAGGCACCATGGGTCCTGCGCGCGCCGTTGCCGGACGATGCTCAGTCCCCAGGCGAACTGGCGGTTCAGGTGCGGGATCGGGCCGGTCGCAGCCTGGTCGAATATGTGAGGCAAGTCACTCCTTGAGGGGAGGATTGAATGCACTGCAATGAGTGTGGAGCCAAGGTGGAGGACACCGCCCTGGTGTGCCCCAACTGCGGGCACCAGTTGCCTTCCGGCCCGGTGCCCATGGCTGCAGAGGCTCCAGCGGCTGGGCCTCAGGAGCAGGTGCCCGAGCAGACAAAGGAGCCGACGCCAGGCAAGCGCTTTCGTGGCTGCGGCTGGGCCATGACTGCAGGCATGTTGGTAGGATGTGCGCTTTTGCTGATCGTTGGACTGGCTGCCCTGGGCGTGTACCAGGGCATGCAGGAGCGCACGCGCCTGAACAGAGCCGCATCCCTCGAGCACTACCAGAAGGGCCTGGAACAGTTGTCTGCAGCCAACTACAATCTGGCTCGAGCTGAGTTTGAGCTGGCCCTGCAATTGGACTCCAAGAACCGCGAAGCTGCGGTCAAGCTCTCAGAAGTCGAGGTGCTGCTGCAAAACCTCCCCACGCCGACTTCGGTGATGCGCCGCCAGACGGCCATGACGCTCTACAACGAGGCCCGCGCGCGCTACAATCAGGGTGATTGGGAGGGAGTCATCTCCAAGTTGGAGCAGGTTCAAGCGCTCGAACCGGAATACGAACAGGAGCAGGTGACCGGCCTGCTGACGGAGGCCT
>CAYZKS010000070.1:10387-15096 GCA_964478725.1 uncultured Anaerolineales bacterium
GCGCTCGAACCGGAATACGAACAGGAGCAGGTGACCGGCCTGCTGACGGAGGCCTACTACAAAGGCGGGTTGAAACTGGTGGATGAGGGTCGCATGGAGGAGTCCATCCGTTACTTCGACGCCGCTCTGCTACTAAAGCCCGGCGCTCAGGACATACTGGAACAGAAACGCATGGCTTCGCTCTACGTGGCTGGCCTGGCATACTGGGGAGCGAACTGGCAGGGAGTGATCGACAACATGCGCGCCCTGTACGAGCTCAAGCCCGACTACAAGGACACCCGCCAGCGACTGCACGATGCCTACCTTGCCTTTGGCGATGTCTTCTATGAGAAGGGAGACTGGTGTTCAGCCCGTGACCGCTACGACGGCGCCCTGGCTGTGCTGGCTGGCGATGATGTCAAGGCCAAGCGCGAGGAGGCGGCGCTACGTTGTGCCACGGCGCCTGCCCCGACAGGGACGCCCCCAGCCAAGGGCACCTATGTGGGCCGGCTGCTCAAGATCGAGGACGTCGGACGCAACGAAGCGATGATGATCCGTGGGTACGTGCTGGACGCAGAGGGCAAGCCCATGCCCAATGTCCAGGTGGGACTGTCAGCCTTTGACTGGTCCGCGGTGCCCGCCGTGACCAACAACGAGGGCGTGTTCGCCTTCGACGGGCTGGGCAATCCCGTGACCTACACCGTGAAGCTGCTCGACCTGCCTGCCCTCCCCATGGAGGTCGCGGCGGACTGGAGCAAGCTCATTTGGGTGGAATTCCGCCCGCAGCCGTAACGTCGCGCCCTCGTCACGCATTTGGCGAGCAAAGAAAGGGGATCAACGTGAAAGAACAACCAGCTCCGATGCAGATCAACATGGAATTGCCGCTGGATCTGGAAGCGGTGTATTCCAATTTCGCCGTGATCGCACACTCGCCCTCGGAGATCGTAATTGACTTTGCGCGCATCCTCCCCAACCTGCCCAAGGCCAAGGTCTACGCACGCGTGATCATGACGCCCATCAACGCCAAGCTACTGCTGCGAGCGCTCACAGAGAACCTCTCCAAGTTCGAGAGCCAGTACGGCGAGATCAAGACGCCGGAGCAGGGATTCGGGGACGACCGTCGCCTGGGGTTCAAACCATAGCGTCCACGCAGGATCGGCCGCGAGGCCCGATGCTACAGGCGGTCCAGCAACTTGGCCAGCAAAGGCATGCGCAGCTGGACCGCGTTCTCGGGACACAACTCGTGACAACAGAAGCAGTGGATGCAGCGCCTCAGATCCGTGCGCGCGCGGCCATCTACGATTTCGATGGCGTGCACGGGGCAGTTCTGCTCGCACACTCCACAGGCCGTGCAACGTTCCCCAGCCTGCGGGCTGGCCAGCAATTGATCCGTGACCCACCTGGGCACGATGGCGGGTATGACGCGGCCATGCGCCATCCCCGTATGGGGTAGTCTGAACCCGCGCACTCGTACCGAATCCAGATGCGCTCCCAGGACCTGGACGTCCTCCACGCGACCACTGGTCAAGCCGCGACGCGCCGCAGCAGCGACGGTTGGCACGCTCAGCGGGGCTACGCCCAGTACAGCCGCAGCTACCACGTCGAGTGCGATGCCATCCGTACTCGTCAGTAACAGTCCGATTGGGCAGGGATCCCCGCCCGAAGGGCCATTGCCCTGCATACCCACCACCGCATCCATGACGGTCAGCACCGGCTTGTAGTACAACCAGTTGTCAATGAGCATGGCCGAGAAGCGATCGACCGTGGGAAAGCGTGCATGGTAGGCGCCTTTGGTCAGGCCCGGCACCGTGCCAAACAGGTTCTTGACGGCTCCGGTGACCAGCGTCAGGCCGTGCGTCTTCAGTTTGGGCAGGCAGATGATGGCGTCGGCCTCTACGGCCGCTCTCATGGCATCCAGCGTGTGAGTTGCCCGTCCCTCTGGAACAGCCACCTGAAGGGCACTGACATCGTAGTTCAGCTCAGCGCCACCGTCTGTAGCCGCCTGGGCCATGCCTGTGACCTGATAGAGGTGTCGCAGAGTGCGCACGTTGAAAAGTCCGCCAGGGCTGTCCGCGATGATGGGCGTGGCGCCCAAGCCTGTGACCCAGCGGGCCACGGCGGCCACGAGCGCCGGGTGCGTGGTCACTGCCTTATCCGGTGGTTGAGGCTGCAACAGATTCGCTTTGAGCAGCACCTTCTGCCCCGCACGGATCAGCGCGGGCGCCTCCGGGAAGGCCTCCAGGCTGGCGTGCAGTGCGTCTTCGACACGAGCGGGGTCATAGTCTGGACATGGAGCGATATGGACGCGACTCAAATGCAGCTCCTCCAACTGCCACGTGAGGTAGGACTATACACCGAGGCTGTGTGTCTGTCAATGCGACAAACGCACCAACCTTTGCGGAGCAGCCTGGCACTGTGTATAATCATGGCAGTCAAAGTTGTCCTCTGGAGGAGAAAGGAACTGCCGGCAGTTGCTAGCCATTCTGACTCCCCTGCTGCCCCGCTCAGACCCGTGAAGATCCTGGCCGTTTCCGACGAGGTAGCTCCACAGATCTACGACGCTGGCATTCGCTCGCGTTTCCCCGACGTGGAGCTGGTGCTGAGCTGCGGCGACGTGCCACACTACTACCTGGAATACATCGTCGGCATGCTCAACGTTCCCTTGCTTTACGTCATGGGAAATCACGGCTACGAATTGGAGACAAGCGAGGGGCCGGGCCCTGGCAAGCCTCCAGAGGGCTGCGTGAACATCCACGGCCGGGTGGTGCGCTACCAGGGTCTTAGCATTGCCGGGCTGGAAGGATCGATGCGCTACAAGAACGGACCCTACCAGTACACGCAGTCCGAGATGGAGGCCCTTTCCCTGCGACTGGCGCTGCAGCTGCTGCCCAACCGCCTGAAGACTGGAAACTGGCTGGACATCCTGCTCACGCATGCGCCTCCTCTGGGCGTGCACGACGGCACCGATCAGTGCCACACCGGCTTTCGTGCGTTCCTGCGTCTGATGCGACGCTGCAGGCCACGCTACCTGATACACGGCCACACCCACGTCTACAGCCGATTGCAGGTCCAGACTACCTTGTACGGTACAACGACTGTCATCAACGCCTTTCCATATCGCGTGCTGGACATCCCCACAGCTACGACGCGAGCCGAAGGCGCCAGCCATGGGTGATGAAGCCAGGCAGGCGCACATAGATTTCGAGCATGCCCGGGTCAAGGGATTCTTGACTGAAATCGCAACGCTCTTGAGCAGGCGCTCCAACGAGCTGCTGTCGTTCGATGACGTGAAGACCAAGCTGCATGCCCACGAGCAGTTCTACCGGGGCGTGCAGACCGTGCCCATCGCCAAGATCGTGGGCAGCCTAAATCGCTACCAAGACTTCGACCATCAGTTCCTGCCCACTCAGAGTCACACGCGGGCGCGCTGGATACAAATCGATGCCGCTCGCCTGCGAGAGGAGGAGCTTCCGCCGGTCGAGCTGTACAAGATGGGCGATGCCTATTTCGTGCGCGACGGCAATCACCGTGTCTCGGTGGCGCGCGAGCGCGGGCAGGAGTTCATTGACGCCGAGATCGTAGAGTATCCGATACGCGTGCCACTGGACGAGACGGTGGAGCCACGCGAGCTACTGCTAAAAGCCGAGTATGCCGACTTTCTCGAACGTACGGGGTTGGACCGCGTGCGCCCCGAGCAACGCATCGAGTTCAGCATTCTGGGCGGCTACAAGCATCTGCTCGAACACATCTCCGTGCACCGCTACTACCTCGGTCTGGAGCACAAGTCCGAGGTAGCGTGGGCAGAGGCGGTAGTCAGTTGGTACGATCACGTCTACATGCCGCTCGTGCAGATCGTCCGCCAGCGTCGAGTGCTGGATCAGTTTCCCGCCCGCAGAGAAGCCGACCTGTACTTGTGGATCATAGAACACTGCTACTATCTCAGCGAGGGGTACAGCTGTGACATCGGCACAGAGGCGGCCACCCAGGACTTTGTAGACCACTTTGGTGGGAGCGGCCTGCAACGTTGGGTGAAGGGCGAGCTACGCAGCATCAAAGACTGGCTCCACCGGAGAGAGGATTCGAGACACGACGCAGGAGGGGAGCGCAAAGCATGATGGACAGCCGGGTAGTCACAGTATTCGGCAGCGCGCAGGTCGAGCCGGGCAGCCCGAGCTACGAGGAGGCGCGGCTGGCCGGCAAGTTGCTTGCGGAGGCAGGTGTGACAGTATGCAACGGAGGCTATGGCGGTGTGATGGAAGCTGTAAGCCGTGGCGCCAAGGAAGCCGGCGGGACGACCATCGGCGTGCCCATCAAGCAGTTTGCCTCGTACCCTCCGAATCGTTGGCTGGACCAGGTGGTTTGGGCCGATACTTTTCAGGAGCGCTTGCAGACCGTGATGTCCCTGGGCCAGGCCTACCTGGCGCTGCACGGCGGCATTGGCACGCTGACCGAAATCAGCCTGGCGTGGAGCCTGCTGCAGACTCACTCCATCCCAGCCAGACCCTTGGTGCTGTTGCGCCATCCCTGGCAGGGGCTGCTGGACTATTGTCGGGCCGAGCTCATCATCCGTCCCACCGATTTTGCCTGGGTGCAGATGGTAGACAGCGTGCAGGCTGCTGTGCAGATGGTGATCGCGGCGCTGCAGAACACGGCGGCATGACCTTGACCTGCAAGAAACCCACCTTTTCACTCGTCGATCTTGGTCTCCTGCTCACTGTCCTGCTGTGGGC
>CAYZKS010000071.1:0-15038 GCA_964478725.1 uncultured Anaerolineales bacterium
CCCAGGAAGCGGCCTCGTGGATAGCGTCGATGATGGCTCCCTCGTGGTTCGACTGGATGGTTCGCAGCTCAACGCCCCGGCTGGCGGCGTAGGCGCGCAGCCGTTCGTCCAGCTCCTCCAGCGTGACCGCGCCGTAGATGGCGGGCTCGCGTGCGCCCAGCAGGTTCAGATTGGGGCCATGGACGACTAGGATCTTGGGGCTCATCTCTCTCGCATCCTTTCGAGCACCTCCAACACGAGCTTCTCAGGCACGTCGTTCACGATTGTCACCTGACCGATTGCCTGGGGCAAGACAAAGCGCGGCCTTCCGCATCGCCGCTTCTTGTCCATGGCCATAGCCGCCAGGACTTCTCCGGGTGCAAAACCCTGGAAGGTGGTCGGCAGGCCGAAGCGCCTGAGGACGGCGGTCAGGCGTTGTTTCACTTCTCGGTCACAGAGGCCGAGCAGCTCGGCCAGCTCGGTGGCCAATAGCATGCCCACGGCCACTGCCTCGCCGTGGCCAAGTGAGAATGCACTCAGCACCTCCAAGGCATGGCCGAAGGTATGGCCCAGATTGAGGACAGCTCGCTGCCCTCGCTCTTCAGGATCCTTCTCGACCACGGCCACTTTGACGCGGATGGCCTCCCCAATGACCCATCTGATGGGTTGCAGACCTCTGTGTTCCAAATGCTCGAAAAGGGTGGGCGAGCCAACCACGCCCGCTTTGATCACTTCCGCAAGGCCGGCCTTGAACTCCTCTTCTGGAAGGCTGGCGAGGACGTCTGGATCGCCCAGGACCAGCTCTGGGTGGTGAAAGGCGCCGATGAGATTCTTGGCTCTGGGATGGTTGATCGCCACTTTGCCCCCCACGCTGGCGTCCACCATGGCAAGCAGTGTGGTTGGAAGTTGGATCAGAGAGATTCCACGCATGTAGGTGGCTGCAGCGAATCCGGCGGTGTCGCCCACGACACCGCCTCCCAACGCGAATACGAGGCTGCCGCGATCCATTGTTGCGTTGGCGAACTGGTCGTACAGGAGGCGGACAGTGTCCAGGGTCTTGGACGCCTCGCCGTCAGGTACTTGGACGACCAACGGATGGAAGCCTGCCTGACTCAGACTCTCGATGACGACGGGCCCGTATAGGCCGCCCAGGGTGGGATTCGTAACCAGGGCTGCCTTCCCTCCCAGGCCCCGCTGGCGCGCCAGCTCGCCCACATAGGCCAAGAGACCCCTGCCCAAGTGCACCTCATAGCCCCCGGACGGCGTCCGCACAGGGATTGTCTCCGTTGTGGTCTCATCTCTCAACAGGTCAAGCACCCTGTCCCCTACCTCCTGTACTGTCAGCTTCGTGGTATCTATTTGGTAGGAGGTGCGCTGATATGCCTCGCGCCGCTCGGCCAGCAGGTTGTTGATCCTCTGCCGACGGTCGGGCAGGGCCAGAAGGGGCCGATCTCTGGCGTGTGACAAACGTCGCAAGAGTGTATCCACCTCGCAGGTCAGGCAGACCAGTAGGCTGCCTGTGCCCAGGACCATGCGGTTCTCTTCGGCAACCAGGGCCCCGCCGCCGGTAGCGACCACCAGGCCACGTCTGTCTGCCAACTGCCGGCACAATTGCCCCTCCTGTTCGCGAAAAAAGCTCTCACCGTGAGCGGCGAAGACCTCCGCGATGGACATGCCTAGCTGCTCCTCGATAAGGGCATCCATGTCCAGGAACTCGCGACCCAGGCGCCTGGCCACCTCGCGCCCCACGGACGTCTTGCCCGTGCCCATGAAGCCGGCAATCACGATGTTGGTACGGCTTGCCCGCTCAACAGAGCTGCGGGATGCTTGTTCTTTCTTGCTGGTGTTGTTACTCACACGCCCGTCTATCGCCATCTGGCCTTGATCTCCTGCATGCTGTCCCCCCCGAGCTTTTCTAGGAGCGCGTCTGCGAGCACCCAGGCAAGCATGGCCTCGCCCACCACGGCTGCGGCCGGAACAGCGCAGACGTCGGAGCGCACGTACTTGGTGAGCGCAGGCTCTCCAGACGCCAGGTCGACCGAGCGCAAAGGGGTAACGGTGGTGGGGATAGGCTTCATCGCTGCCCTGAGCACGATGGGCTCGCCGTTGGAGATGCCCCCTTCGATTCCGCCTGCACGGTTGGTGCGTCGCAGAATCCGGACCTTGCTCAGCGACGGCTCCCCGGACGAGGCGCCGTGCGCTGACTCGGCGAAGATCTCGTCGTGGACGTGAGTGCCTGGGAGGCGAGCGTTCTCGAAAGCCGGGCCGATCTCCATTCCTTTGACCGCCGGGATGCTCATCAGGGCCTGAGCCAGGCGGCCATCCAGCCTCCGGTCCCAGTGCACATGGCTTCCCAATCCCACCGGCACGCCGCTGGCGACGACCACGAAGACGCCGCCCACACTGTCCCCCGCTGCCCGCGCCGCGTCTATGCGCTCGCGCATGGCCTGCGCGGCTTGGTGGTTGGGGCAGCGCACGTCCGAGTCCTCAGCCAACTCGCAAAGCTGCGCCAGAGGCAGATCCGGAATGCCGGCCACTACTCCCCCGATTTCAGCCACGTAGCTGCCCACGAGCACATCGAATTCGAGCAGGAATCGCCTGGCGACCGCGCCGGCGGCTACCCGGGCCGCCGTTTCCCGGGCACTGGCGCGCTCCGCTACCAGACGCAGGTCATCGAGGCCGTACTTGACGGCACCGGCAAGATCAGCATGGCCTGGGCGAGGCACGCTCCACCGTTCCCTCGGCCCATCGCGACCGGCATTCTCAATGCGCAGGGCGATCGGAGCGCCGTTGGTGCGACCGCTGTCTACTCCGCTCAGCACGTCGACCTCGTCGTTCTCGAGCTGCATGCGCCCGCCGCGTCCGTAGCCGCGCTGGCGGCGCCTCAGGTCGCGATTGAGCTCCTCGGGGCTGAGCGGCAGGCCGCATGGCATGCCTTCAACGATGACGATGAGGCACGGACCGTGCGATTCGCCTGCGGTCAGAAAACGCAGCATCTCAATCCTCCTCAGACGGAGCGGCAGGCTTTGTACATGACCTCCACGGGTGGCTCGCGCCCGGTCCACAGCCGGAAGGCCGCCGCACCCTGGTGCACCAGCATCCCCAGGCCGCCAACGCTCTTTGCGCCAACGGAAACTGCCTTCTTCAGCAGCTCGGTCTCCGGAGGGGAGTAGACCAGGTCAAAGACCGTCAAGTGGCTGGGAAGGGCAAGCTCTTCGGGCCAGGGGCATCGGTCGGGCTCCGGCCACATGCCTACCGATGTCGTATTGACGAGCAGGTCGGCTGCGGCGGCATGTTGCTCCAAGCACTCGACTGTCAGAGGCAGAGCCTTCAGCGCAGCAGAAGGGAACTCGGCCGAAAGGTCCTCCACCAGGGCCTGGGCGCGTTGTTGACTGCGATTGAGCACTGCTACCCTGCTCCCCGAGCTGGCCAGAGCGTAGACCACGGCGCGCGCGGCACCGCCAGCTCCCAGGACAGCAGCACGCCTTCCTTGTGGGGAGAAACCTATCTCGCGCAGGGCTGCCAGGAAGCCGTACACATCGGTGTTGTGGCCTATGGCCCTGCCTTCCTGGAAAACGATCGTGTTCGCCGCACCGATGTAGCGTACCTCGGGTGTAGCCTCGTCAAGGCAGGCAACCACGGCCTGCTTGTGCGGAATCGTGACGTTGACTCCGGCAAAACCCAGGCACACCAGCCCTCTCAAAGCATCTCGCAGCCGCTCCGAAGCTACCGGCATGGGCACGTAGCACCAATTGAGGCTCAGCCTCTCAAAGGCAGCGTTGTGCATGCGCGGAGAAAGGCTGTGCTCCACAGGCCAACCGATCAGGCCCACTAGCCGCGTCTTGCCATCGATCATGGCTCAACCTCACGTCTTTTGTCGCGCCCGGTCAATTGTCCCAGGATGGCCTCGAACTGCGGGAAGGAATCTCCAATGCACTCTGCGCCGTCGATGTGGGTCTCCCCGCTCGACGCCAGGCCAGCCACGGCCAGGCTCATGGCCAGGCGGTGATCGCTGTGACTATCGACCCGCGTTCCCTGCAGTCTGGTCGGCCCCTGCACGACAAAGCCGTCGGGCCGCTCTTCGATGCGAGCGCCAAGCCTGTTCAGCTCGGTCGTCAGGGCGGCAATGCGGTCCGACTCCTTGATCCGCAGCTCTGCCGCATCACGCACCACGGTCTGCCCTTCGGCCTGAGTGGCCACTACGGCCAGGATGGGCAGCTCGTCGATCATTCTCGGAATCCAGTCGCCGCCCACCTCGATCGCGTGCAGGTTCGGAGCTTCGCCCCCGGGTGTGGCTCGCACGACGATGTCGGCCACTGGCTCACCATCCCTCTCTGCCTGGTTCTCGACAGCAATCTCAGCACCCATGGCTCGCAGCGCATCCAGCAAGCCCGTGCGGGTCGGGTTGATGTTCACTCCCAGCACCACGATCTCGGATTCGGGCACCAGGCAGCCGGCAGCGATGACAAAGGCAGCAGAGGAAAGATCCCCGGGCACCACAGTATCCACTGCTGCCAGCCTGTCTCCGGGGTAGAGGGTCACCGTTCCCTGGTGCACATCAAGCTTGGCTCCCCGTGCCCTCAGCATGCGCTCAGTGTGGTCGCGGGCCGGACCAGGCTCGTGCAGCGTAGTGGTTCCCCGGGCGTAAAGGCCTGCCAGCAGAAGGGCCGACTTGACCTGGGCGCTGGCGACGGGCAGCCTGTAGTCGATCCCGCGCAGGTTGCCGCCACTGACTGTCAGCGGCGGTAGCTGACCGCCTCCGCGACCCAGTATGGTGGCGCCCATCTCGCGCAGCGGTTCGACCACGCGGCCCATGGGCCGCCGCCGGAGCGGCTCATTCCCGGTCAGGACGCTGTAAAACGCCTGCCCGGCCAGCATGCCGGCGAGAAGCCGCATCGTGGTCGCCGACCCTCCGCAGTTCAAGACGTCGGCCGGCTCGCACAGGCCGCGCAGGCCTCGCCCCTGCACGATCAGGTCCCCATTGTGGCCCTGCTCGACCTCGATGCCGCATGCCCGTACGCAGGCCACGGTGGCCAGGCAATCAGCCGCTGGCAGGAAGTTGACCACTCTGGTCACGCCCTCAGCGATGGCTCCCAGAAGCAGTGCGCGGTGGGAGATGGACTTGTCCCCAGGCACATGGATGCGACCGCGCAAGGGGCCGCTCCTCCGTGTGCTGAGCCTCATCGGAACATCTCCCTTCGCCTGCGTTGGGCCGCCTCCATCATCTGCCGCAGGGTCTGCTCATCCTGGCAATCCAGTGCGCGCTGTAGCTTACCCAGTTTGTCCCGAAGACCGCCAAGCATCACACTCACCGCCTCACGATTGGTAAGCAGGATGTCCAGCATCATGCGTACGTCGCTGGCAGCCAGCCGGCTGGTGTCGCGGAAGCCGCTAGCGGCCAGGTCCCACAGCAAAGGGTCAGCCTGGGCCTGTTCCTCGGCGCTGGCCATCAGGCCCAACGATAACAGATAGGGCAGGTGGCTGACTGCAGCCAGCAGTCGATCGTGTCGCTCGCAGTCCATCACCATCGGCCGTGCCCCCACCGCCTCGACCAGCTCCTGGGCCAGCCCGAGCGCCTCTTGGCCCGTCCTGGGGAGAGGGCACAGCACAAAGGCCGCTCCCCGGAACAGGCGGGCATCCGCGGCCTCGATTCCAGAAACCTCCTTGCCGCAGACCGGATGGCCGCCCAGGGGCCGGACGCCAGCCGGAAGACGCTGCATGGCTTCGAGGATGGCCGTCTTGGTGCTGCCAAGGTCCATCAGCAGGCAGCCCGCCGGGAGCAAGGGGCCCAGGCGCGAGACCAGCTCGATAATGGCTCGCACGGGCGTGGCCAGGATGACGATACTGGTCTCTTGTAGCCCGCTTGCCAGGTCGAGGGTGCCCGTGTCGATCCATCCACGTGCCAGCGCCTGGTGGATGGTGTTCTCTGTTCGCGCCACTCCTCGGATGTGCCTGCAGGCTCGCTCTGTCTTCAGGGCAGCCGCCAACGAGCCGCCCATGAGGCCCAGGCCCACGATGGTCACGCGAGCGTCAGCCAACTTCACTTAGAGGCTCCTGTCCACAGCCTCGGCGACACGCCGTAGCTCCACTACCAGGCGCGCGAACTTGTCAGGTTTGAGGGACTGGGCTCCGTCTGACAGGGCGCGCTCGGGCCAGGGGTGAACCTCAATCAACAGGCCGTCGGCACCGGCAGCCACGGCGGCCCTGGCCGCGGCTCCCACCAACTGCCACCTGCCTGTGCCGTGGCTGGGGTCTACCACGATGGGCAGATGCGTGAGCTCTTTCAGTACGGGCACTGCGTTGATGTCCAGGGTGTAGCGGGTAGAGTCCTCATAGGTGCGGATGCCGCGCTCACATAGGATCACCGGTGCGTTGCTTTGTGTGAGCAGAATGTACTCCGCTGAGAGCAGCAGCTCCTCCAGGGTGGCCATCATGCCTCGCTTCAGGATCACGGGCTTTCCGGACGCGCCGACAGCGTGCAACAAGGCATAATTCTGCATGTTGCGCGTGCCGATCTGCAGGACGTCGGCGTAACGGGAGACCAGGGGCACCTGCTCCGGCGCCATCACCTCCGTGACAATGGCTAGACCCACCTCTTGTTTGATCTCGGCCAGGATCTCCAGCCCTTTCTCGCCCAGGCCCTGGAAGCTGTAAGGCGAGGTACGTGGCTTAAAGGCCCCGCCGCGCAGGATCTTGACGCCGGCCTCCTTAACCGCATAGGCCACTTCCCGCATTTGCTCCCGGCTCTCCACTGCGCATGGCCCGGCCATGAGCACAACCTTGTGCCCGCCGATCTTCTCGCCGTTCAGGGGGATGACCGTGTTCTCCGGCTTAAAGTCGCGGCTGGCCAGCCGGAAAGGATGCAGCACGCGCATGGCCCTCTCCACGCCGGGGAGCAGCTCAAAGTTGTCGGGGGTCAAGGGGCGCTCATTGCCGATGATGCCGATAATCGTGCGCTCCTTGCCGGACGAAACGTGGGCTGCGAATCCCATGGCTTCTATGCTGGTAATGACTGATTCGATCTCCTCTTGCGTTGCTCCCATTTTCATCACAATGATCATTGCAACCCCCTGTGTAGTCTCGGACTGTGTCCTGGCTGCTGCATGCTCCAGGCGCTCAGCCCTGTGGTTGTTCGAGGACGGCTGCCGGGTAGGAGCCCAGCAGCTTGATAAAGGTGGCCTTGTCCAGCAGGCTGACCAGCGCCTCAGCGCAAGGCGTGTCCTGCCAATGACCCTCGAAATCGAGGTAGAAGATGTAGTGCCAGGGCTTGTTGTGACGCGGACGCGATTCCAGCTTGGTCAGGTTGAGGCCGCGCCTGGCAAACTCTCCCAGGCAGGCGTGCAGCGATCCTGGCGTATGACGCGTGGCAAAGACGACGGAGGTCTTGTTGCGCTCCGCCCTGGGCGGGTCGTCGTGACCCAGAACGAAGAAGCGGGTGTAGTTGAAGGGCAGGTCCTCGATCTCGCTGGCCAGCACCTCCAGGCCGTACAGGCGGCCAGCCAGGGCGCTGGCGATGGCGGCCACTCCAGGCTCCGGCGCGGCGGCCAGGTCCTTGGCGCTTCCCGCTGTGTCGTAAGCGGGCACG
This sequence comes from uncultured Anaerolineales bacterium, assembly GCA_964478725.1. Taxonomy (GTDB): domain Bacteria; phylum Chloroflexota; class Anaerolineae; order UBA2200; family UBA2200; genus CAYZKS01. Next base: position 7,565 of record CAYZKS010000071.1, read on the forward strand.
GGATCCATTCTGTTGCGCGCCAGGAACCTCTCGCACTGCGCCAGGGCCTGCGGATGGGAGCGAACCTGGCGCACGTCCTTCAGCTTCGTGCCAGAGTTTGCCAGCAGTGAATGCCGCACGCGCAGAAACACCTCACCGGAGATCTTGAGGTCATGCTCCAGCAGGAGATCGTATGCCTGGTTCACGGAGCCTGCCGTCGAATTCTCCACCGGCAGGATGCCGTGATCGGCCTGGCTCCCCTCAACCGCCAGGAAGATGTCCAGCAAGGTACGGCAGGGCAGGGTGCCTGCCTCGGGCCCGAAGAACTGTTGGGCGGCTTCCTGCGAATACGCCCCGAGCTCTCCCTGGAAAGCGACCGTGACCATCTAGGACCTCCCGCTCAAGTCAGGGCGCAGCGCCCTCGCCCCCCTGAGATAGACATGTTTGATCTCGCCTTGAGGTTTCTCTGTATTCCAGTGCAGTAGGACACGAATGCAGCGCGGGACGTCCGCGGGCACCGCGATCTCCTGCGCGCAGAACAGGGGGACAGCCGACCAGCCCATCTCCCGAGCCGCCCGTGCCGGAAAGGCGGCATTGAGGTCCGGCGTGGCAGTGAAGACGGCGCTGCCCACGTCCTCCGGGCGCAGGCCGTTGGCCTCGACCAGCAGCCGGAGCAGCTCGGCAGTTGCCTCCAGGATGGCCTGGGTGGTGTTCTCATCGGCGCTCGTCGCCCCGCGGATGCCTTGACAACGCATGCATGCCCTCCGTGTGATAAAACAAAAGCGTGGAGCTTGTCTGCTCCACGCTTCTTGCAGCCTCTTTGCTGTTGATCGCTAGCCCCACTCTGGGGCGGTCCTCCTGGCGTGAAGCACTCTGCCTGCAGCGTTGGCAAAGGCAAAGTAATAGTAGTACTCAAAGAAGTACTCACGCCCGGACGACGACACAGCAAAGGTTCCCGAGTCGCGGGTGCGCCCGGTGCCGGTCATCCAGCTCTCACGTCCCGACTTGGCGATCATGTTCGCTAGCATCCTTCCAGCCGAACCATCGTGTGTAGCTTGCATTCTAGCAGGCTTCTGCTGGCTTGTCAAACAGGCGTTGGGTGCTCTTGGGCAAGCCTGTGACAACTGGCGAAGCGAGGGCACGCCGGGGCCACTTCAAGACGCGGGAGTGGGCCGGTGCCAATTGACAGCGCCTATGTCGTGAGGTATACTTTGTCCGCATAGACGTGCCACGCCGAGATCCAGCCGTCGCATACGCAGCTTTACCGCATCGGGGCAGCTCGGTTCGTACTTGGATGGGGTGCTGAGTGGATGAAACGCGCGTTGCTACAGAGAATCCTCTCCGGATCCAAGGACATCCGATTCGACGAGATGATGCAACTCGCAGAGGCCTTTGGATTCCGAGTGTCCCGGATCAGAGGCAGTCATCACATCCTGGTGCATCCGCACGTCCGGGAACTCGTCACTTGCAGAGTGTGGGTGGGAAGGCCAAACCCTATCAAGTACGACAGTTCCTGCGTCTGGTTGAGCGCTACAACCTGACGATGGAGGATGAAGGGTGAAGGACTATCACATCAATATCTTCTACAGTGAAGAAGATGGCGGATACATCGCGGACATTCCGGATCTCGAAGCCTGCTCAGCTTTTGGCAACACGCCCGAAGAGGCGCTCAGCGAGGTCGAGATCGCAAAGCAGGCCTGGCTGGAGGCGGCCAAAGCTGAGGGTCGCGCCATTCCTCAACCATTGTATCGACCAGTCATCTACCAGGTGCCGGCCTGACGGCGACTTCGTCCCGGCCTTCACACGTCAAGGCCGGCCCTGGCCTGTGTTTGCACTTCCAGCGGGAATCCGCTTGGAGCTTCTTCAGCATGCTGTTGTGATGGTGCGCCACAAAACCAGCGACTGCGGCAGCCGAATCACTACTCAAACATCGGACCTTTGAGATCAGCGTCGTTGTTGTAGCCGCGGTCCTCCCAGTAGCCCCTGTAGTCCGGGTCTGCTGAAAGCTCGATCTTGGTCACCCACTTGACCCACTTGTAGCCCCACTTGGACTCGGCCACCACCTGGAACGGGAAGCCGCGCTCCGCGGGCAGCGCGATGTCGTTCATCTTGAACGCCAGCATGATCTTGTTCTGCCGCACGTACTCCAGTGGCAGCGAAGACGTGTAGCCGTCTGCGGCGTGGAAGATGACGGTGACCGCGCCATCCTGGATCCCCGCCGGACGCAGCAGGTCGTCGATCAAGACGCCCTCCCACAGGATTTTGGCGTCCCAACCTTCGACGCAGTACAAGGTGACCACTTTGCTGTAGTGGGGATTGGCCAACGCCTGGTCATAGCTCAGCGAGAGCGGCTTGTCCACCAGCCCGACGACGTCCAGCTTGTACTTGTCGAGCGAGACCTGTTGCGGACCCGCGATCGAGTTCTCGCGAAAGTCCCTGACGGACGACAGGTTCTCACCCTGGTATTCGCGTACTTCGGCGCCAGGCAAAGACGATGATGTCGGGGCAACGCTGCGACAGGCCGCCAGCATCAGCGCTGCGAGCAACACGACCCAAACGACGCGCATACTACGCGTATGTCTCATGACTTGACTCCTGTTGTCGGGGACCGGCGTCGTCGAAATGCGCCGATGCCCACGTGGATAATGGCCAGAACCAGCAGGGGCAGGCCCACGTACTCGTGCAGGCGAAAGGCGAGCGGCTTGGTCAATAGCCCGAGCGTCAGGCGCTCCACCAGTCGAAATTGGGTGATCCCGTAACCGGTCAGGAGCGACAGCAGGAGCAGTGCCCATGCCAGCCGGCCGCTCCATTTGCCGATTGCGAAGAGGGCTTTGCTTCTAGCTCGCAGCACGTTGCCGCCTTTCTGCTCGCGGAGCTTGCGCCGGCCCTCGGGCCTCGTGATCGCCGTACCTTCGCGCGCGTCCGCCCCGCGTCCTATCATACTAGAGATTGTGCGTTGGATTTGCGTTAGAGGGGCGTAGGAGGTGTGTTAGAGGTGGCTCCGGGATCGGTGGAATGAAGCTGGCGCGCCAGGGCTGCGCCCGCGACGTGGAACGCGAGCGTCGCGAGGCCAAATAGCGCAGGGAGCCAGGCAGGCGCCGGGCCGAGCTCACGCGTGCGGGCGAGTCGGGCGCTCATCCGTTGCGCCTCCAGGGGCGCAGCGGACACTCGCCCACACGCTAGGCGACTCCCAGCAGCGCTGCGTAGCCCAGAGCGAATGCCAGGTAGAGCACGTTCGTGAGCGCCACGACCGCGGCGTAGGCCAGCAAAGCGCGCCCGCGCGAGACGCCCAGCCTGCGCGTGTAGCGCCGAACGAAGAGCACGACGCTGAGCGCACCCAGGAGTGAGGCGAGCAGCACCGGCAGACCAACCATGATGCCCAAGCCCGCGGTCGCAACCGCCAGTATGCTGACTGCCGCACCTACCACACCGTTCGTCAATGGGTACAGCAGCGACCAGCCCAGGGCCTCGAGATGGCCGCGCCAGTCCAGCCAGGCGCGGCGCACTCCCAGCATGCGCGCCATCACCCAGCGCCACACGAGCAGCCAGAGCAACGCAGCCACGCCAAAACTCAGCGGCCAGGTGATGAGCTGGATCCAGCCCTGGCGTGCGATGCGAGCCAGGGCCTGCTGCGTCTCCTGGGATGGCCCGGAGAGCGGCATCACTCTCACGTCCGTGGTCGCGTTGCTGTGCATGTAGGTCACGCGCCAGACGCGCCCCCAGTCGCCAATGGCGTCCTCGACGGCAAACGCCGGTCCGTCCGCACCCTGAATGCGCGGCGCGGAACGTCCGAACCAGCCGCCGGGGGAGTAACCCGACAGATCGGCACCCAGGCGTGGATAGTCAACGGCAAAGTCCGTGCCCGGCGGCGCCACCACGTAGATGCGCGTCTGTTCAATGGGATGCGCCCAGGCGCTGCCGGTACCGAGGGGGTAGGAGTATGCCGGACCATCCGGCCCATCGAACAGGCTCGAGGTCCAGCCCAGGTGCAACCCGGGCTGACCCGAGGGCGCGTAACCTGTACCACCCGCGCCTTGGGATGGCGGCTGTGTGCGTAGCTTGACCACGGCGATCTGCTGCCCCCGGAAGCGGGCCAGCGTGTCGCGGACTGCGGGATCCAGCCCGGCGGTCAGCATCAGCGCCGACAGGTTCGTGTCCTGGTCGAGGCCGTAGATGGCCACTTGGGAGCTGGGCGTCTCGAAGGTGGCGAGCGGCTCGATGCCGCCCATCGGGGCGCACGAGGCCAGCGACCAGACCAGCCAGAGCGGCCAGCTCCAACCTCCATTGAGCAGGAGCGTGCCAAGAAGCAGAGACCAACGCACGTTGTTACGGTAGCTGGTCTGGCGTTGCGCTGCGGATTTGAGCGTTGCGTCCAGGCTCTGGGTCAGTGCCTCATCAAACTCCAGCGAGGTCCTTTCCTGGACCTCAAAGGCGCTGGGCTGCTGGCCCAGTGGCAGGAAGAAGGTGATCTCGTGCGACTCGCCGCTCTCGTCGAGCATGGAGACGAACAGGTCGACGTGCAGCGCGTTGCCCTTGCCCAGGGTCACCACGCCGATCTGCTGGCCCTCCTTGAGCATGGCCCACAACTGCGGGTCGGTGAGGATGGGCCCGCCGTCGGCCAGTCCGGAGCTTGCGAGGCCCAACCAACCAGTCAGGGCCAACGCGATGGCCAACAAAGATCGCCACACGTGCTCAGTTCTACGCATTGCCCACCTCCTGGCAGACTGTGCCAGCTCGGCAAGTCCCGGGTCTCATGGGCGCCGAGGGCACTGCTTCTGAATCGTACCGGCCTGGGCATTCACTGGCACTCTCTTCACAAGCGGATTATAGTACGTATTCATGGCCAGGCATATTGGCTCCAGCCGATCCCGTGGCGTGCTAGATGCGCTTGCGATTCATACTTCCCTCCCATATAATGGTTCGGGGCGCGCCGGCGGGGTGAGAGATGAATCATCGCACCAGACAGCGAGGCGAAAGGCGCAATTGGATGGAGGTGCTGACCATGCAAGGCAGACTGGCCAGGGTCGCGATGGGTGTCTGCAACCTCGGGCAGGCACTGTTTTTCAATCCTATGCAGACGTTCCTGATCTTCCTCTGCGCTGACGTGCTGTACTTCGAAGCAGAATCGCATGGACCACCACGACAGTGCGAGGCCCAATGACCCTGGCCATCTTCGACCTTGACGGCACGCTCTACACCGGCCACATCGTGCACGGTGTGGCGCGGCATCACCGCGCGCACCGCGTCAAGCGGGTGCCGCTGTTCGTCTACATGGCTTCGCACATGGCACTGTGGCCGCTGTGGCGGCTGGGCCTGCTGTCAGAGGCGACGGCGCGCGAGCTGTGGACGCGCGACCTGGCCTGGGCGCTGCGCGGCTGGACGCCCGAGCAGGCCGCGGCTGCCTTTGCCTGGATCGCCGAACGCGAGGTGCAGCCGCTGGTGCGCGCAGGCGTGATGACGCGCTTGAGGCAGCACCAGTCCGCCGGGGAGCGCGTGATCCTGGTCTCCGGAACGCCCGCTCCCTTATTGGCCGCGATCGGCCATCAGTTGGGAGTCGAGGAGACGGTTGGCACACCCCTCGTCCTGCGGAATGGGCGCTACACGGGAGCTTGTGAGTTGCCCGTGTGCCAGGGTGCGGGCAAGCTGTCGCGCCTGGAGGCCTACCTGCAAGGCAGCGATGACGTCCTCTGGGCCGAGAGCCACGCCTACGCCGACAGCATCACCGACCTGCCTCTGCTGGAACGTGTGGGGCATCCTGTGGCCGTCTACCCGGACCCGCAACTGGCTGCCCATGCCAGGGGGCAGGGATGGGAAGTCATGGGAGAGGGAACGAGCGTCTGAACCAAGAGCTTTGAGGAGGCGCAATCATGACGGGCAGACTTGCCAAAGTCGCGTACGGCGTCGGCAACCTGGGGCAGGCGCTGTACTTTAACTCGGTGCAGACGTTCCTGATCTTCTTCTACACCGACGTGGTGCGCCTCGACCCCAAGCTGGTAGGCCTGGCCTTTGCCATCTCCTATGGCGTGTGGAATGCGGTTAACGACCCACTGGTGGGGGTGCTCTCGGACCGCACGCGCTCGCGCTGGGGGCGGCGCATCCCCTACGTCGCCATCGGCACGCCGCTGGCGCTGCTGTTGTTCGTCCTCGTTTGGTCGCCGCCGCTGGGCGACCGCTCCCTGACCGATCCTTCGAACATGGGCATCTTCCTGTACTTTGCTGCGGTGATTGCCCTGTTCGACCTGGTGTACACCGCCGTGAGCGTGGCGTACACGGCGCTCTTTCCCGAAGCTTTTGAAGGGCTGAAGGAAAGGACCGAGGTCTCCATGTACCGCCAGATGGCGGCGATGGTGGGCACAGCGCTGGGCGTGGCGGTCATGCCGTTGATCGTGGGCGCGTTGTCGAGGCGCTTGGGCGAGCTGGGGGCATGGCGCGGCGCGGGTATCGTGCTGGGCCTCGTCGGCGCTGCGGCCTTTGCGGTCTCGCTGCTGGGCAGCCGGGAGCGCAAGCGCAGCAGCGCGGAGAAGCCACTGGCGCTCGTGGCCGCCTTCAAGGAGACATTCACCAACCGCTCGTTTCTGGCCTTCGCGGGCGCCAATCTGATGATCTGCTACATCTGGAGCTGGCTCTCGGCCATGGTGCCCTTCTTCATCAAGTACGTCATCGGCGTCCCGGCGGAGCAGATGAGCCTGGTCATGGCCGGGATGTTCATCACCTCCATGGCCCTCTATCCGCTGTGGCGCAAGGTGGCCCTGCGTTTGGGCTCCAAGGGTACGCTGGCGGCGGCCGTGACGCTGTTCGCCGTCTTTATGCTGCTCGTGCTGGTGGTGGGCAACCTGGCGCAGGCATTCATCATGATGCTGCTGGTGGGCGCGGCCAACTCGGGCATCACGCTGGTGCGCGACATCGTGCTCAGCGACGTGATTGACGAGGACGAGCTGCGCACCGGCCGGCGTCGCGAGGGCAGCTACTTTGGCGTGAACGCCTTCATCGAACGGCTGGTGATGGTACTGATCGGCGCGTCCAGCGGCTTGGTGTTGAGCCTGAGCGGCTATGCGCCCGAGCTGCGGGCCCAGCCGCCGTCGGTGGCACTCGGCATCCGGCTGGGGATGGGGCTGTTGCCGCTGGCCGCCGCGGGGCTGTTTCTGGTAGCACTGCGCTTCTACCCCCTGGACAAGCGGCGGGTGATTGAACTGCGAGAACGGCTGGACGAGTTGCGTCAGGAGCCAGTCGCGCGGCAGGCACAGCCCATGTGAAATGCCATTAGTGCGAAGGCCTGGGACCCTCGAGGGCTGCAGAGACACAATTCGGACGAGGGATGTGTCGCAGGCAGGCGCTTTCGATCACAGTAGAGAAAACGAGCCGTTCTGTTTGCTGTTCTTCGCGTTTGTCCTGGGAATGGGTGTTCGTCGTAGCATCGGGCCTTGTGCCCGTCCGGACGCCCACAAGGGGCGATGCTACGTCCGGACGCCCACAAGGGTTTCTGTAGGTTTTTGCG
>CAYZKS010000072.1:0-1400 GCA_964478725.1 uncultured Anaerolineales bacterium
CGTGGTCGAGGTCTGCGTGCGCGTGGGCGAAGGCGTGTTCGAAGGCGTGGCCGCCGCGCGCGCAGAGTAGCGCACGCGGATGCAAACATCCACGTTGTTGGCCGCGCCCATGTCCGTCCACGAGCCGGTCGCGCCCGTCGCGCTCAGGTAGGTCTTGCCCGTGACCTTGGGGCCACGGTTGTCCACCGCAATCGGGTAGCGGTAGGAGTCGTCCGTGAACTTGACCACGGCTACGATATCGTTGCCGCTGCTCAAGGGCACGGGCGGGTTCACGGGCACGGAGTAGTAGCCGGCTTCGTTGAAGCTGAGGTTGAGCTGCGACCAAAGCAGATTGGCCGGCGCAGTGCCGTTGAAATCGTCGTACAGGTACACGTCCACGTCCGTGGTCTTGTCGTTGGTCCAAAACTCTACGGCGGTGGCGTTGGCGTTGCTGCTGGGCGTGAACTTGGCCAGTCCCCAGGCGGTGGTGCTGCCCGCGCCCCAGGCGTACCACCAGCCTCCCGCCTCGTCGTAGAACAGCAGGCCGCCCTGCGGATCATAATCCTGCAGGCCATCCACAAAGGACGATTCCATGCCGATGTTGGCGCAGCCGTAGCCGATGGTAAAGTAGCCGCGCCCCGTGCCGTAGCCGCACGGCCCGCCCCAGTCGGTGCCCCAACTGTTCTTGACGATCCAGGCGCCGGCCTGCGTGCCGCCGCGCGGCATCAATGCATCGTCCCAGCCCACGATCAGCACGGCGTGGTTTGGGTTCTGAGTGCCGGTGTAGCGCAGCGTGTAGCTGCCGTCATAGTTGTTGAATTCCGTGGCCCAAGCGTCGTTGTGGCCGGCATACAGATTGGTGGCTACTGGCCCGTATTGCTGGATGTAGGCCTTGAGCACGCTGGCGGCGGGGACGTTGTCATAGTTGATCAGACGCCAATCCAGCAGGGTCTTCTGGTAGGCGCAAGTGGTCTTGCAGCTCACGTCGTTCTGCGAGTAGGGGTCGCAGCTCTCCAGCACCAGGCCCTTCTGGGAGAACAGGCTCGCCAGCAGTGGGTAGTTGCCGCCGGCGCAACTGCCCCACGGAAAGCCGTTGTGGGTAAAGTTGTTCAGTTCCTCCCAGTTGCATTCCTTGGCGTTGTTCTCAGAAAAGTCCCAGTTGCCCAGGTCGTGGATCAGCAGATAGGACTCGATGTTGCCGATGGCGGCGAAGGTGTAGCACGAGCCGCAGTTCTGCTGGTGCTTCACCGAGGTCACCACGCCCTGCTCGCGCCAATCAAAGCGGCTGGGCAGGGAGGCGGCGTCGACGCCAGGCGGCATGCGCTCGCCCTTCAGGTGCGACAGGTCCAGCGGCGACAGCAGGAAGCCCGTACGCTCCGGCAACGCGGGTGCATCCAACACACGCGTGGGAGCAGGTGAGA
>CAYZKS010000072.1:1500-14902 GCA_964478725.1 uncultured Anaerolineales bacterium
CGGGATGCTTGTCAATGGCGCATAGTTGAAATGGAGTGGCAATGGTGGCGAGGCCGAAGGCGCCGATGCTGGCTTCAGCCATTCCTGCGGCTTCCGCCCGCGATTTGCCGAAATCGAGTGCAGTGTTGTACAATCCACTTGTACAATTGTGCATATTTCGACTAGGGAAGTGGCGCATGCAACTCGTGGCGGATACGTCTGTGTTGGTAGCCGTGGTCGCCAACGAACCGGAACGCGCGGCTCTAGTCCGCTGCACGCAGGGATGGGAGCTGATTGCACCGCACTCGGTACACTGGGAGGTTGGCAATGCGCTGTGCGGCCTCCTGAGAAAGCAACGCATCACGCTGGCGCAGGCCGTGCAGGCGCTGCGGGCCTACCGCTCCATACCCCTGCGCTTCGTCACAGTGGAACTGGAAGAGGCGCTCAAGATCGCGCACGCTCAAGGCTTGTACGCCTATGATGCGTACCTCCTCCGCTGTGCGCTCAAATACCAGGCGCCCCTGCTGTCGCTGGACTCGCAATTGCTCGAGGCAGCCCGGCGGCTGCGGGTCAAGATCGTGCAGGTGAAGGCATGAGCGTGTACACGTATTCGCAGGCAAGGCAGAACTTGGCGACGCTGCTGGATCAAGCCGTGGCAGAGGGTGAAGTGCACATCCGCCGCAGGGACGGCCAGATGTTCGTAATCCGGCCGCTCCCGGCCGCGGGGTCGCCTCTGGACGTGGCCAGCGTTGACCTGGGCGTCTCCACCGCCGAAATCGTGCAGGTCATCCGCGAGGGCCGCTCAACCTACCGCGGGCGCTAGGGGCAGCATCGAAGCCGGGTTTGCAGGCGACAGTCGAAACCTGGGTTCTTTTCGCAAAACCAGGTTTCTGGCGCCAGCCAAGACCACAAACCTGGTTTCCAGACCATCCTCTCCGCTTCGCTTCGAGGACCTTCGGGAAACCAGGTTTGCAGATGTTGCACGGCAACCCGGCCTCCACTCAGCGACCGCGCACCCTGCGTCTCGACGTTGTGCGTCGAGGCCGCGCACCCTTGGGCGACCGCCGGCCTGGAGACCGGATTCCTGCCCGCCTACTGGCCCATACAGCCTGCCTTGTGCCTCGCCGCCCCCGGCTCGGGACAAGTCATAGGGCGGGCCCCCGTAATGCCGTTGGACCCTCGCTTACACGATTCTGATGATGAGCGGCAAACCCTGCACCAGGTACAGGTCACAGTGCGCGCGGTACCCGCCCTGGACCAGGTCCATGCGCCCTATCCACAGCGTCTGCCCCGCGGGCACCAGCAGCGGAATGCGAATCAAGACGCCGTACGCTCCACTGAAGGCGGTCTCTGCCCGCACCAGTGCCATCAGCTCCGCCAGTGTTCCCTGGAACGAGAACAGCATGCGGCTGGGATCCAGCGAGTCGTAGAGCTTGATCGTTACCTGCGCAGTGGGCGAAAGCGTCACATCGTCGAACGAGATCTTGGTTTCTGGTATCCATTCGCGCGCCGCGCCTTCCGACGACGGGACCTGGCCCGACTGGCCGATCTGCCAGTGCTCCGCGTATGCCCCGACCAGCAGGGTCGCATTCCCTCCCGCAGCCGGGATGCTGTAGAGGCCGCGCCACCACCAACACTCGGTGCTGTCGTGCGCGCTGTCAAAGCCCAGCCCGCAGGACAGCGGGCTCCACCAGCCTGCTGCAGCGCCGCCTGGCGCGATCGCGGCCAGCAGCATGCCCACCAACACCACAAACGCCAACCACTTCCTGTTCATGTGCACCCCCTCTTGCGTCTGCCTGCCTGGCATTCGTTTGGCGTCGCCCCACGTCGGACGCCTCTGACAACTCCAGCATACAGCACTAACTCTTAACGGCCCGTAAACTTGTGTCGAAACTTGCGTGAATTCCGCTGAAACATTCCAAATCCGAAAGCAACGGGCGAAGACCTGCAGGAGCGTGTTTCCGGCGAGCGTTGACGGCAATCGCGCAGTGTGATATCATGCCAGTGTCAGCCGATTGTGCTCGCGCCCAGTCCCATGCTTGGGTCTGCGCGTGCCTGACATGCCGGCCGCCAACGCAGGCGACACAGATTGGCCATTGTGGGGAGGTGCATCTGAATTGCCCGAGTTCGTGGGCGTGCGGAAGGTCCTGGTCTGATGCCCGGTCTTCTGGTACTCAAAGCCGCAGAACTGCTGCGCGCCCTGCAGCAGGCCGGTTTCGAGATCGTACGCCAGCGCGGAAGTCACGGACGATTCAAGCACGCCGACGGCCGTGTTGTAACTGTACCCATGCACCCCGCCAGGACATCGGGCGGAAGTTGCTGCGCGACGCCGATCTGTCACGCGACAGTCTGGACGACCTGCTGCGCAAGGGATAGCCTCGGGGCAGCCGGTCAGTCTTCATCCACTTCTGGGCCTCGCGGCCCAGGTGAGGTGCCCCCATGACGCATCGTCTCGCCATCCAAGGCTACTGCCCAGGCGCCATTGGGCGCATCGTCGAGCTGCACGGCACGTACTACGCCCAGCAGTGGGGATTCGGAGTGTTCTTCGAGGCCAAGGTGGCCGCGGAGCTGGGCCAATTCCTGGCCCAATTTGACCCCAAACTCGACGGCTTCTGGATCGCCCAGTGCTGCGGCGACGTCGTGGGCTCGATCGCCATCGCCGCCGACAAGGACCCGCCCGGCAGCGCGCGCCTGCGTTGGTTCATCGTCTCGCCTGAGCACCAATGCCTGGGCATCGGCCACCAGCTCATGAGCGCAGCCATGGCCTTCTGCCGCAGCGCCGGTCACCGCCGCGCCTACCTGACCACCTTTGCCGGCCTGGACGCCGCGCGCCGCCTGTACGAGCAGCATGGCTTCGCGCTGCAACAACAGCAGCGCGGCACGCACTGGGGCAACGAGGTGGACGAGCAACTGTTTGTCGCCGAGATGTGAAACCGAGCGCGTTCAGGTTTTCGGGCATCGCGGCAACCCATCGTCAGAGCAGCCAGGGCAAAGACACGCCCACATCAGAAGTCGCGGCAGGCGAGTGTCTCGCGTTGCCGCCTCTATCAAAGTGTGCTACAATTGCGCAGCGACGTGATTCAACTGAACTCCAGACGGGTGGCGATGATGAAACCGATCCAATTCTCGCGGCACGCGCGCGAACAGATGGCAGAGCGAGGCGCCCATGAAGATGAAGTGGCCGAGGCCATCCGAATTGGAGAGGAGATACCGGCTAAGGAAGGCCGTCTTGGGTATCGCAGGAACTTCCAATACGAACGGCCCTGGGGCGGCCGAACTTATGCCATGAAACAGGTCGTCGCCATTGTTGTCGAGGAACCCGACGCGCTGGTCGTGGTGACGGTCTACACGTTCTACTTCTAGGAAGGAGCTTCAGATGCGCATTACGTATGATCCGCAGGTCGATGCGCTGTATATCCGGTTTGTTGATGAATCGCTTCAAGTGACCACCCAGAGGCTTTCCGAAGATGTGGCCGTGAACTATGCATCAGATGGAAGGATTGTCGGCATCGAGATTCTGGACGCATCCGAGTATGTGTTCCGTCCTGGCGTCGAACGCAAGGTCGTTGTGCAGAACCTTGCGACGGCGAAAGCCTAATGGCGCTGGCAGGTACCTTGGCAGCAATCAGCCCGTGGAGTTGCACTTTGAGGGTTTGACGGAGTCTTCTCCGTACGCTATAATGAGTTCCCCCGGCGCGCACGAACGCGTCCGGGCAGCCCAACGCGGGCCCATGCAGGGCCCGCAGGAGCACCATCGGTGAAGGAAGCACATAGCGAGTCGTCAGAACCTCCTTCGGGTACGAGCATCGACGCGCTGAGAAAGGCGCCGTCGATGGTCAGCGAAGGATCATACGGTCGGATCGAACGGCAGGGCGCACTGCGCGCCTTGCCGGGCATCGGACGGATGCCACACACGCACAGCACTTGTGCGGCACTGGGGTCCATTATGTGCAGTGCCGCCCGGATCGGTAGTGACGCCTTCAGGCGTTCCGCTGAGACCGGGTGTGCCAAGAGGCCCCCCGTGCTGCCCTGAGTTGTGCCCTGCTGCGCCCTCCCAGGGGCCTGGCATCCGACGGATGCCAGGCTCATTCTTTTGTGGAAAGGAGGCGTAGCATGAAGAGACAGTGGTTGTTGTGGGCTGTGGCCATCGGAGTGATTGCGCTGGGCCTCAGCCGCTCCGCGGAGATCCTGGAGTTGCTGCAGTCCTTGAGCCGGGGACGCCTGGACTGGATCCTGCTGGCGGCCGGACTGCAGATGCTGTACGCCGTGGTGTACGCCGCGCTGCACCAGGCCGCTTTTGCCACGGTGGGGGTGCAAAGCAGCGTGGGTGAGCTGCTGCCCGTGTTGTTTGCCTCGGTGTTCGTCAACGTGGCGGCGCCCATGACCGGTGCGGCCGGCATGGCCCTGTTTGCCGATGACGCCGCGCGCCGCGGCGAGTCGCCCACGCGCACGGCGGCCGGCAACCTGCTGGTGATGGTCGCCGACTTTATCGCCTTCTCTGTGTGGCTGGCGCTGGGCCTGGTGCTGCTGTGGCAACGCGGCGCCCTGCAGGCCTACCAGCTGGCGGCGGCCGGAGTGCTGCTGTTGATGACCGCCGGGTTGGCCGGCGTGCTGTGGGCCGGGGCGCGCTGGCCCCAACGGCTGCGCGCGCTGCTGGCCTTTGTGCAGCGAGTGCTCAACGCCGCCGGCAGGCTGCTGCGCCGTCCCGCACTGCTCCAGGCAGACTGGGCGCGACGCAACGCGCACGAGTTCAGCGCCGCCGCGCGCGCCATCGGCGCGCGTCCGCAGCGCCTGGGGCAGGGCCTGCTGTGGGCGCTGGCCATGCACCTGGTGGACGTGGCCTGCATCGCCGTCCTGTTCCTGGCCTTTGGCTACCACGCCAGCCTGGACGTGCTGCTGGCAGGCTATGCCATCGGCATGCTCTTCTGGATCGTGGCCATCACGCCCGGCGGGCTGGGCGCCGTGGAAGGCGCCATGACCCTGGCCTTCGTCTCCCTGGGTGTGCCGCCGCTCCAGTCCACCCTGGTAGTTCTGGCCTACCGCGGGCTGGGCTTCTGGCTGCCCGTGGCCATAGGCTTCTTCCTGCTGCGCCGTGTGCGCAGCTTCGGAGGGGGCGAACCGAGCCCCGCGGCCAGCCCCATCTGGTCACGCGCCGGGCTGTGGGCGCTGGCGGGCACCCGCGCCGCCCTGATCGTGGGCAGCGCCATCCTGACCGCGCTGGCCTCGGCCGCGCGCACCCGGGCCCCGCTGCCGCGCTACGCTCTGCGCTGCCTGGCGCTCACCTGGATCGCCTACGGCGCGTTCTGCGCCTGGAGTCCCGTGCTGGCGCAGGCCTCCTTCGCCCTGCATCTACTGCGAATGCTGCGCTTCTGCGCCTGGACCGCGTTGATCTACGCCGTCTGGCGCCTGCAAAGCGCCCAGCGCATCAAGCAGCCTCCCCAACGCTGCTTCCTAGTCGCCCAATCTGTTTGTCAGCTAGTCCGTCAGTCCTCTACATTTGCCCCGCCCGAGAGGCGGCGGAGCCGCCGTTCGACTGTCCCATAGCACCGCTCAGTCCAAGCCCATCCAGAAGGAGGGAACCGATGGCCTCAAACGCAGCCTTTGGCGAGACCGAAAACGTCGCCATCACCGTGTTGGTGGACAACAGCGCCAACTTGATGGCCAGGTCAAGGCGTGGCGTGAGGCGCTTCACCAGGGCGCCGCTGCTGGCCGAGCACGGCTTTGCCGCGCTCGTTGATCTCAGGTCGCAAGGAGTGCGCGTGCTGTGGGACGCCGGGATGACGCCGGGCGCGCTCATCGAGAACATGCGACGCATGCGCATCCCACCCGGCAGCATCGACATCCTCGCCGTCAGCCACGGGCACGACGACCACACCGCAGCCGTGACCGAGGTACTCAAGGCCATGGACTTGCGGGCCGCAGCGCGTACGTGGCCCGCCGGGTCTTCCATGCAGGAGATGCGCCGCTGGGTCGAAGGCCGGCGCGTGCCGCTGGTCATCCATCCGGCCGCGTTTCGCGAGCGCTGGGAGGTGCACGAGAACGGATCCCGCGAGGGCCCGGTCCAACCGTTTTCACGCGCAGAGTGGGAGGCCGCAGGCGCTCAGGTCGTCGAGTCCGAGGGCCCGCACCGCCTGGCCGCCGGCTGCTGGACCACCGGCTTCGTGCCGCGCCTGAGCTTTGAGCAGGCCGGGCGCTCACCCCGATCGACGTATCGTCAAGGCGATGCCTTCCTGCCAGACGATCTCGAGGAAGACCAGGCCATCGTCATCCACGTCAAAGGCAAGGGGCTGGTGGTGCTTGCCGGCTGCGCGCATGCAGGCATTGTCAACACCGTGAACTATGCGCGCCAGATCAGCGCCGTGGAACGCGTGTGGGCCGTGCTGGGTGGCTTTCACCTGGCCACCGCCGGGCGCGAGGAGATCGAGCGCAGCGTCGAAGCGATCCGGGCCATGCAGCCCAAGTTGGTGGCGCCTTCGCACTGCACCGGTTTCGAGGCGCAGTGCTGCTTCGCGACGCGCATGCCGCAGGCGTTCGTAGAAGGTGTAGTCGGCACCACCTATCGCTTCTAGAAGAACACAACCTCCCGAAGGCTGCACTCGCCTTCGGGAGGTTTTCTGTCACCACAACGCCCTGCGCAACAGCGGCAGAAACACCGGCCGGCGCGTCGCGTCCGGCACCTCGCCCAAGCTGATCTCGTCGATCAGCACGCGGGCGGGTTGTCGGGGATCGCCCTGCACCAGCTCCACGCGCAGGCTGAACTGCGCAGAGGGGCAGGCGGGCATGTCGCACCACACGCGCCGCCAGCCGCCCACGTCCAGGGGCACAGTCGTGGAATACGTCTCGCTGGGCCCGATCAGCGACAGGCGCAGTACGTCGCGCGCGGGATCGCCGGCTGTGACGCGATACAGCAGCGAGAACGACGCCGGATAGTCGAGGCAGCCGCCAAAGTAGGACTGCATGGCCGCGCCGCCCGGCCCGAACGCCGCCGCCTGTGCCCCCGAGTAGGCTTCCTGCGTGAGCGTTACCGCGCCCGAGACCAGCCAGGGGTAGAGCGTCGGGCCCTCAAACTGGCCGCCCTCGACCGAGTCGGTTGCGGGACGCAGGTAGAGTATGGGAGCGGGCGCATCGCCCGGCACGCGCACGCCCAGCGTGTCGGCGGAGCTGGTAAAGCCTGCACGTCCGGCATGCAGCGAGCACGTCACCACCTCGCCAAAGTACAGCGTAAAGTTGCCGCGCCAGTCGGATTGGGCGGGCCTCAGGGCTGCCGGGTCCGCGCGCACGCTCGCACCCGCCACCGCCTGGTCGTGGGTGTTGCGCACCTGCCCCGTCAGGGCGTAGCGATAGATGCTGGTGGAGGTGTCGGCCTGCTCGCGGTAGGCGCCCACGTTCCCTGCCCAATCCCTGGCCCGGCAGCGGAATTCGTACGTGTGGCCGTACTCGCCCACGAACTGGGCCGAGGTCTGGGCCACCCCGCTCTGCCAGTCCGCCCAGTTCTCCAGGGCCACGTCGCGCACCTGCACGTCAAAGCTTTGCACGCCTCCCGGGCCGTTGTCCCTGCCGGTCCAGGAGATGGTGACGGCGGGGCCAGCGCTCACCGGAGACAGCGGCAGCACGCGCGCCGACGGCGGCGTTGTGTCCGACGCCTCCCAGGAGGGCCACGCGTCCGCGTCGCTGGCTGCCAGCACAAAGCTGCGCGCGTCCTGCAGGCTCACTCCCCAGATGCAAGCCCCCACCCAGTACCAGCGCCCCCCGTACTGCATATAGTGCGTGCGCGTGAAGGCCAGGTTCTTGCCATCGGGAGACCAGCACGGGCCCTCATAGTCATACGCTGCGGGTGAAGCTCCCAGAGGATGCTTCAGGCCCGTGCCATCGGGACGGATGAGAGCCAGGTCGAGCCAACCGTCGCCGTTCATGTCTTCATTGCAGGCGATCCACTGGCCGTCGGGCGACCAGGCCGGGTACGACGCGCGGCGCAGCCCATTGCTCAACTGGCGCTGGTTCGAGCCGTCGGCATTCATGCGCCACAGCTCGTAGCTGCCGCTGCGATTGGAGACAAACATGATCTGCGTGCCGTCGGGCGACCAGGTGGGATGGCCATCAAAGCCCGGCGAGCTGGTCAGACGCTGGTCATTGCTGCCCCAGCGGTCCATGCTGTGAATCTCATAGTTGGTGGGAGGCTTGCTGGCGTCGTGGCGACTGCTGTAGAAAGCGATGCGCTGCCCGTCGGGCGACCACTTGGGCAACAGCTCGGAGGCGCCGGTCCAGGTCAGTTGCGTCAGGTCAGAACCGTCCGCAGCGATGCTGAAAAGCTGCTCGCCGCCACAGCGGTCGGAGACAAAGGCCAGCCGCGTCGCGCCGCGATTCCAGGCGGGGGTCCTGTCGTAGGGCGAGTCAGCCGTGAGCTGCCGCGGCGAGGACCCATCGCCCTCTGCCGTGTACAGGTCCCAGTTACCCTCGCGCGCCGAGGCAAAGGCCAGCTTGTACGCCAGGCCGCCGCCGGCGAGGCCGGACTCGACCATCGCGTTCAAGTCCTGCGGGCCCAGCTCCGCAGGCAAGCGCTCGACCTGCCCGGCCCGCGTGATGCGCTGCTCCAGGAACGCCGGTACGGGCCCTTCGGCGCTCGCGGCAAGGGGCATGGCGAGGCAAGCTACGATGAGCGCCAACGAGCTTCCGAGCCTGGGTATCGTCAGCCATGCTCTCACGCTGCACCTCCAGACAGGCTCTTCCGAAGGTCGCGAAGCATCTCGCCGTAGATTGGCGAGGCTGCACTCGCCTTCGGAAGGTTGTCACACGCCTATACATCGACTGATCGAGCTTCCCAAGCCGGTGCATCACTGCGCGTCCTGCTGGCTCAGACTTGCCACCGCCCAGCCAACGCGGTCGATGGCCCGGCCGCCGGGATAGGCGGCCTCAAAGTGCACGATCACTCCGGTTGGATTGCCCAGCTCCTCCAAGCTAAAGCGCGCCAACACATAGCCGCCCTGTGTCTGGCTCTGCGGGCGCCGCCCGGCCTGGACAGGGAACAGCACTCGGCTGCTGGAGGCAGTTCGGCCGTTGAATCCGCGGCACAGGCAGGTGTAGGACAGCAGGGCGCTGGCATTGCCCCGCAGCCGGGCCGAAACCCACAGTTCTCCGCGCACCTGCGCGGCATAGAGCGCCACAAAGTCGCCTCCTGACCCCACCTCCTGGCCAAGCGAATCCCGCGACGAGTCTTCGATCAAGGGCAGGACCTCGCTGCCATCCACTGTCTGCCACTCCCCCACCACAGGCGTCAGCGCTTGCTCCTCCACCAGATGCGCGATCTGCCCCACGTGAAGCTGGCAGAACAGCTCATTCTGCCTGACGAATGAGCGCAGAAAGTCGCCCAGCAGCCGCAGTTGGCTGCGGTACAGCTCGACGGCCTGCCCTTTGGCCTCTACCAGCTCATCGGGAAGGGTGACCTTGCCCCATAGGGAGGTGTCATTGAGCAAGCGCAACGGCGGAAGCAGGGGCGCAAAGGGCAACAGGCCCCTGGGCAGCGGGTAGTCCAGGCGGTGCGCCAAGTAGGCCAGGAAGCGCGGCCGCGTCTCGTCGCTCTGCATGGCCGTGGCCAGGGCGGCGAAGGCGCCGGTGGCCCAGTGGTCACGGTGGATGTCGGCAGGGTGCGGAGCGGTGACCGTGTCGGGCTCGAACTCGCGCATCAGCGAGCACAGGTCGGCGAGCAGTAACTCTCCACAGTAGCGCCCTTCGGCGTTGTAGGTCCGAACGTAGGGGCTGCTGCTCAGCCGGGTGAACGGTGAACGGTAGGGGTTTCCATAGTCCCAGTAGCTGGCCCACAAGGGCAGTATGCCCTGATCCGGATAGCTGAGAAAGACCACGTCGTCTTCAGAAAGGCCCAACGACAGCATGGCGTTCAGCGACTCCACCTGGCGGCCCATGCCGGCGCGGATGTAGTCGCGGGCAGTGGGGTAGAGCTGCCTGAGCTCGACCATGGTGCCGCTGAACGAGCCATCTCCGTTGGTCACGATGGCCACCCGCGCCTGGCCGCCACGGCTGAGCACCTCTTGTATCAAACCGCCGCAACTGATGAGCTCGTCGTCACAGTGCGGAGCGATGACCAGCAGGCGCTGAATGCCTTCTTGACCCTCCAGCTCCTCCACGAGAATCGCGGGCAGCGAGGCCAGGTAGTCCAAACGCAGGCTCAGTCCCAGCCCTGCGGCGAGCAGAACGACGACCAGCGCCGCGGCCCGGCGGCGCTTGGAGGTGCGGCTCACCCACCCACGTATTCGACTGCCCACATCTCGGATGCTTCTCATTTTCCGCTCAATCAACAGGGATCGGATTGGAATGGCATTGCAGCCCGGCGTGGCTGCCAAGTCGCAGCCATGGGGGTGCAGCAACGCCTATCTGTACTGCGCATCTAGGTCGTGCGGCGCGCGGTGGCTGCGTAGGCCTCGACGGTCAGCGCGGCGATGGCCTTCCATTCGTAGTGCTGCTCCACCCTGTTACGCGCTCGCGCTCCCATGCAGCGGCGCAGTTCTGGCTGGCGGGCCAGTTCCAGCACTCGCTCAAAGAGCTCATCGTCGGACGTGACCAGGTAGCCTGTCTCTTCATGCTGGTTGATCTCGACGGCCCCGGCGCTCCGCCTGGCCACCGGCGGCACCCCGCAAGCCATGGCCTCAGCCAGCGCCAGGCCAAAGGCTTCGGTGCGGCTGGGAAAGACAAACACGTCCATGGCATTCAGGTATGCCGGCGCCTCGTTCCATGGCTTCGGTCCCAGCACGGCAAAGTACTCCCTCAGCCCCAGCTCCTCAATGCGCGCCTGCAGTGAGGCGTACTGAGGCCCGCCGCCAACCACCAGGAAGCGCACGCCCGGCAGCAAGCGCAGCAGGCGCTGAGCAAGCGCGGGCAGGGCCATCACGCCTTTGGATGGCGCCAGACGCGACAGATAGCCAATCACGACCTGGTCCGGGCCGTAGCCCAGGGAGTTCCTGACGCGTTGCCTGGCCTGCATGTCCGGCCGCCAGCGGCTGCAGTCCACCCCGCCAGGGATGGTGAACACGGGCAGGCCTACACCGTCCATTTCCGCGGCGCACGCTGTGCTCACGGCAATCACGCTGTCGGCCCATCTCCTGGCCATCCAGTATTCGAGACGTCGCAGCAGCTCCGCCAGCACTGGCGAGCCGCGGCCCAGCGTCATGGAGTGCTTGGTGACCACGGTTGGCAGCCCCATGCGCCTCCCCAGACGCAAGCCTGCCAGACTGAGAAGGGAGCCAAAGGAATGCCCATGGATGATGTCATATTGCCCGGCTCGCAGCAGCCCTCCAACCCTGTGCACTGCGCGTGGATCGAGCACAGGGTCCTCCCCACGCACGCTAACCACCAAACCGTCCAGGCGATGCACCAACACATTGGGGAGGGAGGCGTCCACGGCATCCTGCCCCCATGCTTCGGCCGTCGCCGAACGGTGCGCGCGGTGCGTCACCACTTCCACATGCTGGCCTTGATGTGCAAGCTGGGCGGCCAGGCTGTAGACATGGGCCTCGATTCCACCAATCGCTGGCGGGTAGCAGTCAGTGAGCATGCAGATGCGAAGCTTGGGCAGTACGGTCTCGTTCAGCTCACTCATCTCCGTCTGTAGGATGCTGTCTGCCAGCCGCTCTGGGATTGCCCGAGGGCCGCGGCCTGGCTTTGACAGTGCAACACAGGCCTGGAACCGGGGGCGCCGGGCCGGCAGGCGCTCTCACGCGCCAGGTCACAGCGGCGCGAGGCATGGCCGCCCGCGCGTCGCTCAGATCACCATGCGGCGCTGCAGCCAATGAGAAATCAGCGCGGCCGGGGCCATGGGTAACCAGAATGTCAGCAAGCGAAAAGCGAGCACACCCGCCAGCGCTGCCCCCGGCTGCATTCCCAGTGCCGACAAACCGACCACCAGCGCCGCCTCGAGAGCGCCCAGCCCGCCTGGCGCCGGGCTGGCATTGGAGACGGCAGCTCCGCCCAGGTAGAGCGTCGCCACGCTCCACAGCGAGAGCTCAGCCCCAAAGGCCTTCAGGCAGATGGCCAGCGTCAGGGTCTTGGAGGCGATCACTAGCGCTGCGCCCAGAAACAGCTTGGCGGCCTGTTTCGGATGGCGCAGCAGCCTCCATACATCGTGCAGGGCATGCCTCAACGCATCCAGGCGCCGCTGTATGGCTGCTGAACGCATGCACAGCGCTGCCCCTGCTGGCAGCGCCGCCAGCGGCAGGACGACTGCGGGCCAGAGCGCGGGCAAGCGCAGTCTCAGCGCTTCCGGCGCACCCATGAGCAGGCTGGCCAACAACAAGCTGGGCATATGCACCAGCATGCTGGCCAGCATGGTCGTCGCGATCGCGGCCACTGCCATCGGGCGCTCGATGCCCGATCGTTCCAGATAGTGCTCCAGCAGCGCCACCCCGCCGATCCCTTTGGGAGTGACGCGACCCCAAAAAGTGCTTGCCATCTGCACCAGCACAGTATGCTGAAAGGCGAGGGGCCGCTCAACCGCGCCAGTCAAGGACAGCGCTGCGGCTGGCTCTGTACAAGCCGCGCACAGCGCCGCCAGCAACAGCCATTCCCACTGCATCGAACGCACGGCGTGCACGGACTGGCGTAGCTCAGGGAAGCGCGGCAGCAGCAAGTTGAGGGCCAGGCCGGCGGCCAGCAGCCACACCAGATTGCGCCGTTCAAGCCGTCTCATGGGTCTGGCCAGTGTACTGTGATTTCATGCCGCCACCGCCATCAGCGTCTCGCGGTAGGCGGAAAGCAGGATCAGCAGCACCGCCAACACCAGCACGAGCCACTCGGAGCGGATGAGCCGCAGGTCGCGCCAGGTGCGGATGCGCGTGGGCTTGAACTCGCCGCTCCAGCGCCACCAACTGCGGTAGACCTCCATGCTCAGATTGGCCGTGGCCGCGGCCACCAGGCAGTAACCCAACATCTCCAGGCCGCCGATGCTCAGACCCAGCGCCTGCCCCTCCCAGGCATTGTAGAGCCGCAGGTCTGAGACCGCGAAGGAGTTGGTGCCGCTGATCAGCCCGCCGACCAG
The DNA here is from genome assembly GCA_964478725.1 of uncultured Anaerolineales bacterium. Taxonomy (GTDB): domain Bacteria; phylum Chloroflexota; class Anaerolineae; order UBA2200; family UBA2200; genus CAYZKS01. Next base: position 14,522 of record CAYZKS010000072.1, read on the forward strand.
ACCCAGCACAATCGGCACCGTGTAGCCGGTGGGAAAGTCGCGCACGCGCGTGAGGTTGAGCAGCACGATCAGGCCGCTCGTCAGCACCAAGTTGAAGAGCAGGGTCAGCGCCAGCTCCGCGCCGAACGAGCGCGCCGCGGCCACTGCGCCTCCCACCGCCACCTGGGGGCTGCTGCGCATGAGACCTTCCGGCAGGAAGTAGTAGCCCACCAGGTACGCAAACAGGTTGAGAACCGCATGCACGCCATACAGCCACATGGCTCGTCTCCACACGCCATCCTGCTGCGCTGCCTGCGCCGTCATGTCCATATCGCTCCCCTCAACACGACCACATCCACGCCTACGCCAACTTGCAGAGATGATACCACATTATCCGCACAC
>CAYZKS010000073.1:0-14587 GCA_964478725.1 uncultured Anaerolineales bacterium
CATGCCCACCTTTTCCGCCACGGCCCACAGGATGAACTGGTTCAGCGAGACCCCCTGGGATCGCGCCCAATCCTCCGCTTCCTGCTTGAGCCGCGCCGGTAGGTTCAGAGCGTACCTTGACACCCTATCCTCCTCAACATGCATCTACTGCACATCATATACGACATCTTCTGCGATGTCAAATTGTGCACCAGAGAGCGCAGCGCGTTGGCGCGGCCTTGCCTTGAGCAGGCGACTGGCGCGCGCCACGCATTACATCCGCATCTTCCTGACGATGACCGGTAGGTACACCCCGCTGCCCACGCCGTAGGACCAGGTAACGGACAGGCGAAAGGCCACCCCGTGCGGGTTGCAGAGATCATTGTCCGGGCAGACATAGTCGTTGCTGCTCTGCACCGCCAGCAGGTAGCGCCCGCCCACGCGGCTGACGTGCGTGGGGAACAGATCGATCGCGCCCAGCGAGCCTTGGCGGTCGGTCAGTAGCAGCTTGCCCTCCCACCACCACTCGCTCTTGTTGTCGCTCCACGGCTCCAGCCATGCGCGAGTTATGTAGAATCCCGGTCCGGGCGCGCTGAGCACAAAGGCGTGCCGTAGCAGGTGCGTAGTGCCATCCTTGCCCTCCGCCGCGCCCTGCGAGGCGCGCAATCCCAACACCGCGCAGCCTTGCGGCAGCGGGTTCCAGCCGGGCGCCGACCACACGTCCCACCACACTTGCGAGCTGGGCCTCCACAGCCCTCCCGGCGCAAACGCCGGCAGGTTCCAGCCCACCGGCGCGGGCGGCGAGGTCACGCGCGCCAGCGGGCTATCGCTGGCCGAGCCGCGGCTGTAAGGCGCGAACTCGCTGGCGTCGACGCGGAAGATGAGATCGCCCGGCGTCGAGCAATAAGTCAACGTGACGGGCGTGGGCAACGGTGTGGGCGTGGCCGTGCTCGTGAGCGTTGGCGTCGCGGTGTTCGTGGGCGTGGGCGTGTCTGTCGCTGTGGCGGTCGGCGTGGCCGTGTCCGTGGGCGTGGGCGTGGCGGTATTCGTGGGCGTGGGCGTCCGCGTGTTCGTAGGAGTGGCCGTGGGCGTGTCCGTGGGCGTAGCCGTCGGCGTGGGGGTGGGCTCCAGGACGGTCACGCTGGCGCCCAGCGCGTTGTCCAACACCAGGAAGCCGTGGTAACCCAGCTCCGAGTTGCGCGGAGCCGTGCGCGAAAAGGCCACCAACGTGGATTGGTGGCCCGTGGGCGCCAACGCGCGGAAGTGAATGCTGAGCACGTCAAACACGCCGCTGGGCTCGCCCGGCTCCAGTCGCCCGGCCGCGAAATCGATCGTCCCCGCCGCATTGTCCACACGGTTGGCGATGCCGGCCTCAAACACCCCGCTGTTCTCCAGATGGTCCGTGGGATTGCCGCTGGCATCCACCACGCACAACAGGCCGGGATCGAAATCCAGGTAGGCCTGCAGGCTGTCCACGGGCTTGTCTTCTGTGCGCACCACCAGACGCAGGTCGAAGACCTGCCCCTGCACGACCTGCGTCGAGGCCGGCAGCAGCTCCAGCACGGCGAACTTGCCGGGTTCCGGGGTACGCGTGGGAGTATTGGTCGGAGTAGCCGAGGCGGTGGGCGTGGCGCTGGCCGTCGGGCTGGGCGTGGTGGTGGGAGGCAGTTGCGCGCTCCGCCCCACCACCCAACGCGTGGCAATGGTCACGCTGGAGAGCGGCCCCACAGTCCTGCGCCACTGCAGCGCCGATCCCACGTCCACCAGGTTCGTGTCCACCGTGTTGCTCAGCCCTGGCCCCGCCGGGCAGCGCACGCTGGGGCTCGAGCAGCCGCCGATGTGATCCCACATGGCCGGAGCCTTGGCCGCTTCATAGCGAGACGGCAGCACCAGCGGCACAAGCATCTGGTACCTGTTGTTGGCGCGATTGCGCCCTCCCACCGTCCCAGACGCGCTGTCGCGATAGCCGTAGCCCAGCGTGTCGCCTTCGAAATCCCAGTCAGCGGCATGGTAGAAATCGAGCGTGATGGTCGAGGCAGTGGTGTTGGTGATCTGCCATTGCAGCAGAAAGTGGCTATCGCCCTGCACGTAGCTGAGGTTCTGCTGCACCACCAACCCCAGCGGCTCGGCCGTCAGTCGCGTGCGGATCAGCCACGGGTCCTCGCCCGTGCCGCTGCCGGTCGGCCCCCACTGCAATGTGTTGGTCATGCCGCGGCTGTATCTGGCTGCGGACCACGTGTTTGTGCCACGCAGATTGGAGCCGTACAGCTCGCTGCTCCCTACCGCCACGAAGACGCCGCTGTCGGCGTCGGCATGCACCGTGCTGTTCCAGCGACTCGTGTACCAGGCCTGGATGCTGGCATTGGAGCCGACGTAGATCGTCATGGGGTCGCCTATGATCATGCGCGGGTCGGGTTGAGAGAGCGCGGCGCGCGCCGCGATGCCGCTGGCCCCCTGGCTGACCCCGCCAAAATGCCTCTGGACGCTGCCGGGCGACGCGCCGAATCCCATCCACAAGACCAGGCCCAGTGCTGAGAGCATAAGCGCGCAACGAGGATGCATACTTACCCCCTGACACTCTGTCATCCGTTCATCCCGGAAGGCGCAGCGCTGCCGTCCGCCCTACCTGACACGACTCCCTGCCATGAGGATCACGGGTCGGTGTCCCACCTGCTCAGCCCATTGTATGAGACGGCGGCGCACTATGCAAACACACCGCTCTTCGACGGCGGCCGATCTCGATCTGCACGAGCTCGCGCCACTCTGTACGCGTGCTAGACAAGCAATCCTTCGTCCTGCTCGAGTTTGGCCGGCGCGGTTCGGGCCCTGGCGAGTTCGAGACTCCCGCTGGAGTGGCCACCTGGGGTCAACTACCCGGCATCGAGGGGCCATACTCGGCAGATGCGCATACTCTGCTGCTGTTGCACTTGGACGGCAGCTACGAGGGAGCGTAGGGCGAGCCGGCCAGCCCCCAAGGAACGCATTTCGCGGCCGGCAGGTACGGATAGGCCGTGATGATCGACTCCAATGACACCCTGACCTATTCCACGGCCGGCAACATCAAGCGCGAGCAAGGTGCGATCGAGTTCTGGGTTCGTCCCAACTGGGACGGTGCAGATGGCCAGACCCACTTCTTGTTCGAGGCCGGCAGCGGCTGGTTCAATCGCATACTGGTCTTGAAAGACGGGGCCAACAACCTGCGCTTCCTCATGTGGGACAGCGCGAACGAGTACGGCGCGGGCTGCGGCGTGGGGCACTGGAAAAGCGGGGAGTGGCATCACGTGGCCGCCACCTGGAGTGAAACCCAGCTCTGGCTGTACGTGGATGGCGAGCTGCGCAACCACGGCGCCGCCAAACCGCCGGATGCCATCGGCACCCTGCTGTCCATCGGCGCTTCCGTTGAGTCGCGCGACCGGCAGGCCAACGCGCTGATTGACGAGTTCCGCATCAGCGACATCGCCCGCGTCGGCAACAGTGACACGTCCAGGTATCGCGTCTTGGTGGCCGACAGCGGCAACAACGAAGTGGGTCTTCATTCCGGTGACTGTGCGTGCGCTACGGCCTTGCTGTAGGGTACCCGCCTGTGGTACAATCCCGCGAACTGAGCCGCGCGCACCTCGCGCCGACGCCAGGCGCGCAGCCTCACAGTCAAGCGCACACATAGCGGAGCGATGCATGGGATCAGCCAACACCTCGACGAATCTCCAACACCCGGCCAACCACAGCCAGGCCAAGGACGCCCGCCTCTCCCGGCAACTGCTGGAAACGGCGCGCGCCGACGCCGAGAGCGTCCTGAAAGGGCTGGAATCGCAGGCAGGCGGTCTGAGCGAGGAACAAGCCGCCGCACGTTTGAAGCAGTACGGCCCGAACGAGATCGCGCGCGAAAAGCGCCAGTCCCCGCTGATGCGCCTGCTCGATAACCTCAAGAACCCTCTCAACATCCTGCTCACCGCCCTGGGCCTGCTCTCTTACCTGACCGGCGACTTGCGGGCCATGGTGGTCATTTTCGCCATGGTGGTGCTGGGCGTGGCGCTGCGCTTCCTTCAGGAGATGCGCGCCGACAACGCCGCCGAAAAGCTCAAGGCCATGGTCAGCAACACCGCCACCCTGTTGCGCGACAGCAAGGAGCAGGAAGTGTCGCTCAAGCTGCTCGTGCCGGGCGACGTCATCCGCCTGGCCGCGGGCGACATGGTCCCCGCCGACGCGCGCGTGCTCGTGGCCAAGGACCTGTTCCTCAACCAGGGCGCGCTCACGGGCGAATCCCTGCCTGTGGAGAAGCGCGCCGCCCCGGTGCCGCAAGACGTCGAGAGCCCACTGGAGCTGCCCAACATCTGCTTCCTGGGCTCCAACGTGGAAAGCGGGTCGGCCACGGCAGTGGTGATCCACACCGGAGACCGCACCTACTTTGGCTCGTTGGCGGCCAGCATCGTGGGGCAACGCCAGTTGACCAGCTTTGACAAGGGCGTCAACAAGTTCACCATGCTGATGATCCGCTTCATCGTCGTGATGGTGCCCGCGGTGTTTCTCATCAACGGCATCAGCAAGCACAACTGGCTGGATGCCTTCCTGTTTGCCATGGCGGTGGCCGTGGGCCTGACCCCCGAGCTGCTGCCCATGATTGTCACCGTCAACCTCTCCAAGGGCGCCCTGTCCATGGCGCGCAAGAAGGTCATCGTCAAGCGCCTAAACGCCATCCAGAACTTTGGCGCGGCTGACGTGCTTTGCACCGACAAGACCGGCACGCTCACCGAGGGCAGGATCGTGCTCGAGAAACACCTGGACGTGCGCGGCAATGAGAGCTCGCGCGTGCTGCAGTACGGCTTCATGAACAGCTATTACCAGACCGGCCTGAAGAACCTGATGGATAAGGCCATCCTCAAGCACGTGCAGCTCGAAGAGGAGCTGCAGGTCAAGACCAACTACCGCAAGATCGACGAAATCCCCTTTGACTTTCAGCGCCGGCGCATGTCGGTGATCGTCGAGGACAACCAGGGCCAGCACATTCTGATCTGCAAGGGCGCGGTGGAAGAAATCATGCGCCTGTCGACGCGTGTGGAGCTTGCCGACGAGATACTGGACGTGCTGCCCGAGCACGACGCACACCGTCGACGGCGCGTGCAGGAGCTCAACGCTCAGGGGTTCCGCGTCGTGGCCGTGGCCTACAAAGTCCTGCCCGGCGATAACGACGAGCCGCACTATGGTATGCAGGACGAAAGCGAGCTGATCCTGCTGGGCTTCATGGCCTTCCTCGACCCGCCCAAAAGCACGGCCAGCGAGGCGCTCAAACGCTTGCATGCCCTCAACGTGGACGTCAAGATTCTGACCGGCGACAACGAGATCATCACCGGCTACATCTGCAAGCAGGTGGGCATGCCCGCAGACAAGGTGCTGCTCGGTTCTCAGATCGAAGCGATGAGCGAGGCGCAACTGGCGGAGGCCGCCAGCCAGACCAGCATCTTCGCCAAGCTCGCTCCAGCGCAGAAGGAACACATCGTGCGCGCGCTGCAGAGCAGGGGCCACGTGGTGGCCTTTATGGGCGACGGCATCAACGACGCCCCGGCCTTGAAAGCCGCAGACGTGGGCATTTCGGTGGACAGCGCCGTCGACATCGCCAAGGAGTCATCCGACATCATCCTACTGGAGAACAGCCTGCTGGTGCTCGAGCGCGGTGTGGTCGAAGGCCGGCGCGTCTTTGGCAACATCATCAAGTACATCAAGATGGCCGCCAGCTCCAACTTTGGCAACATGTTCAGCGTCGTCGGCGCCAGCGCGTTCCTGCCCTTCCTGCCCATGCTGCCGATTCAGTTGCTGGCCAACAACCTGCTCTATGACTTTTCGCAGACCTCCATCCCCACCGACGACGTGGACGCCGACTGGCTCACCAGGCCGCGCAAGTGGACCATCGGCGAGATCCAACGCTTCATCCTGTTCATCGGCCCGATCAGCTCCATCTTCGACTACCTAACCTTCTTCATCATGCTGTACGTTTTCCATGCCCGGAACAATCCGGCCCTGTTCCACACCGGCTGGTTCCTGGAGTCTCTATTCACCCAGACGCTGATCATCCACGTCATACGCACCAATCGCATTCCCTTCCTCCAGAGCCGCGCCAGTTGGCCGTTGATGCTCACCTCGGTCGTGATCGTCTCGGTGGGCGCCTGGCTGACCGTATCGCCGCTGGCCAGCGCGCTAGGCTTTGTCGCGCTTCCGCGCTTGTACTGGCTGCTGCTGGCCTGCATGCTACTCGCTTACGTCATCCTGACCCAAGTGGTCAAGACCTGGTTCGTACGCAGATTTGGGGAGTAGTGGCCGCGCTGGCACCAGGCCGCATACGGTGTGACGCCTCACCGGATGCGATGGCGCGGTTCGCAGCTCAGCGCTGCAGCACTTTCAACACCACTGGCAGGTAGCGCCGGCTGCGCACGTTCAGCGTGGCCGTAGGCGAAGGCGCGGGAGTGCGCGTGGGCGTCGCGGTCGCTGTTGCAGCGGCTGTCGTGCGCGTGGCAGTGGCTGTGGCCACGGCGGACGCGCCCACGGCCCCTGCCCAGAACCCCGAGGCCAGCCGGTAGCTGGCGCCGCCGAGCGCTCCCACCGCCGGCTGCCCCGCGCTGCCCTGCAGCACGTACCCGGCCGACGAAGAGCGCCCCCCACCGCCGCTGATGGCGTACCAGCGCAAGGCGAAGCCATCCAGCGACCCGGCCGTCACGGCACTTGCGGCCAAGACGCCCGCCACCAGGATCACGATGACCATCACCTGCCGTTTATGTCTATTCATGCCCGCTCCTGCATGTCCCCAGTGACGAGGCGATTGCTCGTAGTTCCCCCGTCAGGGGGTCCCCCGTTCGTAGTTCCCCCGTTAGGGGGTCCCCCGTTCGCAGTTCCCCCGTCAGGGGGTCCCCCGTTCGTAGTTCCCCCGTCAGGGGGTCCCCCGTTCGTAGTTCCCCCCGTCAGGGAGTCCCCCGTTCGTAGTTCCCCCGTCAGGGGGTCTTTCCGGACCGCCTGACCCCGGAACTACCAACTCCGAAGCGCCTTCTAGTACAGACGAATGCCGCCGCCCTTGAACAGGTAGATGTGACCGCTGTGAATGCGCACGCCCCTGGCGCCGGGGGCCTGCGTGTACAGGTACGTGTTGCCGGTGCTCCATCCACGGAACCCAATCTTGCTGCCGGTGCAAACCAGCTTGACCCCGCTCAGAAACTGCAGATACTGCCCGGCGTCGAAATGCGCGTCGTCTCCGGTAGCGTTGCCGTCAAAGTAGCGGTAGGGAAATGAGGGGCGCGAGTACCAGCCATCGGCCAGTCGCGTGCCCAGCGCGTTGATGGGCCTCACGCCCAAGAGCATCATCTCGTACGCTCGTGTCTCGCTGGCGTATAGGCTGTCCACAGTGTACCAGCAGTTGCAGTAGTGCGAGTCGCACATGACAGACTGCCCCCAGCCGTAGTTGACGTGATACTGCTGATGACCGCCGCTGATGCGCCAGCCATCCACTACCATGGAGTGCCCACTGGCAAGAGGCAGGAAACTGCTGCCTTCGATGCGGTACTGGATGGGACGATTCCTCTCGAGGTCGGCCCTGATGAAGGCGAACCACACGTCCGCGGGGCAAGCGTTTCCCCGCGCGATTATCTCCGCCCCGGAGTCGTACCGGAAGTGATCCTCGTAGCCGTCCAGCACGTCTTTTCCCGGGGCAGCGCCCAGTGGGGCGCCGGACTCCGTGCACCCATAATCCATCCCGGCCGCCAGGCCCACCTCGTAGCACAGCTCGGCCACGGCCGCGATTTGTTGCCAAGGGGGCGCAGGCGGCGATGTGAAGCTGTCGGGCATGTTCGGCCAGTCGTAGGAATCGCTGTACGGGCTGTCCACCCCATACGGCGGCCAGCACCAGTAGCGCATGATCTGCGCGGCCGCCGTGGCCATACAGCCAACCCTGGCCCGGCCGTTGTGGTTCTGCTCCCAACAGCGCATCTCAGGACAATGCTCGTTGTAGGGTTCGTCCTGATCCCACGTAGACGTCACCATCACCCCACCTGCCTGGCAGTCGTCCAGGACTTCACTGGCGCTGGCCAGGCCCCGCCGGAACGCGTCCACAGGCAGCTCCAGCCTTTCCCAGGCCGGGCTGTAGTCGAATTGCAGCAGGCGCTGCACCTCCTCGGCCGGCGCAGAGGTCACCGGGCCGGCTGTTTGCTCCACCGCATCCAGGATGCGTTCCATGCCGCCCTTGATCACGTCCGCCAGGCCTTCCTGTGCCTGCGGGTCCAGCCCGCACGACTCGGAATAGGCCTTGACTGGCTCCAGCTCGCGGCGCAGCGAGACCACGACAAAGCCCTGCGGCTGCACGCGGCAGATGTAGCCCAGCAGGCGCTCGCCAAGCTTGAGCTCGCGCACCTCGACCACCTCGGCTGCCGTGGCGTCGCCCCATCTGCCGTAGCAGTGCAGGATCTGCGCGATCCAGTTGGTCGCCACGGTACGCGCCTCATCCGCAGTCACGAGCTGCGACCTCGGGCCGCCCGGCACGCCGGGCAGAGCCTCGCCGGCCAGCAGCGTCCCCGCACGCTCCAAGGCGGGCGTTGCCTCGGCGGGCGGCTCGGCTCGCGCGTGCAGGGCAGGTGAGAAGAATACCAGTAAAGCGATCCAGACTATCATTCGTCTCATGCTCGCTTCCCCCTGCTACTGCAGCGTGACCAGGACCAGGATCTGGCCCTTGGCGCCCCTGGCCAGCGGCTGCATCGCCTTGCCCAGAATGGCGCCCTGGGCGCGCGCATGCTCCATCACCTTCATGGCATAGCCCGGCGTGGCCGACGTCGTCAGCAGATCGCCCGGCTCCACCGCGGCCTCGCTCGCGTCCACGTTGCAGTACACCCGCCCGGCCAGCGCCACGTCGCGGTCGAACTGCTCGCCGCCCACGCGGATGGCCGAGCCCAGGCCGTTGGCGCCGGAGACCACGCCCGCCACGCGCGTGTCGTAGGGCTGGCTGCTGACCCTCAGCGCGCCAGGGTTGTCCGGGTCGATCACCAGCACGCTGCCAGGGGCGGCTTCGCTCTCGCCGGAGACGTCAAAGCCCTCGGCATAGTCCAGCCCCTCGCCCATCTCCAGCACGATGTTGCCGCTGCTGTAGCTGCGCACGGCCACCTTGCCTTGCAGGTCAGCCGCGTATTCCGTTCCTTTCGCCGAGATGCCCTTGCCGTGAGGCCCATCGGCCGTGAAGACCCCGCCGAATCCATAACGCCCCACCGCCAGGCCCTCAACCGCATGGCCGTTTTCGCCCGGCGCCCAGCCCAAGACTCCCTGGCCGGAGCTGCCTGAGGCATAGCCCATCACCCCGCGCCCCGTAGACCCCGTAGACTGGCCGTACACCCCGCTGGCCGTCTGGCCCGTGACGTAGCCCTTGACGCCCTGGCCGTCGCTGTCCAGGGCCCAGCCGTATACCCCGGTTTCCCCAGCCTTGCCGCTGATTCCGCGCCCGCTGCCGCTTTGGGTGTTGGTGACCGCTACCACGCTGGCGCTGCCGCTGAGCGCGCCCTGGATGGCAGCTCCGGGCGCCAGGCTAAAGGCGTAGGGCACCGGCAGCAGTGCCTGGCGCGGCGCCAGCGTCTGGCCGCTGACCTGCACCTGCAACCACAGCGCCTGCCCGTCAAAGGCGCTCTGCGGTACGTCAAGCTCCACCGTGAACAGGCCGCCGCTCACCCCCACGCCGTTCTTGACGATGTTGCTGCCCACCTGGCCGCCCGCCGTGGCGGCGTTCCACAACTGGAAAACCAGGTTGTAGCTGCCGCTGAGCGGGTTGCCGCCCGCGTCGGTCAGGCGGCCCTGGTAGCTGATCCTGCTGGCCACCGCGCCGCCCAGCAGCAGGCTGCCCACGCCTTCACGCCCGGCGTCTGGCGGCCCCGCCGAGCCCGTGCTCGCCAGCGCAAAGAGCAAGACGGCCGCCAGCAGCACGCATGCCCTACGCCCCCTGCTCCTGCGTGGGACAGCCCGCAACCATCTACACACGGTGAGTCTCATGTTGCCCTCCCTTGGGGCCGGGGAATCAAGTTCCCCGGCTACAGCCTCGAAGCCGGTCAAGCCCGGCTCGGCGTCCAGCCCTGATCTCTTGTTCTTGTCATCTGCGTGCATCCCCGTCAGAGCGGGGACGTACGGTCTGTGTGCATCTGTGGGTGAATTCCGGGCACGCCAGGTACAAGTCCCACGGCTACGCCTGGAAGCCAGTCACTGGTAACTGGAAACTGGACACTGCCAACTACCATTCTAAACCCAAGGATCTGCCCTAGTCCGCCTTGGTCCATTTCAGTGGCGATTCGTAGGTGCGCTGTCTCTCAGCACAGTCGTCCTTGCCTACGGCCTGAAAAGTCAGGGCCTTTCCATCAAAGGTCCAGGCATAAGTTGCGGAGGATGCTTCGCAAAAGGCGCTGCCAGTTCCCGTTGCACTCGTCTCCGTGTACAGATTGCCCTCAACGCGGTAGGTGCCTGCGACATAGGGCGTCCTGCCGTCGACATCAACGCTAGGGGTCAACCAGAAATAGGCGTAGGTTCCGTCCGGGTTGAACTGCCAGACACAGAAGACTCCGCCGCTGTGCGAGTGAAAGAACGTCCCGATGGGGAATTCCGGCGAGATGGGCGGCGGTGGAGTCGAGGTGGGCGCCGGCGTGGGCCGCAGGGTGTTGGTGGGCAGTGGAGGAATCGGCGTGGGTATCGATGTGGGTTGGGAGGCCCGAGTGGGCAGGAGAGGAGCTGGCGTTGGAGTGGCCGTGGGCGCAGGCGTGGCACAGCCTGCCAGGAGCAGGCAGCCAAACACATAGGCAATCATCCGAGTGGACTGCTTCGTGTCCTTCATGCTTCCCTCCCTCAGCCCTGATGGGGCACGACGCCAGTCCGGATGCCGCATAGCTCAGGGACTACATCCGCAGCTACGCCGCACCACCAGACTGCCGCGCAGCGTCACCCGCTGCGACTCCACGCGCTCGCCGGCAATCAGCCGCTGCAGCATGCGCATGGATTCCAGGCCCATCTCGTAGCTCTGCCCCGTCACCGTGGTCAGGGGCGGGTCCACCAACGCGGCCAGGTCAATATCGTTGTAGCTGGCGATGGCCATGTCCTCGGGCACGCGCAGGCCGCGCGCCTGGATGGCGCGCATGGCCCCAATGGACAGGATGTCGGCCGCGCCAAAGATCGCGGTGGGCGGCTCGGGCAGGGCCAGCAAGCGCTCGGCAGCACGCCCGCCGTGGCCCAGCGTGAAATCAGGCGCCTCGCACACCAGGTTCTGCTCGACCTCCAGCCCGGCCTGCCTCAGCGCGCGGCGGTACCCGACGTAGCAATCGTGCAGGTTTCTCCAGGTCAGCAGGCCGCCGATCAGTGCGATGCGACGGTGGCCGTGCTCCAGCAGGTGCTGCGTGGCTACGTACGCCGCATATCGAGAATCCAGCAGCACGGCGTGGCCGGATTTCTCGGGCTGGTCCACCCACACCACCGGCGGCGCCCCCGGCTGGCGCTGCGCGTACCAAGCGTCCGCCGCCGGCGACGAACCAGCGGCCAGGATCAGACCATCCACCCCTCGCGCCGCCAGCTCGTTAAAGTAACGCGACGCCAGAGCGGCATTGTTGAAGCTGAAGCAGGGGTAGATCAACCAGGGGCCGTCGCGCGCCGCATCTTGCAGGCCGCGCAGGAAAGGAATGTAGAAGGGGTTGAGGCCGGGGATGACCACGCCGATGCTAAAACTGGGCGCCCTGGCGGAGCTGCGTTGCACTGCGTAGGCATCATACGCGCGCACGCACGTCCCGCGCCCCGGGCCCATCTCCACCAGGCCCGCCTCCTGCAGGCGGCGATAGGCGCCGCGCACCGTGTGCCAGTGAATGCCCAGGCGCTGCGCCAGCTCGCGCACCGGCGGCAGCCTCTCGCCTTCTTGCAGCAACTCGCTGCTGATCAGCGCTTCAAGCTGTTGGCTGAGCTGCACCGCCAGCGGCACGGGGCCAGCGGGGACGATGCAAATCAGGTCGAGCGCCCGTGTCTGGGTTTTGGGGAACTGGCCGCTGCGCACGGCGCCTCCATTCAGCGCATCATACCATCTTGATATACTTCACTATATCAATACTATACCACCCCGCGGCCGCCTTGTCAAGTTTCCCACTCCCCTCTCCCAATCTTCTCATGGGAGAGGGGTTGGGGGTGAGGGCGCTCCCTCCGCTTTGCCCTCCGCTTGCGGAGGCTCTATAATTCAGGCAGCGGAGGCAACACCTGTAGCATGGGCAGCGGAGGCAACGTGAGCACAACCAACAGCAGCGACATCGGGGGCGTGCTGCGCGACTGGCGCACACGCATCCTGAACGTCTTTCTGGCGATCGTGTCGATAGCGGCGGCCATCATGATGGCCACCGCTATCCTGGATGCGATGGCCCGGCCTGGCCAGTGGCCCATCGTGATCCTTTTCGGCCTCTTGACATTGATCTTGGCCGTGCTGGCCGTCGCCCGCAAGGCTGACGTGCGCATACGCGCCTGGGGCGTCATGCTGGTGCCCTATCTCATCGGCGTGATTGACCTGGCCTCCTACGGCCTGGGCGGCGACGGCCGCCTCTACCTGCTGTCCGTGCCCATCGGCGTGTTGATTCTGATCGGAGTGAGGGAAGGGATTTTCGCGTCCGCGCTGGTAGCGCTCACGCTGGCCGCCTTCACCTTCCTGGCCGGCCAGGGCGCGCTGGGGCAATGGTTGGTGGCGGAGCGCAACTCCCTGCTCCTGGCCGATTGGCTCAACGAGGGCATCTTCACGCTGGGGCTGCTGGCCATCCTGATGGCCTTACTCACCCTCTTTTACCGTTTCCAGGAGCAACTGATCGACAAGGAGCACCGCGCGCGACTCGACTTGGCCGAGGCCCAGGCGCAGCTCGAGGCCCAGAACGCCACCCTGGAGCAGCGCGTCCAGGAGCGCACGTCCGAGCTGGCGCAGGCCAAGGCCGCGGCCGAATCCGCCAACCTGGCCAAGAGTGCCTTCCTGGCCACCATGAGCCACGAGATCCGCACGCCCATGAACGCGGTCATCGGCATGACCAGCCTGCTTCTCGATACGCCCCTCAGCGACGAACAGCGTGACTACGCCGAGACCATCCGCAGCAGTGGCGACGCCCTGCTCACCATCATCAACGACATCCTGGACTTTTCCAAGATCGAAGCCGGCCGCCTCGACCTGGAGAGCGCGCCCTTTGACCTGCGCGAGTGCGTGGAGGGCGCGCTGGACCTGCTGGCGCCCAAGGCTTCCGAGAAGGGCCTCAACCTGGCCTACTGGATGGAACCCCAGGTGCCCGCCAGCATCGTAGGCGACGTCACCCGCTTGCGGCAGATCCTGGTCAACCTGCTCAGCAACGCCATCAAGTTCACCGACAGCGGCGAGGTCGTGGTAGGCGTGACCACCGCTGCGGGGGAACCTTCCGCGGCAGCGCAGGCCGCGCCACAGCCGCCCGAAGGCAGCGCCGCTCCCTCACAGCCATCGGCGGTGGCGCTGCACTTCTCCGTGCGCGATACCGGCCTGGGCATTCCTCCCGACCGCATCGATCGCCTGTTCCAATCCTTCAGCCAGGTCGACAACTCCACCACCCGCAGGTACGGCGGCACCGGGCTGGGCCTGGCCATCAGCCGCCGGCTGGCGGAGCTGATGGGCGGGCAGATGTGGGTGGAAAGCGCTGGCGTCCCGGGCCAGGGCAGCACCTTCCACTTCAGCATCCAAGCGCTGCCAGCCTCTCTGCCGGCCCGAGCAGCCGTCCTGGCCGAAGCGGCCAACCTGCGCGGGCGGCGCGTGCTGATCGTGGACGACAATGCCACCAACCGCCACATTCTCAGCCTGCAAACGCAGGGCTGGGGCATGCTGCCGCGCGACACGGGCGCTCCGGCCGAGGCGTTGGCCTGGCTGCGTCAGGGCGAGGCCTTTGACCTGGCGCTGATTGACCACCAGATGCCAGACATGGATGGCCCCACGCTGGGCGCCGAGATCAAGCGCCTGATGCCGAAGCTTCCTCTGGTGCTGGTTTCCTCGTTGGGTCAGCACGAGGCCGCTGGCCAGACGGAATGCTTCCAAGCCTTCCTGCTCAAGCCTATCCGCGCCTCACAGATGTACGACGCCCTGGCCGGCATCCTGGCAACCGCGGAGCAGCGCGTGCGCAGCGAGGAGCCCCCGACCCAGTCCCAGTTCGACGCGGAGATGGGCGCGCGCTGGCCGCTGAACATCCTGCTGGCCGAGGACAACGTGGTCAACCAGAAGCTGGCGTTGCGCATCCTGCAGAGGCTGGGCTATCGCGCCGACGTGGTCGCCAATGGCGCCGAGGCGCTGGACGCCCTGAACCGCCAGCGCTACGACGTGGTGCTGATGGACGTGCAGATGCCCGAGATGGACGGGCTGGAGGCCACCCGCCAGATCCTGCGCCGCTGGCCCGAGGGGTCGCGACCGCGCATCATCGCCATGACCGCCAACGTGATGAAGGAGGATCAGGAGGCCTGCGCCGCCGCGGGCATGGACGACTATCTGGCCAAGCCCATCCGAGTCGAGGCGCTGGTCGCCGCCCTGAGCAGGTCCCACCCCCTGCCCAAGCGCGCCTAGCGCCCCGCCTCCCTCTCCCCATCTGTTCAGGGG
>CAYZKS010000074.1:0-1827 GCA_964478725.1 uncultured Anaerolineales bacterium
CACGGGCACCGAGGTGTTCTTCTTCTCGCGCGAAAGCTATCACGTCAGCATGATTGACTTGATACGGGCGTATCCTGCTGAATTCGTGCAGTTGTTGGCGAGGAATGTGCGCCGCTTCATCAGCTCCCTGCTGTCTTCGCGCCTGTTGTCTTACTACCTACTGCCGCTGTTGGGACTGGCGTTCTTCAAAGCAGCCTGGGACAAGGCCAGGGCAAAAGGAGAACTGCTGCTCCTGTCCTCTCTAACGCCGGTATTGGCTTTCCTGCTTTTCTTCATCCAGGACCGCTATATCGCCACGATCTTGCCCACGCTGGTCATCTGGCTAGGGCTGGGCACGTACGAGCTGGGCGTGTGGCTGCGTGGGACGGCCGAGAACCTCTTCGCAGGACGCAGATTGGGACCGTTCTGGAAGGGCGTCTTGGCAGCCGTCCCAACTTGTGCGGTGCTGCTCTACTTGGTTGCCATGCAGCCCCGCGTGCTGGCGCAATACACAAACATCGGGTCCTTCCGTACTGAGCACAAGACGATCGGACTGTGGATGAAGGACCATATCCCCGCGGATTCGGTGGTCATGTCGCGTTTCCCGGCAATCGCCTTCTACGCTGAGGAGCGCTGGGAGCCCACGCCCAATGCCGAGTACTCGGAAGCGCTGTACTATGCGCGCGCAAATCATGTAGACTACTGGGTATTGGATGAGGAAGAGACTCGCGACCTGCGCCCACAGTTCGCGTTCTTGCTGGACGCGGATCAGATTCCTTCAGAGCTGCAACTGGTGCACACGCTCGAGAGCACCAGGGGAAAGCTGTTGGTCTTTAGACTGGACTAGCGGAGGCACATGGAACTCAGCGTCGTTCTTCCCGCTCTCAACGAAGCAGACAATCTCGCCAAACTCTTGCCTCAACTGCACCAGACACTGTCTGCACTGAGCAGCCAGTGCGAGGTGATCGTCGTGGACAATCATTCGCAAGATGCCACCGCAGACATCTGTGCGGCGGCAAGCGCCATCCTGATCCATCAGACCGAGCCAGGTTTTGGCGGGGCGCTCAGAGCAGGCTTCAAACAGGCCGCGGGCGAATACGTACTGACCATGGACGCTGACCTGTCGCATCTGCCTGACTTTGTTCCGGCGATGTGGGCCAAGCGGACGGACGCGGACCTGGTCATCGCCTCGCGCTACGTGCCGGGCGGTAGTGCAGACATGCCCCAGTACCGGTACTGGCTGAGCGTGATCTTGAACCAGATCTATACCCGGATTCTGTCACTCCCGATCAGGGACATCTCCAGTGGTTTCCGCCTCTACCGCAGCTCGGCCCTACGCGAACTGGAATTGCACAGCAGCGATTTCGACGCGCAGGAAGAGATCGTGATCGAGATGTATGCCCGCGCGCGGCCCATCATCGAAGTCCCCTTCCGCTTCTCTCCCAGGAATGAGGGGCGTTCGAAGGTACGCTTGTTGCCTTTTGGCATCTCTTATCTGAAGACTCTATACCGCATGTGGAAGCTGCGCAACTCTATCGCATCGGCTGACTATGACGCACGCGCTTTCGATAGCATCGTGCCGCTGCAGCGCTACTGGCAACGCCGCCGTCATAGCATTGTGTTGAGCATGCTGGATCCCTCCAGGCCCTGCCTGGATGTTGGTTGCGGATCGAGCCACATCCTCGAAGGGCTCCACCCCGATTCCATCGGGCTGGACGTGCAGATGAGCAAATTGCGTTACGCCCGACGCTACGAGCGCCCCGTTGCAAACGCCAGCGCCTTTGCCCTGCCGTTTGCCGACGGAACGTTTGACCAACTGCTCTGCTCGCAGGTGATCGAGCACCTTGC
>CAYZKS010000074.1:1927-6705 GCA_964478725.1 uncultured Anaerolineales bacterium
TTGCCGACGGAACGTTTGACCAACTGCTCTGCTCGCAGGTGATCGAGCACCTTGCGCTCAACAGCCAAATGTTCGTGGAGATGAGGCGTGTTCTGAAAGCCAACGGACGGCTTGTCATCGGCACCCCGGACTATGGTGGGCGCGCCTGGCCAGCGCTTGAGAGGCTCTATAGGGTATTCGCACCCGGAGGGTATGCTGACGAGCACATCACGCACTATACGTTGGAGAGCCTGACGCGCACGATCGAGCAGTTGGGGTTCAAGCGCCAGCGCGTGGCCAGCATCTGGGGGGCTGAGGTGATCGTGTGCTTTGAGAGGGCAGGGCACAACGGTGAGTGATGCGGCGATGCGTGGCGCACTAATCCACCGCCGGCGAGCATTGACCGTTGTGGCCCTGGTGCTCGTGCTCCTACTAGCGCTTGGCTTGCGCCTATACCGTCTTGTACCCATCCAGAGCGGGTTGCTGTACGCGCAGGACACGGATGAAGGCGTGCACGCCACGGTAGCACAGTTGGCGCTGCAGGGGTACATGCCCTACCGAGACTTTTTCACCGTCATTCCGCCTGTCTCCATCTACCTCTTCATGCTTGTCCTGAGAATCTTCTACCATCCCTGGGGCAGTCCGCTTGGATTGATGGCCATGCGTTACGCGTCCGTCGTCTATGGCACGGCAACGGTGCTCCTGGTCTTCTGGGTGGGCAAACGCATCGGCGGCAGATGGAGCGGGCTGTTGGCCGCACTGCTCGTAGCTGTTGACGGGATCGTCGTGGCCCAGGACCGACGCGCCATGCTTGAAGCGCCCACCAATCTGTTCTCGATCCTGGCGATCTACTGCTGCATGCAGGTTCTGGCCGCAGCCGAGACGAAGCAAGCAGGACCCAGGCCAAACCCTGGCTGGTGGGCCGCGGGAGCCGGAGTGCTCTGCAGTCTGGCCCTACTGACCAAGGGCACAGCCCTGGTCCTCCCGATGGTCATTCTTCCGGCCCTGTTACTGCGTGGCCGTTTGCGCAATGCTCTGATCTTCGTGTCTGCATTTGCCATGGGCTATGTACTGCCGGCCTTGCCCTTCCTGATTGCCGCTCCCGCCGAATACATCAAAGCGAACTACCTCTTCCATATGCTGAGGCCCTGGGGTGGCACGGTCAACCCCTTGTCTCGCTTGACAGAGGCCTGGAACTACCCCTGGTCGTGGACCACGACCAGACTGGCCGTCGCCGGCGTGCTTCTGAGCCTGTTGGCTGGTCGGAAGATCAAGCACTTGGACCTCTGGCTGGTTGTGTGCGCCTGGGCGGGGTTGCTGTCTGTGCTGCTGCTGACCAGCCGTACCTACTGGGCGACCTACTTCTCCCAGCTCGCCATTCCGTTCGCCATTCTGGGTGGATGCCTATTGCGTCAGGACCTGGCATGGAATGTACCAGGTGTGCTCGACCGCTGGGCCACCACGCCCTTGCACTGGAGAGCGTTGCAGGTAGGAGTCTTGCTCGCGATTCTGCTCCTGGGTGTGTCGCATCTGATCTTACAGTATCAGACCACCCGCGCCGCTTTGGAGCAGGTCAAGCCTACTTATACGGAAATGACCAGCTACATCAACCGGAACCTGGCTGTTGGGGTACCGATCTTGGTCTTTGAGCCCAACTATAGCTTTCTTTCTTCGCATCCGCCGGCTGGTGCGCGCGAAGGTTCGTTTTTTGTTGACTCTTACGGCGAGATGCTGTATCGTAACCTGGACATCGCGGAAGCCTCCATAGCCGATCTACTCGTGATGTGGCTGCGCCAGGGGCGCCGCGGCACGCAGGAGGTGTTCCACGGCCAGGCGGCGCAGGAGCAAGTGCTGGCGGCGTTCTTCCGTGCTTCCTACGTTGTGCTGGACGGGCGGGCCCTGAAGCAACTAACCCCGGAGACCAGCGAATACATCCGCTCCCACAGCCGGGAGCTCCAGTCCGCGTACGCTGCTGAACTACGCGAGCGTACAGTGGAACGCAACTGAACGCTACGAAACGTGGTGCATGCAAGATGAGTCAAGTACATGAACCAATCTACCAACGCCCTCGCTGGGTCAAGGTTGCGTTCTGGGTGGCGCTCGGCCTGGCGCTTGTGCTGGCCGCCTTGCCCACCCTGCTGTACCCACTCACACGCGACCAGGGTATCTACGCTTACATCGCCGATTTGATGCTGCAAGGGGGCGCCCCATTCCGAGACGCCTGGGAACTCAAGCCGCCCGCGGTCTACTTTGCCTATTCCCTGGCTTTTCTGTTGTTCGGCCGTTCAGAGCTCAGCGTGCGGATCTTTGATGTGCTGTACGCGCTGCTCAGCGCCGCCGCAGTGGGTGCGCTGGCCTGGGAAGCCTACCGCGATCGTCGCATTGCCGCCTTGTCTGCCTGGCTTTATGCCTTTTCCTACTACTTCTCTGTCCATTTTCACGCCATGGCAACTCCGGAAGCGTTCATGGCGCCCTGGCTCGTGACTTGCATGAGTGGCATGCTTTACTCCGTGCGCAAGAAAAGCATCTGGGCACTGCTGGCAGGAGGCGCATGCGCCGGTGTGGTATTCTGGTTCAAGCCGACCGCCGGCCTGCCCATTGCGGCGATGCTGGCATGGACCTACGGGCAGATGCGCAGGGAACACTGGGGGCAGGCGCAGGTTTGGCGCGGGATGGGAGCATTCGTCGCCGGCGGAGCCATAGGGCTACTGCCCATGTGCCTGTACCTCTACAACAACGGGCTGCGCGAACTCCTCGAGATCTGGAGCGCGTACGGCACGGGCGCCTACCTGGAGGCCGGAGGACTGGTGCGAGGCGAAAGCCTTTTTGCCGCGCTGGACGTGATGCTGCGCTATGCGCGAGACTGGGAATGGATGGTATTGCTAACCGCGGCGGGCGCAGTGAGCGCTCTGGCGTGGCGCAGGCGCAACCGCAACGGCGAGGCTCTGGTGGTGTTCCTCGTCTCTGCGCTGGTAGCCACCATGGTGCAAGCCAAGCTGTTCGAATACCACTGGATCCCCATCTTGGCTCCGGCAGCGGTACTGGCTGCCATGTGCCTGGTGTGGATGGCTGAAGAGATGCGCGACCGGCTGAGCGTTCTGTTGTGCGACACGCGCAACATCTTCGTTCTGACCGTCGTGCTCGGGCTTGCCCTCTGGTGGGGCTACGAGCGTCTGGGGCGCTATCGCAGCAGCATTACCTTCCTGGCCGGCCGACGTAGCGCCGAACAATACTACGCGCAGTTCGACCTCGGATACGACTTTTCTGCCATCGCGACCCGCGAGGCAGCAGCCTATCTGCGCAGCCATACTACGCCCGAACAGACAGTGCTGATCTGGGGTGTGGAACCCTTGGTCAACTTCTTGGCCGGGCGGCGTTCTCCCACCAACTTTATTTCTTTCTACGTGTTGGTGGATGGCAAGGAACGCAATCCGCGCTGGGAGGCATGGCGACAGGAATTTGTCCAGGACATACGCGAAAGGCCGCCTGCCTACATCGTATTGGTAGAGCGCGATGTGACTCCGCTCGCACCGGTGGGCTCTCTGGCTCGTCTGCCAGACTTCCCTGCCTTCAAGAATATATTGGACACGCAGTACCAGTTCGAGACACAGTTGGAGGACTATCGATTCTACCGGCTCAAGTCGCTCGCCCCGCAGCCCACTGGTAGTATGAACAAAACTCCATCTGCAAGCTCGCCTTCTTACATCACGTTTTCATGCCACCCATGTATAATCGGATAATCTGCAACTGCTGTGCACCCCCGTGGGGCAAGGTACTGCATTGGCACTAGAGCGTTCGCCCATGATCTCTGTGGTCATCCCCGCCTACAACGCTGCAAGCACGCTGGGCGACTGCTTGCAGGCCATTCGTGGCTCAAGCTACACGGACTACGAGTTGATCGTGGTAGACGACGCATCTGAGGATGAGACCGCTCAGACAGCCGAGCGCTACGGCTGCCGAGTAATACGCCTGTCTCACAACGCAGGCGCGGCCAAGGCCAAGAATGTCGGAGCGCATGAGGCACAGGGCGATGTGATTCTATTTACCGACGCGGATATCCTGGTGCAGCCGGACACGCTAGAGCTGATCATGCAGGACCTGGACGACCCCACGGTTTCGGGAGTAGTGGGTCTGCTCGGACCCAAGCTCAGGTACGACAACCTGAGCAGCCAGTTCAAGAATCTGTGGATGCACTACACCTACAGGCGGCTAGCTGTTCGGACCGGCACCCGGCATGGGGTGGGCTTGTTCTTCACCAGTCTCGCTG
Source organism: uncultured Anaerolineales bacterium (assembly GCA_964478725.1). Lineage (GTDB taxonomy): Bacteria > Chloroflexota > Anaerolineae > UBA2200 > UBA2200 > CAYZKS01. The sequence continues at coordinate 6,174 of CAYZKS010000074.1, forward strand.
CGATCCGTCGTGAGGTTTTCGAGCAGTTGGGCGGCTTCGACACGCACTACCGCGGCGCGAGCGTGACCGAGGACATCGAGTTCGGCCAGAGGCTCATGAGCGCTGGTCACAAAATCATCCTGGATGCTCGTCTCGAGGTCGAGCACCTGAAGCACTATACATTGGGCAGCTTGCTCAGAACGGATCTGCAGCGTGCCTTCGGGCTGAGCAAGACTTGGTTGCGCAAGAAGCTGGAGCCAGCAGCGCGTCAGGGCGGCCAGAAGTACTATGCGTCGGTACCCTGGTTCTTCATGCTCGGCGTGCCGTTAGCCTGGGTGCTGCCAGTAATGCTCTTGCTGGCCTTGTGGAGCGGGTCGGCCGTGTGGTTTTGGTTGGCTCTACTGGACTACCTGGCCATACTTGTGGTGAATGCACCTTTCCTGAACGCTTTGCGCGCAGCCAGAGGCTGGCTGTTTAGCCTGCAATGTTGCCTGCTTCTGCCGGTAGATCTGTGGGTGTCAGGGCTGGGGGTGCTGTGGTCTATGGCCGATTA
>CAYZKS010000074.1:6805-14497 GCA_964478725.1 uncultured Anaerolineales bacterium
TGCCGGTAGATCTGTGGGTGTCAGGGCTGGGGGTGCTGTGGTCTATGGCCGATTATGCCGCGGGCAATCGTTACTAGCTGGGAGCAAACGTGAACTACAAGCGCTATCTAAAATATGGCGGCCGCATCTTCTACAAACGAGGCGCGTCGCCGATCTATTTCGTGTTCTTTGTATCGGATTACTGCAACGCGCGCTGCAAGCACTGCCTGCTGGCTGAGCACAAGCCCAGCAACAAGAAGCGCGAGCTCACGATTGACGAGATCGAGCGCGTTTCCGCCAGTATGGATGACATGCTCTTCTTCACCCCAACGGGCGGCGAGCCGTTCTTGCGTCGTGATCTGGCCGAAATCGTGCGCATCTTCTACCGCAACAACCATGCCGCCAATGTCGGCATCCCGACCAACGGAAGCCTGACCGGGCGCGTGGTTGAGACCACGAAGGACATGCTGGACACATGCCCGGGCCTGGATCTGCACGTGGACGTCTCCATTGATGGCGTTGGCGAGCGACACGATGAGATCCGCCAGTTTCCTGGGCTATTCGAGCGCGCAACGCGCACTTACCAGGAGCTGCGCGCGCTGGAGAGGCACTATCCCAACTTTAGCACGTGCGTTGAGATCACAGTCTCGGCGTACAACCAAGATCATCTGCTGGAATTGTACGACTACCTGACCCACCACCTGGGCGTGAACACGGTGTTTACGCTGCTGACGCGTGGAGCACCGCGCGATCCAGGCGCCAAGGACTTTGATATTCGCAGGTACGAAGAATTGCACGCCGTTCTGGAACGCGACAACAAGGCGCGCATGCTTTCTGGCTATTACAAGATGCCATTCTCCGACTTTTTGAATGCCAAGCGCATCGTGCGCCCGCGCATCATTTCCAGGACTGTACGCGAGCGTCGCTTCCAGATTCCCTGCTATGCCGGCAGTTTGGGCGGAGCCATGTTCAGCGAGGGTCAAGTCCTGCCCTGCGAGTTGCTGGTGGACAAAGAGATCGGCAACGTGCGCGACGTGGACTATGATTTCAAGAGACTCTGGTACAGCCCCAAGGCGGACGAGATACGCCGCTTCATCCGGGATACCAGGTGTTTCTGTACGTACGAATGCTTCCTGACCGTGAACATTCTCTTCAACCCGCTTGTTTTGCCGCGGGTGGTTAAGGAGTGGTCCATTCTCAAGTGGAGTGAGCTGCAACATGCCCTGCGTGGCCGGTCCGATGCGACAGCCACTATCCGTCTATCCACTGACAAGCAATGATCGACAGAGCCAAGAGGAGCAGATGATGCACAAGGGGCACACCGTCTCGGTGGTGATACCCTGCTACAACGAGGAAGAGGGCATTCGCGTGACGCTCGCCGACATGCCCGCTGTGGTGGATGAGGTTGTAGTGGTGGACAACAACTGCACTGACCGCACCGCCGAAGTGGCATCCGCCCTGGGAGCCAGAGTGGTAAGGGAAACCAGGCCGGGCTATGGCGCCGCCTACAAAGCAGGATTCGGCGCAGCCGCGGGGGATATCATCGTGGCCATGGACGGCGACGCTACATATCCGCGAGGTTTCATTCCCGTGCTACTGGATGTGCTGATCGATGAGCAGCTCGACTTTATTACCTGCGACCGCACCGGCCACAAGGCAGAAGAGGCCAACTCTTTCCTGCGCGTGTTGGGCAACCTGGTCCTGAACCTGGCCATGTTCGTCTGCTACGGCATTTGGCTGAAGGACTCGCAGTCAGGCATGTGGGTCTTCAGGCGGTCCTTGCTGTCCAAGCTCAAACTCACCAGCGATGGCATGTCCTTCTCGGAAGAGATCAAGGTCGCCGCTTTTGGGTGCAAGGGCTGCAGGGCGCGCGAGCTGCCCATCTACTATCGCGAACGCATCGGCGAGAGCAAGCTCAACTTGTGGCACGATGGCTTCACAAACCTGGTCTTTTTGTTTCGGAGAAGGCTTGGTGGGTAGGGACGGAGCAAGCATGCCTGAAGCATCCACAGCAGCGGCATACGAAGGCAAATTCGTCGGTAAGAAGGTACTGATCACCGGCGGGCTCGGCTTCATCGGCAGCAACCTGGCGATGCGCCTGGTGCAAGTCGGCGCTGAGGTATTGCTCGTGGATTCGCTGATCCCGGAGTACGGCGGCAATCTGTTCAACATCGAGCCGATCAAGCACCAGGTGCGCGTCAACATTGCGGACGTCCGCGATGTCAACGGCATGAACAACCTCGTGCGCGGCCAGGACTACCTGTTCAACCTGGCGGGTCAGGTCAGTCACGTCGACAGCATGCAAGACCCATACGCCGATCTGGAGATCAATTGCCGCGCCCAGCTCTCCATCCTCGAGGCCTGCCGCCACAACAACCCCAGTATCAAGGTAGTGTTTGCCGGAACGCGCCAGGTCTACGGCGCGCCGGAGTACCTGCCTGTGGATGAGAAGCATCTGCTGAGACCGGTAGACGTGAACGGCATCAACAAGATGGCCGGCGAATGGTATCACATCCTCTACAACAACGTCTACGGCATCCGCGCCTTGTCCCTGCGGCTCACGAACACGTACGGGCCGCGACTGCTTATGAAGCACGGACGGCAAGGTTTCATCGCCTGGTTCATCCGTCAGGCAATCGACAACCAGGAGATCCAGATCTTTGGGGACGGCCACCAGGTCCGCGACATGAACTATGTGGACGACGTCGTGGAAGCCTTTCTGTTGGCAGCCGTGTACGAGGGTGCCAACGGCCGCATTCTCAACCTGGGCAACTACCCTCCGGTGAGCCATTTGGAATTCGTGCAAACGCTGCTTGAGGTATGCCAGGAAGTGAGCGGCTCCGTAGCAGGCCGCGGCGGCTATCGCCTGACCCCATTCCCCGCAGACAAGAAGCGCATAGACATCGGGGACTATTACGCGGACTATGGCAAGATCAAGCGGGCGATGGGCTGGGAACCGCACATCCCGCTGCGAGTAGGGTTGCAGCGCACGGTGGCCTACTATTTGCAGCACCGCGAGCACTACTGGAGCAGCGGCTGAATCAGGGTCTATGATGGCGTTACGACCAGTCACCTCTGCAACCTTACGGCGGCGCCTGGCTGTCTTCCTGCTTTTGGGGATCATCGTGCTGGCAGCATGCCTGCGGCTCTACAACCTCGTCCCAGTGGAAAGAGGTCTGCTAGCCTTGCAGGACTATGACGAGGCAGTGTGGGACGAGACAGCACAGCTCATGCTTCAAGGCTACCTGCCTTACCGGGACTTTTTTGCCACCCTACCTCCATTTGGCATCTACCTTCTGGCAGCCGTACTGCGCGCGGTGTACGTGCCTTGGGGCAGCGGACTGGGCCTGATGGCCACGCGCTATGCTTCTGTGGCCTATGGCCTGATGACGATCGTGGTGGTCTACTGCATCGGCCTCAAGCTGTCAGGGAGACGAGCCGGATTGGCAGCGGCTGGTGTGCTGGCAGTGGATGGCATGGTGATCGGTACTGACAGAATGGCCATGCTGGAGGCGCCGCTCAACCTGTTCTCTTGCCTGGCCGTGCTGGTCTACCTGTTCGCCTACGAGCACAGAGAGAGCCCAAGCCCCATGCTGCCTGCGATTTCTGCCGGCGCTCTGGCGGCATTGGCTGCCCTGGCCAAGACTCCGGGCATGGTGGTGGTTCTGGCCCTGTTCACGACGTCGGTGTTGCGCCGCCGTTGGCACGAAGCACTATGGGTGGCAGCTGGCTTCGCGTTGGCCTGGGTTGCAGTGTGCGGCTACTTCCTGCTGCGCTGCCCGGGCGATTTTCTGAGACAGGTGTACTTCTTCCAGTTCCTGCGTCCACCGGATGGAGTTATGCGCCGGCTTTCGCGGCTGTACGACATGTGGCACTACGGTCAAGCCTGGCTAACGGTACGCCTGAGCGTTCTGGGAGGCGCACTGGCGTGCTTGCTGGTGTGGAGACGCGAAGCTGCCAGGGCATGGTTGGTCATCTTGGCCTGGGCGGGGTATGCCCTACTTTTGATCATGGCCAACGCCTCTTACTATCCACAGTACTATGTGCAATTGGCCGTGCCGTTAAGCGTGTTGTGTGGGGTGCTGTTCGCGCGTCATATCGGGGCGGGCATCTGGCCGCGACTGGCGCAGGAACGAGGCGCGCGCTGGCCAGTGGGGATGGCGCTCGTCATGGCCGTTCTGCTGCTTGGGCTGTTCAGGGGGCAGGCGGCGCGTCAATGCACAGGGATTCGTGACCTGCTTGCATACAGCAATCCGACCTACTACAATGTAGCAGCTTATTTGCGGCGTACCAGCGCACCAGGGGTGAGGGTGCTGGCATTCGAACCGAATTACGCCTTCCTGGCCTCGCGCCCGCTGTCAGGAGCGCAGCCCGAGCGATTCCTAGTAGATTCGTACGGCGAGATGTTGTACATAAACCTTGGTATCGAACAGCGCGCTTTGTGGGACCTGCTACAGGCAATGCTTACTGGCAAGAAGGATGCGCTGCAGCCCACATTTTGGGGCGAGCCAGCCCAAAGAGAGGCTCTGTCCGCCTTTGAGCAGGCGGATTATGTGGTCGTGGACGGGCGCGCCCGCTACCAGCTCGAGCCACAGACACTGGCGGCCATGCAGACGCGCTCTGTTGAGGTATATGAGGCGGGAGTGGCCACGCTGCGCAAGCGACAGTGAGCGCTTGCCGCGGTGAGTCGGACTCTTAGAGGAATGGGTATGCGCCAGAAGATCATCGTTGTCATGCCGGCATACAATGCGGCCAAGACATTGGAGCGAACCTACAACGACCTGCCCAAGTCGGTGGTTGACAAGGTCATCCTCGTGGATGACGTGAGCCAGGACGACACCGTCGAGATCGCCCGGAAGCTGGGCCTGGATGTGGTCATTCACGTTCAGAACAAGGGATACGGCGGCAACCAGAAGACCTGCTACCTGAAGGCGCTGCAGGACGGAGCAGACGTCGTGGTGATGCTGCATCCAGACTACCAGTACGACTCCACCCTGGTGCCGGAGCTGATTCGCCCTATCCAGGAAGGCACTGCCGACATGGTGCTGGGATCGCGCTTTCTGGGGGCAGGCGCTCTCAAAGGAGGAATGCCGCTCTACAAGTTCCTGTCGAACCGCTTCTTGACCATCACGGAGAACTGGGTGTTGGGCCAACATCTGTCGGAATGCCATACCGGATTCCGAGCCTACAGCCGGCGCATGCTGGAGACCATACCGTTCCTATTGAATTCGGATGATTTCGTCTTCGACACCGAGGTGATCGCTCAGGCGGCGGCCTTTGGCCTGCCCATTGCCGAGATCGGCGTGCCCACACGCTACTTCAAGGAAGCCTCGTCTGTGAACTTCCGGCGCAGCGTGGTTTATGGCGTGAGCACCCTGCTCGTCATGGTGCGCTATCTGCTCAGCAAGTGGGGCATCGCGCGGTCTGCCCAGTTCACCAAGACCCTGCCCGAAGTGATTAGCCGCTACCACCTGCCGCAGATCGTGCGCCGTTCGCCTCCCGAACAGGAGGGGGATCCCGTCCTCACCGAGGCCGCTGTAAACGCCGACGCGCTGGCCCAGGGAAAGAAGCCGTCTTGACCCATGCTTAGGGCTGAACATGCCACCTGGAGCGCACGCTTGCGAAGCCGCTGGTTCTCACTTCTGCTATTGCTGAGCGGCGTATTCCTCCTGTTTTGCAGGCTGGATGACGCATACCTGTGGCAGGACGAGGCGGAGACCGCCCTGGTCTCGCAGCACTTGTTGGCATATGGGCTGCCACTCTCCACTGATGGCACGCACTGGGTGCAGCAAGCTCCAGAGGCATTCGTCGAATTCACCTCTGACTACATCTGGATCTACCACTCCTGGCTGCAGTACTTTCTGACAGCGTCCGCATTCGCGCTTCTGGGCTCCACTACTCTTGCAGCCCGTGTGTTGTTCGCACTCACAGGCCTGGCCACTCTGCTGTTCTTCTACCACTTCTTGCGGCGCTGGCTGGGGCCCTCCGAGCGCATCGCCCGGGTGGGCAGCCTGCTCTTGGTGCTATGCATCCCCTTTGTGCTGCTCATGCGGCAGGACCGCTACTACGCGCTGGCCGCCCTCTTCACGCTGCTGACGCTGGATGCCTATTTGCAGTTGCGAGCCGGCATGCCAATAGCCACGCCTTACTTCATCCTGTCCGCGGTGCTACTCTACCACAGCCACTATGGCGCGTTCTTTCCAACTGTGGCTGCTCTCGTCGTGCATTGGGCCTTATGGCGTCCTGCCGGCCAGACGGGGCGCTTCGTGCTCGCGCTGGCTGCCAGCAGCGCTCTGGTTCTGCCCTGGGCGCTCTTCATGCGCGTGCTGGCGCGCGGCCAAGCCTTCCGGCTGGATCGCTTCCTTGGGACCCTGGGCCAATACCTGCTGGACATCACGGGCTGGGTGCTTCCCGCGCTCGTGCTGGTGATGCTCTGCATCGCCTGGCTGCGGCGCTCCAAGGGCGACGCTCTGGCGCTGGATCCAGCGCAAGCCAGCTTCTGTGAATTGGCCACGTTGGTGACTCTCGCCAACATCCTGGTCTTGGCGGCAAGTGCGGCCTTCGACTGGGTCTTCTTTCGTTACATCGTGCACCTGATCCCCCTGCTGGTGTGCATGCTGGCGATTGCAGTGGTGTTGGTTCTGAAGCGCTGGCCGCTGGCTGGGTACGCCATGCTGGCAGTGCTGGCCCTCAGCAATGGCCTGCATATTCTTCCATACGCGTTGCCAGGCCTGAGCGCGCTCAACCCTGTTAGTCTGTGGCCAGAATCCGCGGCATTCCAGGCCCTGGGCGACGTGTGGAGCAGAGCCGGACACTTCCGCTCGGACTTGTGGATGTACGCGCAGGAACTGACGCACGCGTACGTGGGACCGAACGAAGGGCTGGTGGCCTACCTGGCAGAGCACGCATCGCCCGGCCAAAGCCTGCTCGTAAACTATGAGGACCTGCCGCTAATGTTCTATACGCCCTTGCGAGTCTCCGGCGGCCTCGGAGCGCACGGGCTGGATAGCGACACGCAGCCAGATTGGATTGTGGATCGCAGATTCGGGCCGTACCGCGACCAACTGGCATCCATCGTCGCGCAGGGCCCCTACGAGCGCATTGAGCTGCCATACCCCGACATCCGCTGGGAGAACCGTCCCGAGCCTGGCTCTCACCACTATCGCAGCGCGCAGGTAACTGATCCTGTCGTCATCTACAGGCGACGCGGGGACTGACATGCCACAGGGCAGATCAACGTTCGGGAAACGGGTGGCCTGGATCGAGGGCAGCTTTGTTTGGCTGCTGCTGATTGCCGGGGCCCTGCTGCTGCTGACGAACCTGGGGAACATGTACTTGTGGCAGGATGAGGCCGAGACCGCGCTGCTCTCCCAGCGGCTGGGAAGCTACGGGCTGCCCTTGGCCATGGACGGACGCAACCTCATCCGCCAAGCGCCCCAGGATATCCAGTATACGGCCGACTGGGTATGGGTCTACCATCCCTGGCTGCCGTTCTACTTCACCGCGGCTTCATTCGCGCTGCTTGGACCCACCACGGTTGCGGCACGGCTGCCCTTTGCCCTGGCAGGGCTGGCTGCCATCTTGCTTTTCTACTTCAGCCTGCGCCACCACTTCCGCGACCGGCGTGTGGCTATGCTGGCCTCCCTCTTCCTGTTGTTGTGCGTGCCCTTTCTGCTGCACGCGCGCCAATGCAAGTATTTCCCATTCGCCGCC
>CAYZKS010000075.1:0-14431 GCA_964478725.1 uncultured Anaerolineales bacterium
GTGTATACCATTCCACCACGCGGGCGAGCAATGCGATTATAGCGCGGATGCATGCGGTTGTCAAAATGCGGCACGCAACGCTGTGAACCGGGCATCCCTGATGGGCCCGGGGTTGTATAGTCCTGTTTGCTTTTCGACCACGTTTTGTCAGGCCAGTTGCTTGACAAAACGTATGAACTGTGATAAACAGTTAGATAGGTAGGCCCATCGCGTTCTTGACGCATGCTTCCCCAGCGGAGCGCAAAATGAGACAGCCAGAAACGGATTGGAGTGAGCAGGAGGTCTGCGACGCCTTTGAGCTCACGCCGGCCGAACTCAGCCTCTTGGCGATGCAGGGCACCATCCCAGCCCCCGTGAAGATCTTCACCGGACAGCGCACGTACGGCCAGGCACATGTGAAGCGCTTAGGCGAGTACCGTCGTTTGCAGGAGTGGCAGCGCAATCTGGATGAACTGCAGGCTCGCTGGCAACTGGATCCGGACGATCTCCATCTGCAGGGACGCGTCCAGCAACTGTGCTCACTGCGCCGGCTCTTCGGAGAGGGCAACCGTCAGGGACTGGATGAGCTCTGGGAGTACCCCTATCTGGCAGGGGACACCGTATGCTTGGTGTTGCGCGAGCTGGCGAAACTGACCCTGCGTGGAGACGTTTTCGCCGAACTGATCGCCTTGCTCGATGCCAAGATTGTTCCGCAGCGCTACAAACGCGCGCGAAAGTGAGCCAACGTGTCGGAACGAGAAAGCACCAACATTGATATCCAGAGGTTGCTGCTGGACATCTATGCGGCGCGGACTCGACTCCCAATTGGCCTGTTCGACGTGGAGACCCACCGCACGGTCTTTGGGGACTATAGCCTGGAGTGCTTCGAGCCCTACTGCAGGCTGGTGCGCCGCCTCCCTGGTGGGAACGCGTTGTGTGAGCGCGACCAGCGCCAGCGCGCCAAGGCCGCCAGTCACGGCGAGTTGACGCTGTGCCACGCGGGCCTGTACGACTATGCCCTGCCGATCCACGTGGATGGTCAGCTCGTGGCCACTCTGCTGTGCGGTGAGATGCGCATTGCCGACCGTGAGCTGGATGCGCTCGCGGTGGCCCGGCACGAGCAGTTCCTGCAGCGCCAACAACCCAGCATTGACGAGCAGAACGCGCTGCGCCAGGCTTTCTCGCGCGCCAAGAGCCTACCGATCGAACGCGTGAACAACGAGCTCTTGGGTGACCTGCACAGCATCGAGCGATGGTACTACCGGCTGACCAGCAGCCAGCGGGCGCTGACGCGTCAGATAGAGGACGTGACGCATGAGCTGCAGATCTGGCTACAGGGCCTTCTGGCGCGCGCTGAAATCCTGTGCATTGACCTCGAGCGCGAACGTGACCTGCGGCGTGAGTACCGCGAAGAAGCGCGCGAAGTGCTCAACTCGGCGCTGGCGCTGGACGTCATCGTGCAGAGCTTTGGCGATTTCTTGCGCAGTTACCGTTTCGCGCCCGTGTCGCTGCGATCCATCGTGAACGAGAGCCGCCGGGTATATGAGGAGGAGGCCAAGCAACGCGGCATCGAGGTGCGTGTCGAGCTCGAGTCTGTGGATGGCCGCCCGCCCATGGTGGAAGCTTCAAAGGTGCACCTACAGCACGCCATCCACAACCTGGTCCACAACGCTATCAAGTACTCCTTCGCGGGCGGTTTTGACCGACCACGCTGGGTCCAGATAGCAGGGTCCCCTGCGGGCCAGTACTATCAGTTGAGCGTTCAGAACTTTGGCGTGGGCATAGACCCAGACGAATACGACAAGATCTTCGAGGGCGGCTACCAGGGCCGCCGCACCGTCGATGAGTACCGGCCGGGCGGAGGCCGCGGCCTGAGGCTGGCCAAGCGTATTATTGAAAGGCATCACGGTCAGATCCGGGTGTCCAGCATTGATCAGAAATCTGCGTTCTTGACCACATTCACGGTGTTCCTGCCCTTCATCCAGCCGGCAGGTGAGGAGGATGCGCATGGATCCCCAAGCGAGGAAGACCATCGTCTGGATCGAGGATGACAGCCCCATCATCGCTCCTGTAGTGGTTCCGCTAGAGCGGGAAGGCCATCATGTCGAGCGCGTGCGTACGGCCAAGGAGGCGCTGGACAAGTTGGAGGCCCTGCGCACTTGCGATCTGATCCTGCTCGACATCTTCGTGCCAGTGGGTGGAGCACCTGGTGACTTTGGACGCTACGTGGGGCTGCATCTGCTGCGGAGGCTGCGCGAGACGCATGCAATCAAGACGCCGGTCGTGGTGCTCAGCGTACTGACCAACAGCCGGGTGCATGATGACTTGGAGAAGCTGGATGTGAGTGCAATCCTGCGCAAGCCAATCCTGCCTTCCCAGTTAAAGGTCGCGGTTGAACAGGCCCTTGGCATTGACTAGGGGAATCCATGCCACCAGTTCGCAACAGGGGGATAAGATGCTTCTGAGACGCTGGGTGATCCTGCTGCTGGTAGTGCTGGGCTTGATCGTGACGGTCGGTCCAACCCCACAAAGCGATCTGGCCTACTGGGTGACCTCGGTAACGCTGATTCTGCTGCCGTTTGTCCTTATCTTCGCGCTCAGGCTGCGTGTCTTCCAGGCGGTCAACACAGGCGAGATGGCCGTGGTGGAACGTTTCCACAAATTCCACGACATCGCACCGCCGGGGCTGCTCCCGCTCCTTCCATTTGCCGAGGCGGCGCGCATCATTCCCATCTCCGAGCAGGTGAAGCAGTACAACGTCCCGGCGGTGCTTGCCAGCGACGGCGTCTCAATCGGTTTTGACCTGCTGGTCACCTACCGCGTCAAGCGCCCGAGCGACACGCTCACGCTGCGTCAAATTGCAGAGAAGGTGCTGTATGACGTGTCGGACTGGCACGAGGCCATCAAGGCTGCAGCCATAAGCTGCCTGCATGAAACGGTAGGCAGCATGCCCATCAGAAAAGTGCTGGGCGAATGGACCACCTTGGGCGATGGCATCAAGGCCGCCCTACAGACAGCGGCCGACGAATGGGGTGTGGACATCAGAAGCGTTGCTCTGATGAATCCAAGGATTTCGCCCGGTCTGGCAGCGGCCCTGGAGGATCCGCACAAAGCGGCAGCGGAGGCCAAAGCGGCCGAGTACCGAGCAGGGGGCGAAGCCGAACGCATCCGCCAGCTTTCCATCGGTCTTCAGGAATCAAACCTGCCGAACGAGGTACTGACTGAGCGCTACATCCAGGCATTGGAGAGAATCTCGGACACCCAGTCCACACACATCGTACTGCCCATAGAGATCGTGCGAGGTCTCCGAGAGGTGATGCAGCGCAACCTCGCGCCTGCAACACAGCAAGAAGACGCAGGCGCTTCCAAGCCGCCTGACAGCCCTGGCAAGACCCGCTAGATCCGCACCGCACCTCAGCGCTGAGCCTAGCGCGACTGCGGGCCCAAGCTGGCCCGTGCGAAGGAAGGCTCGTGCGCAGGAAGGGCAGGGCAGTCCTCTGGATCGCACGGCACGCTGACTCGTGCGGCAGGGAGCTCAGCCAGCAACTCCGGACATCCAAAGGCTGCCGTGGTGAGGCGCAGTGCAGTCGCGTAGCCGTTGAGGAATTCAAGGTCAGGCTGCTGCCTGGCCAGGGCCCGCCCCGCTTCGTGCACAGTCTTCAGGATGCTCTCCACATCCGATCTGTGAAAGACCAGTCTCTCCATCTTCTCTCCCCGATTAGCACGTTTGTGCTAATATTAGCGCATTTCGCACTTTTGTCAAGAACCGAGGAGAGAACGATGCGATTCTGTCGTATCACTTTGACTAAATGCACTGATTGGCCTATACTCCCTGCTGAGCCGAAGTGGCGGAACGGTATACGCGACGGTCTCAAAAACCGTTGGGGGTAAACCCTGTGTGGGTTCGAGTCCCACCTTCGGCATGCGTGTCCCACATTGACATGAGGCAGTGCTGCCGCAGGGGCTATGGCGATGGCCCCTTTTTGTGTGTCAAGGGCCAGACCGCAATTCACATCATAAGGAGTGATTCCATGCCTCTAGTAACCAGTAAGGAGATGCTGATCACCGCGCTGGAGCACCACTTTGCGGTGGGCGCTTTCAACGCCAACAACATGGAGCAGATCCAGGCCATCATCGAAGCCGCGCAGGAGGAGCACGCTCCTGTCATCCTGCAGGCCAGCCAGGGCGCAATCCGCTATGGCGGGCTGGAGCTGGTGGCCGCCATGGTCAAGACCCTCGCGAATCTGGCCACCATCCCGGTCGTGCTGCATCTGGATCACGGTCCCGATTTCGTACAGAACGTGATGTGCCTGCGCGCGGGTTTCACCTCGCTGATGTTTGATGGCTCCAAGAAATCCTACGAGGAGAACGTGGCCATCACCAAGAAGGTCGTGGAGGTGGCGCACCCCGTTGGCATCCCGGTTGAGGCCGAGCTGGGGCGTGTGGCCCAGTCGTCCGACAAGCTCAGCATCGAGCAAGTCTGCGCCCTGATGACCGACCCCAAGCAGGCCAGAGCTTTCGTGGACAGCACCGGCATCGACTCCCTGGCTATCGCCTGCGGGTCGGTGCACGCCATGAGGGTGGCGGAAGCTGAGCTGGAGATCCCGCGCATCCAGGCCATCCACGAGCAGATCCCGGAGATACCGCTGGTACTGCACGGGTCCTCCGGAGTGCGCGCCGACAGCATGGTGGCGGGCATCGAGCAGGGCATCTGCAAGATCAACGTGGCCACCTATCTCAACCAATCTTTTGTGCGCGGCATGAAGGAAGGCTTTGCCAAACACCCGGATGAGGTGGATCCGCGCAAGTTCCTGAGCATCGGCCGCGAATACGTCAAGGAAGCCGTGCGCGAGAAGATCCGTCTGTTCAAGTCCGCAGGCACGGTCACATCCAGCGGTGGATTCCGCAGCCCTGCCAAGCAGTTTCGCAGCGCCGAATTGGGCGCCGTCGAGTAGGAGGAGAGCACACATGCGCATTGGCATTCTCACCGGCGGGGGCGACGTGCCGGGATTGAACGCGGCTATCCGCGCCGTGGCCAGACGCGCCTTCGACTATGACTGGGAAGTGTACGGCATCTACGACGGCTGGAAGGGTCTGCGCGATGGCGACATCCGCCCGCTCGACCGTGCGTCCGTGTCTGGCATCCTGCATACGGGCGGTACCATCCTGGGATCATCCCGCACCAATCTGACCAAGAAGCCGGCCGAGATGGACAAGGCCATCGAGATGGCCAAACAACATGGCCTGGATGCCATCGTCGCCATCGGAGGCGATGACACCCTGGGCGTGTGCGCCGCCATGACACAACGCGGCGTTCCGGCCATCGGCATCCCCAAGACCATGGACAACGACGTGGTTGGCACCGATTCCTGCATCGGCTTCAACACCGCGGTGACAACTGTGGCCGATGCTCTGGACAAGCTGCACAGCACCGCCGAGGCGCATCACCGCGTAATCGTGGTCGAAGTCATGGGACGCTACACCGGCTGGGTGGCGATCATGGGCGGTCTGGCCGGTGGGGCTGACTACATCCTCATTCCGGAAACGCCTTCCAGCATCGCCGAGGTCTGTGCACACATCAACCGCCGCTGGGCCATGGGGAAGAAGTTTAGCATCATCGTCGTTGCCGAAGCGGCCAAGATTGCCGAGGTGTGCGCCGATGAGGCCGAAGCCGAAAGACGCAAGGACGAATTCGGGCACGTGCGGCTGGATCTGCGCGGGTTGGCCTCCACTGTAGCCACCGCCATCGAGGACCGCACCGGTTTTGAGACGCGCTTTGTGGTGCTGGGGCACCTGCAGCGCGGCGGGTCGCCCACGGTGTTCGACCGCGTGCTGGCCACACGCATGGGCGTCTACGCGGTCGAATTGATCAGGCAAGGCAAATTCGGCCGCATGGTTGCCTTGCAGGGCGACAAGATCACGGACGTGCCACTGGAAGAGGTCGCGAACAAGCGCAAGGAAGTGGACAAGGACCTCTGCGCCCTGGCCCAGATGTTCTACTAGAAGGTACCAACCACGGAGAACACGGAGGAGCCAGGCAAGGCAGATTCCGCCAGTGCATCTCCATGTCCTTTTCTGTACCCTCCGTGTCTCTGTGGTCTCCGTGGTCTGTCTACTGTATCTACCAGTCGGGCGACTCGTCCTGGGCTGGGTGGTTCGTCAGGTTTCGCATGCCCCAACCATCCCGCTGCACGGAATAGACCTCCGCGTTGCCATCCCGCCAGGAGGTAAAGGCCAGCCAGTTGCCATCCGAGGACCAAGATGCGTAGCGGTTGGCTGCGTTGGCCGGCTGCGTGTACGTGAGGCGCGTGACTCGGTAGGGCGAAGTGGCAATATCCAGCAGATAGAGCTCCAATGCCCCATCGCGTGCAGAAGTGAACGCGATCTGTGCGCCCGAGGGCGACCACGCCGGGAAGGCATCCGACGCCGGGTTGTCGGTCAGTCGCGTCTCGACCTGGGTGGTGAGATCGAACAGGTAGAGCTCATAGTTTCCATCCCGATCCGAAGTGAAGGCAAGCTTCAGGCTATCGGGACTCCAAGACGGGAAGCTGTCCCAGGCCGTGTTCCGCGTCAACTGCACCACTCCCGACCCGCTGGCACTCATCACAAAGATCTCCCAATCGCCATCCTCGTTCGAGACGTAGGCGATCCACGATCCGTTTGCCGACCAGGCCGGACGGATCTGGTCGGCAGTGCCAGAGGTCAGTTGCGTTACACTACTCCCATCCGCATTCATCACAAAGATGTCGCTGTTGCCGCTGCGGTCCGATGCAAAGGCCAGCCGGTCGCGCCAGGGTGACCATGTGACATCGCTGTCCTGCGCCGGGTGGCGGGTCAGGTTATTCAGTCCGCTGCCATCGGTGTTCATGAGATACACTTCGCGGTTGCCGTCGCGATCGGTGGTAAAGGCGATACGCTGCGATGTGATCGGAGTGCCCGTGGGCGTGGGCACCACAACCGTGGCGGAAGGAATCGTCGTGGGAGTCAGTACCAGCGGCGCGATATGATCGCCCTTCACCCAACCGCTGAGCTGCGTGCCACTGACCTGGATGCGGTACCAAGCCACGCCATCCACAAAGCGCGGCCACTCCTGAATCAGCAGCACTGTGCCACGCAAGGCTGACCAAGTGATGGCGTAACTCTCACCAGGACCACTGCGGAGCGCGGTGACCTCGGATACGACCGCCGCCTGGCTGCCTGGGGACAACGGCACATAGCCAGTAGGGCTTGGAACAGGCGTTGGATACAGTGTGCGTGTAGGAACCGGTGTGGACGTGAATGTGGGCAACGGCGTGGCCGTCGGTGTGTTCGTGGAAGTTGGAATAGGCGTCGGCCAGAGCGAGGCGCCGCGAATCAGCCGCCACTGGCCATCGGCCTTGGCCACATAGGCCAGCCAGGCTTTGCGACCCACCTCTCCATCCACGCGAACGCTGACCTGCACAGGCACCTGTGCCACGTTTTCGTAGATCTTGCCTGCCACGGAGCCAGAGACCAGTAGACTCGCCGCTCCCACCGCGGAATCCAGCAGGTCGTAGGGGCGGCTCTGCTCCATGAAACGCACAAACTCTTCGCGACTGAACTGCGCCTGTACATCGGGGTGCAGCAGGTCATATTGGCGCCCGTACTCGTGCTGCCGCTCGTATTCGTAGGCGATCTGCACTGTCGTGGCCGCATCCGGCACCAGGTCCACGATCAGGGGGAAGGCAGCCCGTGAACGCACGCGCGCCGTTTCGTAGCCCGCCGCTTCCACCTGGAATTCGGCATCCACCAGAGTAGGGACAGAAAACGCCCCTTGGGAGTCAGTGAGCGCCGCGACCGTCCCCGCCAGGACCTGTGCGCCGGCCACTGGAAGCTTGGTGATCGCATTGCGTACCAGTCCGCTCACAACCAGTGGCATGGAGGTAGGCGTCATCACTGCGATTGGAGTAGGTGCGGCCACCTGTCGGGTGCAAGCGACAACGCACAACAATGCCAGAAGCGTCAGAATCCGCGGGTGAAAGCGCTTGTTCATTGGTCGCACCTCCTCGGCCTGTTGGCCATGCACGGCACGCCATCGCGTATCCGGTCATTCGCCGGACAAGGGGCGAAGCAACGTCCCAATTCAGAAGCGCACTATGGCGTAACCGCTGTGAGCCAGTTGACGGCCGCCCAACCCGTCGTGCCGGCACTGGTCTGCAGCCTCCACCAGGTATAACCGTCGGCCATCTGCGGGCCTTCCAGCACCAGCAGCCGCGTTCCATCATCCAGGGACGCCACGAGATCGAAAGACAGGCCCGGGGCCGCGCGCAGCCGCAGCTTCTCGCCACCCGTGCCCTGCACCTCAACGGTTGCGCCCGGCTCGATCTGAGGCACCGGAGTGGGTGTGGCCGTAGGTACAGGAGTTGGCGTGGGGGTCAGGGTCGGCAAGGGCGTCGCTGTGGGAAGAGCAGTCGGAGTCAGGGTGGGTGTTGGCACAGCCGCCGGCAGGATCCTCTTGGACAGTCCGGTGACCTGGCACAGCCCCACCAAGGCAATCAGCAGCAGCACCCCAATCAAGAGCATCTGCCACGCAGATGAACGCTTCAACCCTCAGCGCAGGGTAGGTTCTGCCCCCTGTTCGGGCGTTGGTTCGGTCTTGAATGCATCTGTCATGCTTCCTGTCCTCCGTGAAGGCTATTCGACAAGCACGTGCTTATGGCAGGGACAGCATCCCGCAGAGTGCCTATCCGTACCTGTAGTGCCGGGCCTCGCCGCTTGCCATTCGTGTCTTCCTTCTTGCACAGCGAAATGTCGCCAAGTCGTACATGAGCCTGTTTGCTCACCACCGCGGATGAAGACGCTGTGGTTCCAGGACGTAGTATCGCCCCTTGCCGCAGGCCCCGTCCCCGGCGGGGTGGGCGTCAGGACGGGCACCCTGTCTGGCGCAGGGCGAGCGGCAAGGCCCGATGCTACACCCAATCCGAATTAAGTCAGACAAATGGCAGATGGCCATCGGCGATGCCACACGCTTCACGTCTCGACCATTCAGCTTGCGTGCAAGCGTTTGTGCTGCAGTCTATCGAGCAAGCGTTTCAAAGGCCATGTGTTCACGATGTCACGTGCCTCGGCCCAGCCACGCCGCGCAGTGGCCACACCGTATTCCACTACCCCCAGGAAATCACTGCTGTGCGCGTCGCTGTTGATGCACAGCGGCACACCCAGTTGGACGGCCTGGCGCACATGTACATCATCCAGATCCAGACGGTTGGGGGCCGAGTTGATTTCCAGTATTGTGCCCGTCTCCACCGCCTCGCGCAAAATCCGATCCAGGTCGATGCGGCTGGCCTCGCGCTCGCCCAGCAAGCGTCCTGACGGGTGTCCAATGACGTCCACATGCGGATTGCGCATGGCGCGCACCACGCGCGCCGTGATCGCCTCTTCGTTCTGGCGCAGCGCCATATGCACGGACGCGACCACCACTTCGATCTCCTGGAGGACGTCGTCCGGGAAGTCCAGCGAGCCATCGGCCCGAATCTCCACCTCCACGCCCTGTAGCAGGCGAAACCTAGAGAAGCCGCGGTTGAGCTTCTCGATCTCAGCGCGCTGTTGCCTCAGGCGAGTCGGGTCCAGACCGTTTGCCACGCCCAAGCTCTGCGTGTGATCGGAGATCACCAGATAGGTATAGCCCGCACGCTGGGCCGCCGCGGCCATCTCGGACAGCGTCGCGGCCCCGTCACTCCAGTCCGTGTGCACATGCAAGTCCCCGCGCAGATCAGCCTGCTCGACGAGTCGCGGCAGCCTACCCTCCAGAGCAGCCTGCAGCTCTCCGCGATCCTCGCGCAACTCGGGGGGAATCCACGGCAAGCCCAGGGTACGGTAAACCTCGTCTTCTGTGCGGCATAGGATCTCCTGGTCGCCGCGCCGGAAGCCATACTCGCTCAGGGAAAGGTCTCGCGTCTGGGCCAACGCACGCAAGGCCACGTTATGCGCCTGGCTGCCCGTGAAGTATTGCAGCAGCGAGCCGTAGCGCTCTGGTGGCAGGGAACGCAAGTCCACCTGCAGCCCGTTATGCAGCAGGACGCTGGCTCGCGTGGGACCGTGCGAAAGCACCTCGGCCACCTGCGGCAGCTTGACAAAAGCCTGCGTGACCCGCTCCGGGCGCGAGTCGGCCGCCAGCAGGTCAATGTCGCCAATGGTATCCCTCATGCGTCGCAGGCTGCCAACCGGCTCCACAGTGCTGATGCGCAACTGCTCGCGCAGCGCCTGCGTCAGCTCCTGGGCCACCGGCCACGCCACGCCCAATGGGATGCGCTTGGAGCGGTGTTGCAGCGACTCTATGGCCTCCAGGATGCGCTGCTCCGAGCGCTCGCCCAATCCCGGCAGGTCACGCAGCTTGCCTGCGCGCGCGGCCTTTTCGGCGTCGGCAACGCTCTGCACTCCCAGCTTCTCCCACAGCAAGCGCGCCTTGCGCGGACCCACCTCCGGGATAGTCAGCAGTTCAACCACGCCCTCCGGCACTTCGGCCTGCAGCTCCTCGTAGTAGCCGAGCCGGCCCGTGCCCAGCAGCTCATCCAGCTTCTTCTGCAGCGCCTCGCCCACTCCCGGGATCTCGCGCAGCTTGCCCTGGCGCCGGACCTCGTTGATATCCAGCCCCAAAGCCTCGATGTTGTCCGCAGCTTTGCGATAGGCGAGCGACTTGTAGATTACCTCGCCCTTGATGTCGAGCATGTCGGCGATGCGCCGCAGCAGGGTAGCAACCTCGTGATTGGTCACCACTCCCTCCATGACACATTATAGCACGGTTATGACATGAGGGCAATCGCCAAGCACGCCGGGCCAGACGCTCCAAAGGAAGCCCGCCAGGGCATCTGCGCCCGAGGTCGCACCGATGGAAAGCAGATGGCGCACTGCTGCCTCGGTCTCGGCCGGGCTGTCTGCGCTCAGCGCTGCGAATAGCCTGTGCCAGCTCAAAGAGCACTCGCCTCGGCCTGCTGCGCGCAGGAAAGCCGATGAAAGCAGGGTCGTGCGCCTCTGCACGGACTCTAGCACGCGTTCGCACAACCATGCGGGGTCTGGATGCGCCCACCAGGCTCCTAGCATGGCCCCACACAGCCAGTCGTCGCCCGCTGGAGTGAGTCCGCCACCCAACCCAGCCAGTTGCGCCACGCCTTCCCGCAGTCGAATGCTGTCCCCATGCCAACCCGCACGCAGATCGCTCAGGGCCCTAGCAACTGTCATGCAGACGGCATCAGGCGTTGCGGGCGGGTCCGGACTGCGGTTGCGCTCACCCATCACCGCTGAATCCACAACAGGCAGCAGGCTGCCGCAAGGCGCCAGCCGCAGCGCAATGCTATGCGCCAGGCGAACCGCCTGTGCACACGCGTTTGCACAAGCGCGCAGCCGCTCCCAGTCTGGGCAGGGATCCCAAACGACGGCGCCCGACACAGACACTTGCAGTGGGCCAACGCATAGCAGTCCCCCCTTCAGGCTGGCTGGCATGCCAACCTCCAATTGCGCGAAGGTATCAGGGCGCGCCCCGACGACCACATTGAGCGGACCTGCGCCGACGCGTGCCGACACCACCGCCACTACGTCGCCGTCGCCGGCAGCCAGGTCGAGGCCGTGCGCGAACACGGCCAGGACACGCGCCGAAAAGGGCCCGGCGTCGAAGCGCTGCCGCACGGAGCGGCTGATGGATTCGGCAGCGATGTGCACACTCATGTTTCTCTTCCTCACTGCGGGCAACTCCCGGCTGCCTGGATTGTAGCGCCGCGTGAGAGGCTGTCAACCACACAGCCCCCAACAGGGCCTGATCGAGATCCACGAGTTGTGCCAGTCGCCCACCGGCCAGGTTATGCCAATTTGACGCAGGGCGGTGCGGGGTGTATGATTGCCGTTACCACTCTGAGGCAGCGCAGTGCAGCGCCAAGAAAGGGACTCATGGCAGAGCGTAGAACACGGCAGAACCGCGCCAACCCTTGGCTGCTGCCGCGCCTGCCGGATTACAGCCCGATAACCGACCACCCGCTCGCGTGTGGTCGGTTTGTGTTTCTCAAGCGGAGGGCGCATTGCTAACCAAGTGCGTGATCAAGGCGGGAGAGTATCATGACTCCGTTGCGCTGATGCAAACAGCGCGCAAGCTAAAGGAGCTGCCCGGCGTGCGCGACGCGGCTGTGGTCATGGCAACCGCAGCCAACAAGGGCATCCTGCGCCAGGCCGGGCTGATGCATCCCGAGATCGATTCGGCACGGCCAGATGACCTGGTGATCGTGGTGCGGGCCAACGACGAAGAGGCTGCTGCACGCGCCCTGCGCGAGGCCGATGGGCACCTGCGCCAGCGCGGTGCGGTGGCGGAATCCGGCCAGGCATCTCGCCCGCGCAGCATTCGCGCCGCACGCAGCACCTCGCACCCCAACTTGGCCGTCATCTCCGTAGCTGGACAGTACGCTACCGCCGAAGCCTGGGAAGCGCTCAAGGCCGGGTTGCACGTGTTGCTTTTCAGCGACAATGTGTCCCTTGCCGACGAGCTTGCGTTGAAGAGGTACGCGGCGGAACATGGCCTGCTGCTTATGGGGCCGGGCTGCGGCACGGCCATCATCAACGGTGTGGCGCTTGGATTCGCCAATGTCGTACCGCGCGGTCCGGTAGGCATCGTGGCGGCTGCGGGCACGGGTCTGCAGGAGGTCAGTACGCTGCTGGCCAGGCTGGGAGTTGGGATCAGCCAGGCCATCGGCACGGGTGGGAGAGATCTGGCCGAGGAGGTGGGCGGCATTGCCATGCTGCAGGGCCTGCGGGCCCTGCAGGCTGACCCTGCGACGGAGGTTCTGGTACTGATCTCCAAACCCCCCGCATCCGCAGTTGCCAGTCGCGTATTGGAGCAGGTGCAGGCAAGCGCAAAACCTAGCGTGGTGTGTTTTCTGGGTGGCGCTGGCGCGCCCCCCAGAGCTGTTCCCTCGTTGTCTGGCAGAGGTATGCCGCAGTTCGCGGTCGATTCGCCAGCATCCACCGGGATGATCACTGCCGGAACTCTGCAGGAGGCAGCCTACCAGGCAGCGGCATGCGCTGGTCACGCCTTCAGCACTTCGGTGGCCCGCACGATTGAGAACGAGAGCATCGACCTGCGAGGGCGTGCCGCAGTGCTGCGACGGCATCTGGGACCACAGCAGAAATACCTGCGCGGCCTGTTCAGCGGAGGCACGCTGGCGACTGAAGCGCTGTGGATCTGGAAGGACGTGCTGGGAGATGTGCTGTCCAACGTGCCTTTGGATGCACGCTTCAGGTTGGCCGACCCGGCTCAGAGCCAGGGCCATTGCGCCCTGGACTTGGGTGAAGAGGAATTCACCGTGGGCCGCCCGCACCCGATGATTGACAATGACTTGCGCGCGCGCCGGCTGCTACAGGAAGCCGCGGATCCCGAAGTGGCCGTCATCATTCTCGACGTGGTGCTGGGCTATGGCGCCCACCCGGACCCAGCGCGTGAGTTGGTTCCCGCAATCGCCAAAACCCGCGGGCTGGGAGGGCGTCGCGAACGTGGCCTGCTCTTCGTGGCATCGGTGACCGGAACCGACCAGGACCCGCAGGGTCTGGCTCGACAGGTCAAGGCGCTGCAGGACGCCGGAGTTGCTGTCTGTAGCTGCAACGCCGCCGCCGCGCGCCTGGCAGGCATGATCGTCGCACCACCGAGCGTGTAGCGTCACTGCTTCCGCTTGCCTTGCTGCTCAAGGCAAGGACGAGGTGGCGCTCTGACATCGGCCATTGTAGCCGAGGAGAGGGTGTACTTGGAACCCAACAACGTGAACGCACTATTCGGACAGCCACTGAGTGTGATCAACGTCGGACTGCGCTCGTTTGCGGACAGCGTGGCGGCGCAAGGCGTGCCAGTTGCCGACGTGGACTGGCGACCGCCGTTGGTGGCCAGGCTGCAATTCACGCGTGAAGGAGTCGACATTGATGCCGCCAACGCCCACGCTGTTGGTCGCATCTTGCAGGCACGGCCGATGTGGGTAGGCATGGGCATCGCGCGTGAGGTCATCCCTGGCTTTCATGAGCACCTCATCCTGCACGCCGGTCCTCCCATCACCTGGGAGCGCATGTGCGGGCCCCAGCGCGGCGCGGTCATGGGTGCCCTGGTATATGAGCACATGGCCAAGGACGAAGAGGAGGCTTCCCAGTTGGCAGCCAGCGGCCAGATCCAGTTTGCGCCGTGTCACCATTACCACTGTGTGGGGCCGATGGCAGGCATCGTCTCGCCCTCGATGCCGGTGTTCATCATCCAGAACGCAGTCCATGGCAACCGTGCGTATGCCACTCAGAATGAGGGCCTGGGCAAGGTGCTGCGCTATGGCGCATACGGGCCAGATGTCTACGAGCGCCTGCGCTGGATGCACGACGTGCTCTACCCCATCCTCAAGGCCGCCATCGAGTCCACTCAGGGCGGCATTGACCTGCGCTCCATGATCAGCCAGGCGCTGCACATGGGCGACGAGTGTCACAA
>CAYZKS010000076.1:0-2922 GCA_964478725.1 uncultured Anaerolineales bacterium
GGCGGCGAATGGTATCGCAGCCAAGGCGACAAATGGGTGCGCGCTTCCCCAGCCAAGACCTCCAGCTCCAAGTTCGCCGCATCGGGCGCCGTGCCCAGAGCCGCGCCTAAGCGACACAGGCTGGCAGCATTGTTCACGCTGCCGCTGGGCGTGGTCGTCAGCCTCGTCGCTGGTTACATCCTCTCGAACGTCGTGGCATCAGTAATTGGCTACCATGGCAATGCATGGCTGCCCTTGCTGACATTCCTGGGGGTGCTGATCCTGGGCCTGGTCCTCACGGTGCGCCGGGTCCGCAAGCTGTGGTCTGGTGACTGATACCGCCTATCACGGCGGCCATTTCGGCAGCGCAGACTGAGCTGGCGCAGGCGATTCAGCCTGGCCAGGGCAAGGCGCTGAGTGGACTGCGTGCCACCCTGCGTTTCCGGTCGAGCGCTCGCACACAATCCAAGGAGAGGCAACATGGCAGACTGGACAAGCGGTGCGTCACCAGGCGCGGATTCCGAGCCCTTTGTGCGCGCTGAGCAGGAAGCGAATTGGTTGCGGCAGGAGCGCGCAGCCGGACGCATCTCGGAGGAACAACTGCGCACGCGCTTGCAGGAGCTGATGATCCAGGACGGGCGCGGCGAGTGGTGGGCCGTGGGCCAACACAGCGGCGAGTGGTATCGCAACCAGGGCGGGCAGTGGGAGCGTGATGTCCCATCCTCCTTGGCGACGGCCCCGCTTCCCACGCGGCCCACCCCCTTGTATCGCGCCGGAGGTGGGCAGTCGCGCCGGGTCGCGGCGCTGGCGCTGAGCGTGATCTGCCTGCTGGTCCTGCCCTTCACGGCCTACTCCTGTGGCCGCTCGCTGTTTGCCTCCACCTGGCACAGCAATCCTGAGCTGGGCAACACCTATTCCATCTTGCTGTTCCTGCTGGCAGGCGTCGTCGGCACCTTGATCACCCTACGCGTTGCGGGCAAATGGTGGCGAGAGGAGTGAGAGGTGCGATATCCCTGACGAGAGGGGCAGTTTCAGGCTGTGTGGTAGCCCTGACTACGCACACCTCAACGAATTCATGATTCAAAGGAGGCCACACATGAGACGCATTGGGAGACGGGAATTCTTGCGAGCAGCACTGGCTGCCGGAGCGACTCTGCTGGGGCCGTTGCTCGAAGCCTGCGGAGGAGGTGGGCGAAAAAGGACTGCACAGGCCCCCGTGACCGGCCCGACCGCGGTTCCCAGGCCGACCACCAATCCTGCACGCCCCACTCTGACCGTCGGCCCTACCAGCCAGCCAACCCTGCCTACAGAGCCGGCTGCTGACACCATCTTGCTCAACGGCAAAGTGCGCACCATCGATGCCGCGGACTCGCTCGCCCAGTCGGTAGCCGTGAAGGATGGACTCATTCAAGCGGTCGGCAACGATGCGGAAATCCGCGCTCTGGCTGGAGCCAAGACCCAGGTCATTGACCTGGCTGGTAGGTGGGTTACCCCGGGTTTGATCGATCCGCACAATCACCTGCAGGTCTGGGGCTCGACCCATAGCTGGTACGTGCAGTTCCTCCCGCCCGAAATCAAGACCACCGAAGACCTGCGCCGCAAGCTGGCCGATGAGCTATCCCGTAAGCCAGAGGGAGAGTGGCTGCAAGGCTATTACCTGGTGGTCGACGGCGGCCTGCCCAACCGTGACGACCTTGACCCGGTTTCGCCCAAACACCCGGTGTGGTTGTTGCAGCAGGGTGGGCACTATGGCTCGGCCAACAGCATGGCCTTGAGGCTGGCAGGTATCACCTCAAGCACACCCGATCCGGTCGGCGGCGTCATCGAGCGCGATGCCAGCGGGGAGCCGAGCGGTGTTTTCTATAACCACCGCGCCATGGACGTCCTGCGCCGCGTGGCTCCGTTTCCCGCCCCGGAGATGGTGCACGGATTCGTGCTGGAGGCGCAGCCCGTGTTCGCCGCCGAAGGCGTGACGACCTTCCACGACAACAACGTGCGCGGCGTCAGCTCGGTGGCTGCGTACTTTGACGCCGACCGCAACGGCGAGATGCTCATCCGCGGCCGAGTCTACTACACTTTGGAGTGGCCCTCTGATCTGGACCGGGCCTTGAAGGAGATCGAGTATTACCAGGGACACGGTTACATGGACTTGGGCGGGTTCAAGTTCCTGCTCGATGGCCAGTTCCAGATGGCCTACTGCCACGAGCCGCACAACGGCGTGCGCTGGGACGTGCCCACCTGGGAGCCGCAGAGCTTCAAGCAAACCGTGCGCGCCCTACACGACACGGGGCTGCAGATCTGCGTGCATTGTGTGGGCGATGCAGCGGTGGACCTGACGCTGGACGCCTACGAGGAGGCGATGAATGCCAACCCGCGTTCAGATCCGCGCCACCGCATCGAGCATTGCGTGCTCACCACGCCGCAGGCCACGCGGCGCATCAGGGACTTGGGCGTGGTCGTGAGCACCCAGCCACAGTTCCTGCGTCTGGGAGGCAACCTGATCCCCGGCATCGTGGGTGAGCAGCGGGCCGCCCGCGGCGTCGTCACCCGCGAATGGCTGGATGCGGGCGTGGCCCTGGCCCTGGGTTCGGATGCCCCCACCACTCCCTGGGTTCAGCCCCAGGTCACCCTGGCCGGCGCCGTGACTAGAATCGGCCTGGACGACAAGCGTTTCCATCCGGAGCAATCGCTCACTGCCAAGGAGGCGCTGCGCGCCCATACCATGGGCGGAGCCTATGCCGGCTTTGAGGAGCGCACCAAAGGCTCTATTGAACCTGGCAAGCTGGCGGACCTGGTGGTCTGGAGCCGCGATCCCGTGGCCACGTTCGAGCCCTTTGAAGGCAGTGGACCGCTGGATGAGAACGCCCTGTTTCGCGCTACAGGTTCGTTGAAGGCGCAGATCACCATGGTCGGCGGAAAGATCGTCCACCAGGCGTAGCGCGA
>CAYZKS010000076.1:3022-14309 GCA_964478725.1 uncultured Anaerolineales bacterium
CTTGGGGAGGAGATCCTCTTTCGGGGCCTGCTGGCAGGCTGGCTGCAGCGCAGGCTGGGATTCGCCGTCGGGAATTGGGTGCAGGCGCTGATTTTCCTCGCTCCGCACTTGCTCTTGCTCACCGTCAGCAAGGCGATCTGGCCAGTCTTCATTGTGCAGCTCGCCGCGGGCTGGCTGCAGGGCTGGCTGCGTTACCGCGCGGACAGCATTCTGCCTGGATGGCTGGTGCACACGGCCAGCAACGTGTCCAGCGCACTGAGCGCGATGCTGGCGTAGCAAGCCCGCCGGGCCTTTGTCTCCAGCCGCTTGACAGGGTACAATCATGGTCAAGCCATTCCACGGAGGCGAAATGGAGATCGAAGCCAAGTTTTCCGTGCCCGACCCGGAAACCATGCAGCGCCTGCGGGGTGTGGATCGCCTGGCCGGCTTCGCACTGCAGCCAGGGCCAGTCACCCAGGTGACCGACACCTACTTGGACACCCCTGACCAGCGCATCTTGGCAGCCGGCTACGCCTGCCGCGTCCGCCGCTTCGGTGACGCTGCACTTCTGACCCTGAAGGGATTGGGCGCGGCCGATGGCGCGGTGCATCGCCGCACAGAACTTGAGAGCGCCTTGGCACCCGACGTGCCCTTGGATCCGCACAAATGGCCTCCCAGCTCCGCGCGCGACCTGGTTCTGCGCTTGATAGGCGACATGCCGCTCAAAACTCTCTTCGACCTGCGGCAAGCGCGCGAGCAGCGCCCGGTGTTGCGCGATGGCGTTCCCGTCGCTGCCTTGAGTCTGGATGAGGTCAGCGCATTCGTGAGTGGTCAAGCACAGGGCTACCTGGAGCTGGAGATTGAACTCCGCCCTGGTGGCGCCGAGCAAGACCTGGCAGCGCTGGTCGCTCACCTGCGTGAGGAGTGGCACCTCCAGCCTGAGCCGCGCTCCAAGTTCGAGCGAGCGCTCGAATTGCTTGATCGCAGTGGCAAGTCCGGTGCTCTGCTGTCCACACAGGAGCGCTCGGTTCTATCGCGCCTTGCGCGCCGCCAAGGCCGCTACCGCAGGCGCGCCCGGGCACTGTTGGCCCTGGATGATGGGCTAAGCCTGGCCGAGGCTGGCCAGCGTGCACCACTATGCGTGCAACGGGTGGGTTTCTGGCGCAGGCAGTTCCAGCAGCGTCGCCTTGACATCTTGCCGCCCGGCGTGCAGGCCGGGCAGAAGCCAGTCTCCGAGCGAGCGCATCGCAGGCAGCCTCGGGCGCGGACGCAGACAGCGGGCCCAAGTAGCGCCGCACCGGCACAGGTGCCGCCTGCGGAGCTACAAGCTGTCCCGCAGATCGTGTTACCCTCCAGGCCTGGCCTGGAACCTGACGACTGCATGCCCGAAGCGGCGCGCAAGACCCTGTTCTTTCACCTCCAGCGCATGCTCTTCCACGAGCCGGGCACGCGCCTGGGCCAGGATGCAGAGGAACTCCATGATATGCGTGTGGCCACGCGTCGCATGCGGGCGGCGTTGGCGCTCTTCTCCGCAGATCTGAATGACCAGGCGCTGGCGCCGTTACTCAAGGACTTACGGCGCACGGGCCGGGCGCTGGGGAGCGTGCGCGACCTGGACGTCTTCCGTGAGAAGCTACAAGCCTATACCGACAAGCTCCCTGCAGGGCAGTCTGGCGGCCTGGAACCGTTGCTTGCAGCCTGGGAGGCTCAGCGCACGCTGGCGCGTGACGCTCTCCTGGCCTATCTGGACGGCGAGCGCTACGCAAGCTTCAGGGCGGAGTTTGGGCGCAGCTTGGAGGCGCCCGAAGCCTGGCGCGAGGCCCTGGGCTTGCCTTCGGGCGAGGGGGCGACGCGGCGCTTACGCTGGGCCGTGCCCGCGGTGGTTTATGAGCGCATGGCTGAAGCACGTGCGTGTGCGGAACCGCTGGCGCGGCCGGGCGCTGCCCTGGCCGACTTTCACCGCCTGCGCATCGCCGGGAAGCGGCTGCGCTACGCTCTGGAGTTCTTCGAGGAAGTGCTTGGATCAGAGACGGCTGACCTGATCAAGGCCATGAAGGATCTCCAGGACCACCTGGGCAACCTGCAGGATGCGGTGGTGGCCTGCGGCCTGCTGCGTGACTTTCTGACCTGGGGCACCTGGGGCCAGCCGCAAGGCAAGCGTCCACCGCAGCCGGCAGCGCCAGTCGTCGCTCCTGGCGTGGCCGCCTACCTGGCCTTCCGACAAGCCGAGTTGCAGCACCTGGTCGACACGTTCGCCCCGGCCTGGGCGCCGGTGCAAAGCCCTGAGTTCGGCGCCAAGCTGAGGGCTGCACTGGCCGCGCTGTGGTGATCCCTTCACTCTGCCCTGCGTCAGCGCGCGACGGGAGCCCCAGCACATAGCCAACTTAATGGCTCAGACCGTGAAAGGAGCGCATGCATGCTCGAAAAGGTGGACCTGACCAAGAAGCTATCCAAGCAGGAGTACAAGCAGCGCCAACCGTACCTGCGCACGCGCCTGTACGATCTGGAGAAGGCTTGCTGGGACGCGGGCATCGGCAGCATGCTTGTTTTCGAGGGTTGGGATGCGGCAGGCAAGGGCTCTTGCATCAATCTGCTCACACAGCGCCTTGACCCGCGCGGCTTCCGCCTGTACGCCATCCGAGCCCCACGAACCTACGAGAGTCACCTGCCCTGGCTGTGGCGCTTCTGGCTCAAGGTGCCCAACTTTGGGCAGATGGCCATCTTTGATCGCAGTTGGTACGGGCGCGTGCTGGTCGAGCGCGAGGAGGAGCTGACGCCGGAAGAGGAGTGGCGGCGCGCCTATCAGGACATCGTGGACTTGGAGCGCACCCTAGCCGATGCAGGCTATGTGCTGGTCAAGTTCTTCCTGCACATCAGCAAGAAGGAGCAGAAGCGCCGCTTCGAGAAGCTGGAAGCCGATCCGCTCGAAGCCTGGCACGTGCAGGCCGAGGACTGGGAGCACCATCGCAGGTACAAGAGCTACCTGTTGGCCTATGAGGAGATGCTGGCAAGGACCGACACGGAGTGGGGGCCCTGGACGATCGTCGAGGCTACCGATCGCCGCTGGACGCGAGTCAAGATCTTTGAGACCATCACAACCCGCCTGGAGCAGGCTCTGCTGGCCAAGGGCATTCCCTTGCCGCCGGAGCCGACCAGCGAGCAGGTACAGCGGAGCGCCGAGTCGGACAAGGATGGAGGGAAGTAGCCATGCTGGAGACCGTTGACCTCTCCAAGAAACTGACTCGCGAAGAGTACCTCCGTGATCTGGTGAAGCACCAGCTTGAGCTGCGCGATTGGGCCTACCAGCTCTACGTGCAGAAGCGCTCGCTGGTGGTGGTGTATGAGGGCTGGGATGCGGCAGGCAAGGGCGGCAACATCAAGCGCGTCACAGAACGACTCGACCCGAGAGGATACGAGGTGTTCCCAATTGCCGCGCCTGACGGCGAAGACCGCACGCATCACTACCTGTGGCGCTTCTGGCGCAGGCTGCAGCCACCCGAGGACAAGCAGATCTTGATCTTCGACCGGAGCTGGTACGGCCGGACGCTGGTGGAACGCGTGGAAGGCTTTTGCAGCGAGGCGGAATGGAAGCGCGCCTACCGCGAGATCAACGAGTTCGAGCGGCAGATGACGGACACTGGCATCATTCTGGTCAAGCTCTGGATTCATATCAGCGAGGACGAGCAACTGCGCCGCTTTGAAGAACGGGAGCGCACGGCCTACAAGGCATGGAAGCTCACGGCCGAGGATTGGCGCAACCGCGAGAAGTGGAACCGTTACCTCGCAGCGGTCGAGGAAACGCTATTGAAAACGAGCACCTTGACTGCGCCCTGGACCGTGGTGGAAGGCAACGATAAATGGTACGCGCGCATCAAGGTTCTGCGCACGCTGAACGAGGTGCTCAGCGAGCGTCTAGACACATAGGCCGCCAGCACATAGACCCAAGTGCGGCGGATGAGAGCGACGAGCGCTAACAGGGCAAAGCGGCTAGAAGCGAGTCAAGAAGAGACAAGGGCCTCACAGGCTACCGAACAAACCGTCACACGATGCGCCAATCGAGCGCCAGCTTGCGTCCAAACACCACCTCGAACAGGTCACCTTTCTGCTGCGCCCTCTCCAGGTCCGCTGTGTCGGAACGGCTCGCGTTGCAGCGTACGACAATTCTGCGTTGGTGCACTTCGCACGAGAGGTCGAGCACCGAATTCTGATGGCTGTAGTCCAGGCCATCTGCCACTCTCAGCATGGCGGCGAGGACACGCACGGTGCGCTGCGCACTGGGCGCGAGCTGCGCATAGTGCGCATGGCGGCGTGCGGGCAGGGCGCCCCTGTGGTAGCGCGCGACGGACCCGATGATCAGGCGTTCGACCTTGTCGAAGGGCAGCATGGGCGAGCTACGAATGATGCGCAGCGACGCCTTGTGATGCTTCTGCTCGCTCTCCACCAGTCCGATGTCGTGCAGCAAGCCGGCGCTCTGCAACCAGAAGCGTTCCTGCGGGCCCAACCCGTGTACTGCGCGCAGCTGGTCAAACAGCATCAAGGCCAGGCGTGTCACTTGCTGCATGTGCGCGACCATGTCCGGGCACTGCTCGGCCAACTGGTGCACGCTCAGCAAGCGTTCGTCATCCTCCCCGCCCTGTGCTGCCGAAGAGACTGTCTCGATGCCATCGACCGCGGTGGATGCCGGCGCCGCTGCTTCCGCGGTTGCCTCCGGCGGAACCCCGCGCTCCACACGCATCGCCTGGGAACGCGCCCAATCGTACTCGATACAATGCTGCGTGGTCTGCACACGTCCCGGGCGCAGCGTCAGCACTGCGTAGCAGGCGCGCTGCGCATCGTCAAAGGCCCGTCCGACGCTGCCCGGATTAATGAAGCGCACGCCCGCCGCCCTGGCCAAGAACGGGATGTGCGAGTGCCCGCACAGCACCAGGTCGGCTTGGGCCAGACGGGCCAACTCGAGCAGACGCGCGCGCGGCGTGTCAGGCCGCAATGCCTCCCGGTCGGACTCGGGACTGCCGTGCACCATCAAGATGCGCTTCCCCTCTGCCTCCAAGCGCAGTTCAAGCGGGAGCGCGGCCAGGTATTCGCGGCTGGCTGGCGAGAGGCGCTCATAGGCCCAGACAAAGGGCAACCACTTGGCCGGTGCCCCGTCTGCCCATCTGGCTCGCTTGGCTTCCACCTGCAACACCTTGAGGTCATAGTTGCCTGCGATTCCCGTCACGTTCTCGGCGCGCAGTCGCTGGACCACCTCTTCGACGAACGCTCCGTGGCCGAGCAGGTCGCCCAAGCACCAGAGCGCCTCCACGTGCTGGCGCCTGGCGTGGGCAAGCACCGCTTCAAGAGCTGGCAAGTTCGCGTGTACATCGGCGAGCAGGGCTACTCTCATGAGATCTCCGCCATAGAACCTATGACCAGCGCAGTGCGCGAGCCAAGACACGATCTGGATTCATGCTGTAGGAGCGTCATTCGCTGGGTGCACCCGTGTTCCACTCGGCGCGGTGCTCCAGCATCCAGAGCTGGGATTCGATGCGCTCTGCGCCATCCTTGGCCTTGACGCGCTCGTAGCTGCCATCGGGCCGCAAACGACGCGCCTTGACGTTATCGCTTAGGTGCACCATCAAGATGTCGCGGCGCACGACCTCTCGCAGCCGCGGGTCCTCAATCGGGAATACAGCTTCCACCCGTCCGTCCAGATTGCGCGGCATGAGATCGGCGCTGCCCACGAACACCTCGCTGTCAGCGCCGCTGCCAAAGCAGAAGATGCGCGCATGCTCCAGGAACCGTCCTACCAGCGAAGTCACGGTGATGTTCTCGCTCAGGCCCGGGATGCCAGGCCGGAGGGCGCAAACGCCACGCACTTGTAGATCCACTTTCACGCCCGCCTGCGACGCCCGGTACAGCGCACGGATACAGGCCGCGTCCGTCAGGTGGTTGAGCTTCAGGGCGATGTAGGCCTTGCCGCCGTCAAGTTTGCGCTGGGTCTCGCGCTCGATGCGCTTGAGGATTCCCTGCCGCAAATTGCCGGGTGCAACCAGGAGTTTGCGGTACTCGCTCTGGCGGGAATAGCCTGTCAACGCATTGAATAGGTCCGAAGCGTCCGCGCCGATGTCTGGATCCGTGGTGAGATAGCCGATGTCGGCATAGACGCGGCTGGTGACGCTATTGTAGTTGCCTGTGCTCAGGTGCACGTAGCGCTTGATGCCATCGCGCTCGCGTCGCACGATCAGGCAGACTTTGGCATGGGTCTTGAGGCCGATCAGGCCATACGCCACGTGCACGCCGGCGCGCTCCAGCGAGCGCGCCCAGGAGATGTTGTTCTCTTCGTCAAAGCGCGCCTTCAGCTCCACCAGCACCGCCACCTGCTTGCCGTTCTCGCGCGCCTGGGCCAGCGCTTCGACCACCGGCGAGTTCTGGCCCACGCGGTAGAGCGTTTGCTTGATCGCCAGTACGTCGGGATCGCTGGCGGCTGCTTTGAGCAGGTCCACCACCGGGGTGAAGCTGTGATAAGGGTGG
The DNA here is from genome assembly GCA_964478725.1 of uncultured Anaerolineales bacterium. GTDB lineage: Bacteria > Chloroflexota > Anaerolineae > UBA2200 > UBA2200 > CAYZKS01. Next base: position 9,512 of record CAYZKS010000076.1, read on the forward strand.
TACAACAGAATGTTGTGCCGTGACAGCACGGAGAAGATCGGCTCGCCGGTCGTCAGAGGCGTAGGCACGGTCGGAGAGAATGGTGCATCCCTCAGCTCCGGCACATCCAGCTCGGCCAACTGGGACAGGTCGGCAAGGCCCATGGGCGCATCCGAGCTGTAGACCTGGTAGGGGGCCAAGCCCAGGTTCTCGACCAGGATGTCGCGCACCGATTCTGGGATGCGCTCATCCACTTCCAGGCGCGCTGCCGAGCCAAAGTAGCGCATGCCAACGCCTTCCTCGATGGTACACAGCAGATCGGCGGCTTCATCCTCCTCAATCTCGAAATCGGCGTCGCGCGTCACTCGAAACGGGTGGGCGGCAACAACATCCAACCCCGGGAACAGCAGGTCCAGGTTCGCGGCCACGACCTGCTCTATCCAGACAAAGGAATTGGATTCGAGGTCACTCAGGCCAAGTCGTTCGTAGCCGTCGGCCTTTTCTTCCGAAGGTATGCGCAGCAGTCGCGGCAACGTGTCCGGCACCTTCAGGCGGGCGAAGCGCTCGCCGTGCTGCGGGTCGCGGACTACCACGGCCAGGTTGATGCTGAGGTTCGAGATGTGGGGGAATGGGTGCCCTGGATCAAATGCCAACGGGGTGAGAATGGGGAAGATCTCGCGTTCGAAATGCCTGCGCAGGAGTTTACGCTGTTTCCCCTTGAGCTCTGTATAGTCATGCACCTGGATGCCAGCGTCGCGCAGCTTTGGAAGGCAATCCTTGCGCCAGCATTGGGACATGCGCTCCAGCAACGGCACGACTTCGCGCCGTATGGTCGCGAGCTGCTCGGTAGGCGTCTTGCCGTCCAGTGAGGACTCGGCTGCGCCTCCCGCCAGCTGGCGCCGCAGGCCCGAGATGCGTACCATGAAGAACTCATCCAGGTTGCTGGCGAAGATGGAGAGGAATTTGACGCGCTCCAGAAGCGGATGCCGCTTGTCAGAAGCTTCCTCAAGCACCCGCGCGTTGAACTGGATCCAGCTCAGCTCAGGGTTGAAGTACAGCTTCGGATCGTCGAGATTGACCAGTTCCCTCGAGTCCTGTGCTTTGTGATCGCCCATACGAAGCTCCTATGCTAATCGCGGCGCTCTGGCGGTTCTGGCCGGATCCCTGCGTGCGTTGTGAGCCACAATGCCCACGCTACGTCCATTGTATGCACAAAGGACGGCCTGTCAACTGAATTGGAGCTTTCGATCCCTGTACCTATCCGCGCCCGACTTGTGCTAGAATAGGCCTGGTGCGCCCTGGGCTACCAGCGCTCACTTTGGCAGCTCGACATGACTGCACAAAGGCCCGTCCGATGTGGTTGACGCAAGGGGGACCCCAAGATGATCAAGCATGCAGAGCGCAGGCAGCGCAGTCGTCGTGGAAGTCGCGATCATGTCGATATGATCGCCATGTGCTTATCGGATGGCCCCAGAAGCGTTTCGCAGATCGAGCAGCAGTTTCTCGTTTTCGGCCGGCGCCTGGGTTTGTTCAGCGAGCTGCACGAGCGCGACGCCGTTGCTCGTGGGGAGTTGGCGCATGACGTGCAGGCAGACCTGGATAAGATGGCGCAGGAGGGCTGGATCGTACGCCAGGGCGAGCTCTACGCGCTGACCGCGCTCGGACGGGCTGAGGCCGACAAGAGGCTGGCCGGACTGCGCAGAGCGCGCACATTGGCGGGTCACCTTCTGCGACCGCAAACGGTCTCACAGGTCTCGCTCGGTGTGCACCTGGGGCTGGCTGCACTCAAGCTCCCTGCTGCCCTGCTTTCGGGCAGCGTGGGTCTGTTGAATGACGCCGTCGACACGTTGCTCGATGGCCTCAGCAGCCTGCTTGTGTACTTCGGGCTGCGTCTCAACAAGGAACGCGCGGTCAACGCCGTGCTCGTGCTGGTGATGCTGGTCACCGGCGGCTTTGCGCTCTACGAGGCGCTGCGCCGTCTCTTCGTTCCGTTTGAGCCCGAGGTGGACTGGTTCACGTTTCTGGCAGCGGTTGTGTCTGCTCTGGTGTGCGCGGGCCTGTGGAGCTACCAGCGCTACGTGGGGCTACGCAGTGGCAGCGTCGCGCTCATCACCCAGTCCGTGGACTCGCGCAACCACATCATCGTGGCAGCCAGCGTCACAGCCGGGCTGATTGCTTCGTTGCTCCGCTTTGGCTTGTTGGATACTCTGGTGGGACTCGCGGTAGCGGTTCTGATTCTGAAGAGTGCAGCGGAGCTGGCCCTTGAGACCGTGCGCTCTTTCAGAGAGGAGCATGCCGACCTCTCACGCTACAAGATGCCACTGGTCGAACACTACGAGCAATTCCGGCAGGCGCAGTTGCGCGACTGGATGCTATACCTGGTCGGGAAGCAGGGCGTGCTGACGCGCCAGGAACTGCAGGCGCGCGCAGGCCAGGCCCTGGACTACAGCGACAACCCAGCGCTGCGGGAGCTGGGGCTGGACACGCAAGCAGAGGCCAGCGCGATGATTGAGCAAAGTGTGGCAGAGCTGTTCCAGCGTGGCTGGCTGGCAGAGAACGGCCAGGTGACGATCACGGCAGCGGGACGCGAACGCCTGAAGCGTTTGATGCCCCGAACGCGCGGCCAGCGGCACCGCGTCTGAACAGGCCGCCATGCCAGCCCAGGCATGCTGGGAATGCCTGGCAAGCGGGAACTGCTCGCTCAGCGTGCTTTCAGAGGTTCCCTCTCGCCTGACGTGCACCCAACGCGGCCGCTGGCAGGCTGAAGTAGAACGTCGAGCCCGCACCCGGCGAGCTCTCGGCCCACACGCGGCCGCCGTGGGCCTCCACCAACTGCTTGACGATGGCCAGGCCCAGGCCGGAGCCGCCCGTGCTGCGCGTGCGCGACTTGTCGGCGCGGTAGAAGCGCTCGAACACGTGCGGCAGGGCTTCCGCGCTGATGCCGACCCCACTGTCTTTGACGCTGACGCTTACCTCGTGCCCGACCAGCCGTGCGGAGACCGTCACCGCGCCGCCCTCAGGCGTGTACGCCAGGGCGTTGGCCAGCAGGTTGCGCAGCACCTGACCGATGCGCTCGCAGTCCATATTCACCTCGGGCAGATCCGCAGGCAAGTCGGCCGACAGCGCCAGCCTCTTCTCACTCGCCTCGGGCTGCATCACGCCCACGGCTTGCTGGATCACGCTGCGCACGTCGGCCGCTTGCTGCACCAGCTTGAGCTGCCCGGCCTCGGCCAGGCTCAGCTCCTGCAGGTCCTCCACCAGGCGCGTCAGCATCAAGGCCTCTTCGTGCAGCGACGTGATCACCGGGGCGTCCGCCCTGATCACGCCGTCGCGCGCGGCTTCCAGGTACCCCCGGATGTTGCTGAGCGGCGTGCGCAGCTCGTGCGCTACGTCACTCACCATGTTGCGGCGCAGCTTTTCGCCACGCTCCAGCGCGTCGGCCATGGCGTTGAAGGCGTGCCCCAGCTCTCCAACCTCGTCGCCCGAGATATGCTGCACACGTTGCGTCAAGTCGCCCTTTTCCATCTTGTGCGCAGCGGCGGTGAGCGCTGCAATCGGCTTCACAACCTGGCGTGACATCAACAAGCTCAATCCAACGCCCGCCAGGCAGGCCACCAGAACGCCTTGCAGCAGCCAGCGATTCACTGAGGCCAGGAAAAAGGCCTCAAAGCTTTGGGGCGGCGACTCGGATGGCATCGAGCGCAGCACGCCCACCCTCACACCGTTGACCAGGATGATGGTCACATGGCCTGCCGATTGCGGACCGGGCGCGGTCCCAACCAGCAGCTTGGCCGAGTCAGCCACCACCGTGCCGGTTGGACCCAACAAGACCAATCGCTCACCCGAAGCCTGTGCCAGCTTCTCAATCAGCGACTGCACCCCGTCCCAACTGCCCTGTTCGGCGTAGTAGGCGCCGAAGGCGGTTTCAAAGCGCCCCATGCGCTGCACCGAGCCGCGATCGAGGTAGTGCTGGAACTCGCGCTGCGTGGCACGGCTGGCCAGCAAGGCGATCGTGCCCAATGCCACCAGCACTACGAAGAGCTGGGCCAGGAGCAGACGAACGCGTAGGCTACGCATCAGCTTGTTCACTCAACTTGTAGCCCACTCCGTAGGCGGTCAGCACGAACTGTGGATGGCTCGGATCGGTCTCGATCTTTCTGCGCAGGTTCATGATGTGCACATCCACGCTGCGTTCCAGGCCGTCATAGGTTGAGCCGAATAGCTGATCCATCAGCTGCCAGCGACTGAATACCCGTCCAGGTTGCTGCATCAAAGTCGCCAACAGCTTGAACTCGGTCGGGGTCAGGTTGACGCTTTCCCCATGCACGCTCACCCGGTGGCGGAGCGGGTCCACTGTCAGACTGCCCACCTGCGCCCGCGAGAGGCCTCGTTCCGTCTCGTTGGCGCGCCTCAGCAGCGCACGGATGCGCGCCAGCAGCTCGCGCGGGCTAAAGGGCTTGGTCAGATAGTCGTCCGCGCCCAGGTCCAGGCCGATCAGCTTGTCCTCTTCGCTGGCCATGGCGGTCAGCATCAGGATGGGCACGTTGGAATCAACGCGCACGGCGCGGCATACTTCCAGGCCGCTCATGCCCGGCAGCAACCAGTCCAATATGATCAGGTCCGGCTGCTGTGAGCGCGCCAGTCGCAGCGCCTCCCGGCCGTCCTTTGCCGTCAAGACGTGGTAGCCGTCCTTTTCGAGATAGACCTGCACCAGCTCGATCAGCTTGCGGTCATCGTCCACGATCAACACTGTGGTCTTCGCCATGTCCCTTCCATCCTTCGGGGCCTCCCTGGAATGGGGAGTCCCTCACCTGCCACA
>CAYZKS010000077.1:0-2965 GCA_964478725.1 uncultured Anaerolineales bacterium
GCGCCAATGGCGTTGGCGACGCCGATAAACACCGCCAGCGTACCGAGGAGGGAGACGTACGGATCGGCTCGCTCTCCCATGATGGCCGACACGTTTTCCAGCAACCAGGAAACCAGGATCCCCAACGCCCCACGCCAACGCCGCCTGACGACAAAGACCATTGTCAAGATCAGAAGCATTGTGAACCAGGTCGAGATGACGGTATCGCGCACCGGCACGTTCATTACTGTGAAAACTACCTCGGGAAACACACCTCTCATCTATGCACTCCTACCCCGATGGACCGCTGCGGGCATTCATCGTGCTCAGCCCGATCCATAACACCCAGAGCGTGCGCGATGCCAAGTAGCCGGCCAAAGACCACAGCCCGAAGGCGAGAGACTGCCTCACCGCGACTGTCAAGAACAGCGCCACCAGCAAACAGCGCAGCACCAGCCAGCTGAATGCCAGGACATCAGGTCTGCTCACATCGCCCGGCTGCAAAGCGCTCGCCACTCGCCAGAGCAGAGCGCCGTAGGCCATACCTATGCCGATTCCCGCGAAGAACCAGGGGAGTCCTCCCAACCGGATTCTGCCTCCTTCTCACTTTCGGCTCTCTGCCTGTCCCGCTCGATTTCGTAGCGGATTCTGCGCGCAACATTGTAGAACCCGACCATGACTCCTAGTACCATTAGTCCGAGTGTGAACACGTATCCCATCTGGAAATGCCGATCGAGCATGTGGCCCAATAGGGTACCACCGCAGATGGGCACTCCCAAGTCCCAGCCCAAAGCAAGCCCACCCAGCGCATCCACCCACGCTGAGCGCCAGACGCTGGGCTCGCTCTTACGTGACATCGCCTCTGTCCATGCCCTCATCCGCCGCGCGCTGCTGCCCCACACGCAGCGCCTCTATCAGGCGAGGGAGGCGCTGCGTGGCAGCGGTCCCTCCCAAGGCAGCAACCGTCTCGCCGCCGGCGGCCATCCTCGCAGTGTAGACCGTCACACCATCTGGTTCCACGAGCAGGATCCCGGCATCGAGCGGGAACGAATGCTCCCCAAGCTCGTCGGCGTACCGCAGCGGTGCGGCCACGGTCTCAGCCAACAATGGCGCATGCCCGGGCCAGATCCCGATGCCGCCCCCATCTGCCAATTGCATCTTCACCCAGTGGACGTTCTTGGCTTGGAATGGAGTGGCACCTGGCGCCAATACCAGCAACTGCATGCTACCTCTCACCAACGTGAACCGCCTTCTCCAATGCTTCTTCTGCAGCGCCCACCATGTACAGGGCCTGCTCAGGCACGTCGTCATAGCGACCAGCCAGAATATCGGAAGCGCCGGCGAGCGTCTCGTCGACAGAAACAAAGCGCCCCGACAATCCAGTGAACGGCTCTGCCACGAACAGGGGCTGAGTCAGGAAGCGCTGCAGCTTGCGGGCGCGGTTGACGGCCAAACGATCGTCCTCGCTCAGTTCCTCAATGCCAAGGATGGCTATGATATCCTGGAGTTCCTCATATCGAGCCAGCAGAGCACGCACTTGCTGCGCGACCGAGTAGTGCTCCTCCCCGACGATGACGGGAGCCAGCATCTTGCTGGAGGACTGCAAGGGATCAATGGCGGGATAGAAGCCCTGGCTCACCTGACGTCGAGACAGGACCGTGATGGCATCCAGATGCGCGAACGAGGCGACCACCGCTGGATCGGTCAGGTCATCTGCGGGCACATACACGGCCTGCACCGAGGTAATGCTGCCCCGGCTGGTCGTAGTGATGCGCTCCTGCAGTTCGCCCATCTCGCTAATCAGGGTTGGCTGGTAGCCAACCGCACTCGGCAGCCTTCCCAGCAGGGCAGATACCTCAGCCCCAGCCTGAATGTAGCGAAAGACATTGTCCATGAACAGCAAGATCTGGCGCCGTTCTTGCTCGCGAAAGTACTCAGCCATGGTCAGTGCCGTCAGTGGAGTGCGTAGCCTGGCGCCGGGTGGCTCATTCATGCTGCCAAAGACCAGGATCGTGTTGTCCAACACACCGCTGCGCTGCATCTCCAACCATAGCTCGTTGCCTTCGCGATTGCGCTCCCCCACCCCGGCAAAAACCGCAATGCCAGAATGCTTGCGGATCGTGTGGCGAATCAACTCTATGATCAGCATGGTCTTGCCGACGCCAGCTCCGCCAAGCAGGCCGATCTTTCCTCCACGTGGATAGGGTGTCAGCAGGTCAATGGCCTTGATGCCAGTGGCGAACACATCGCTCGCCACTCTCTGATCCTGAAGCTGCGGAGCCTCGTTGTGGATTGGCCGCATCTCGGCATCCGTAGGTTGCGGTCCACCGTCCACGGCGTGCCCCAACACGTTGAACATGCGGCCGAGAGTTGCGGCTCCGACCGGAACACGGATTGGGCGGCCCGTGTCCACCGTACGCAGGCCGCGCTGCAAGCCCGACGTGCTGCTCATGGCGATGCCACGAACCGTGAAGGGATTGATGTGCTCCTGCACCTCCACCACAAGCGACGCGCTGTCTGTCATTTCAATGCGCAGCGCATTGCGGATTCCGGGCAGATCGCCCGATGGGAACTCGACATCCACAACCACGCCGGCGACTCGTGCTACATAGCCGATTCGCTCCAAAGTCGTCTCCCAAACAGGATGGTGGACCGTACACGCTCATAGAGCGCGCGACGCAATGCGCTGACACACAATAGAACCGTATCTACGCCGAACCTGCCACGCTAATCGATGGACAGGAAAAGGCCTTCTACCATTCTACCATAACCTTGGCACTGGGCGAAATCCGCACATCGCCCAAGACAGGTCAGCGTGAGGCAGGACAGCCAGTAGCAAGTCACAGCAGATCATCGCTCGCCCTACACCGGCGGGACACAGCGGCAGGGCTGACGGACCTGTGACTCGTCTCACAACTCGCTTTTCCTGCGATTGGCAACGGCAAGAACGTTGCACGAGGCGCAACGCTGATCAACGGGCCGGCAT
>CAYZKS010000077.1:3065-14037 GCA_964478725.1 uncultured Anaerolineales bacterium
ATTGGCAACGGCAAGAACGTTGCACGAGGCGCAACGCTGATCAACGGGCCGGCATATCCCGACTTGCCAACACATCCACGCCGGTGCCCAGTGCGTTTGCCAGTACGGTATCACCCGCATGCACGGGCGCCTGCAACTCGACACGCCGCAGTTCGCGCAGGAGCCTGAAAACCAGGGGCTTGGGTATGGGAGAGGCAGTATAGACAGGCAGCAGTGGGTGCAGCCCCCCCTGCATCCGCACCGTGGTGGTGACCATGCGGCGTGGGTCGCTCAGCTCGTGCGCGGCATAGTCCAAACCGCGCTTGCATTGGTTGCCATCCACCTCGAGCACGGTCTTGCCATCGTGCGTCACCGACAGGGCACAGCCCATTGGGCACGTGATGCAGATCAGGTTGGTGGTCTCTTTAGCCATTTCGCTACTCCGCCTGGCGCCTCACCACGCGCACGCTGAGGACCTCGGCCTTGCACACTGCGTCGTAGGCCCTTTGCGGGAGCTCCAACGTCACCATCTCGCCAGGACGCACGTAGCGTTCGGCTTTGCGAGCAACCAGCTCGTCGCCATTCAGTACCTCAACCCACACCTTCTGCTCCATGGGCCGGACAACTCGCATCTGCAGCCTTTGCGGTGCCTGTGCCAGGCTCTCCTTGTCCATGACTTGGGGAACCACGTAGCGCACGTTATCGCCTGCCCGAAACCTGACCTGATCCCTGCTCGGCTTCTCCCCAGTCAGGGCAAAGCGCGCTGCGCTCCTGCCGGCCACATAGCCGGCTTCTGTCACCCAGTCCACCAGATCGTACACGTGGACCACGTTGCCTGCGGCAAAGATGCCCGGCACGCTGGTCTGCATGCCCTGATCTACATACGGTCCACCAGTCACTAGGTCCAGCGCCACGCCCGCCTTCCTGGAGAGTTCGTTCTCCGGGATCAGCCCGACGGAGAGCAACAACGTGTCACACGGAATGATCTCCGCGGTGCCCGGGATCGGGTTCCACTGTGCGTCCACCTGCACCGCCTCCACCGCCTCCACGCGTCTGTTGCCCAGGATGCGCTTGACGGTGTGACTGAGTTCCAGAGGGATGCCATAGTCCAGCAGGCATTGCACATAGTTGCGCGTCAAACCTGTGAGGAAGGGCATGATTTCGAGGACGCGTTCCACCTGCGCCCCCTCGAACGCCAGCCGGCGCGCCATGATCATTCCAATGTCACCCGAGCCCAGGATCACGAAACGGCCCCCCGGCATCCAGCCTTCGATATTGACAAAGCGCTGCGCCGTGCCGGCGGTGTAGACGCCCGCCGGGCGCGTTCCGGGAATGCGAATCTGCGCACGCGTGCGTTCGCGGCAACCCATGGCCAGCACGATGGCGCCTGCCTCCAGTTCCGCCAGCCCGCCGTGCCTGCTGGTGACAAAGACGTGACGTTCGGGCGTTATGTCCAGAACCATGGCATCGGTCAGAACCCGCACGCCCAGCGCGAGCGCCTCCTGCGCAAAGCGTTGGGCATAGGCCGGGCCTGGCAGGTCCTGCTTCAGCGTCTCCACACCGAACCCGTTATGGATGCACTGTAGCAGGATTCCGCCCAGCTCCTTGTCGCGTTCGATTATGAGGACATCTCTTGCCCCCTCGCGCTTGGCAGTGACGGCCGCCGCCAACCCGCCCGGGCCGCTGCCGATGATCACCACATCACAACGCGGAGTGACTGCCATGCTAGGACTCAGTGTCCCTATGGACTGAGGCGGATGCGCAGTCTGTTTCGCAGCATGATTTGGTCGGACGCATCAGCAGCTCGGAGCCGGGGCCCTTCTTGGTCACCTGAAGCGGAGACACGCCCAATTCACGCGCCAGGATCTCCACCACTCGTGGCGTGTCAAATCCGGCCTGGCAACGTCCCGTGCCGAGCCAGGTGCGCCTTTTCAGGGCATCATAGGTGCGGGCGGGTATGGGAGCATGGATTTCGGCAACAATCTCGCCCTCGGTGACATTCTCACAACGGCAGATGATGCGCCCAAAGCGCGCATCGCTGCGAATCAGTGCCGACTGCTGGTCCCTGGGCAGATCGCGGAAGCGCTGCCGGGCTGGACGGAGCGGGTTCCAGTCGCGCCGTTCCTCCAGCCTCTCGCCTGCGTCCTGGAGCAGCTCGACCACGCGTTGCGCAATGGCCGGAGCTGCGGTGAGGCCTGGTGATTCGATACCCCCCAAGTTCACCAAGCCCTGCACGTCTGCAGGCACCTCAATCACGAAATCGTGCCCGTAGTCGACCCCGGAGGTCTCGCAACGAGCATTGCCTCCCGGCCGGAGGCCAGCGAATACAGCAATCGCGTGCTTCAAGCTGAGCGCGGGCACCAACTTGGTGGCGCCCTGCCAGACCTCTTCCAGTCCCTCTCGTGTTACCGCGCAGTCTTGCTTGTCCTCGATCTCCTGCGCGTTGGGGCCGGCAATGGTGTTCCCATGCACTGTGGCGGTAACCAGAATACCCTTGCTGATGGGGGTGGGCACCGGGAAGAGGATCTTGCTTACGCTAATGTCTGCCTTGTCGAATACATAGTACTCGCCCTTGCGTGGAGTGATCTGAAACTCGGGGCGCACTCCGGCCTTGTGCATGACCTCGTCCGCATTCAGACCCGCCGCATTGATCGCCCAACGACTTCGGATAACGCCGCGGCTCGTGCGGATGCCCAGCACGCGCTTGCCCTGCATGATAAAATCCTGGAAGGCGGTCTCGAGCAGCAGCGTCACGCCGTTCGCCACCGCATTCTCAGCGGCGGCGATGGTAACACCGAAGGGGTCGCAGATGCCGCCAGTCGAGGCCCACAGCGCACCGCTGACTTTAGGATTGATGTGGGGCTCGCGCCGGCGCATTTCCTCGCCCGAAAGCAGGCTCATGCCTGCGACGCCATTGCGTTTGCCTTGCTCGTACAGGGCCTGCAGCTTGGGCAACTCGGCCTGACCGATGGCCACCACATAGTCCCCGCAGCGCTCAAAGGCGAAGCTCAGCTCGCTGGCCAATGCATCCCACATGCGGTTTCCGGACACGTTCATGGCTGCCTTCAAGCTGCCAGGCACCGCATCATATCCGGGGTGCACTATCGCCGTGTTGGCGGCACTGGCTCCGGTGCCGACATCGGAATCGCGCTCAATCAGCAGGATGTCCAGCTTGAATCGAGACAGGGCGCGAGCGATCATGCAGCCCACCACCCCGGCCCCAATGATCACCACGTCGTGGGTGCGCTCGGTCACGGACTATTCCACCCAGGCGAAGGTGCGCTCGACCGCCTTGAGCCAGTCACGATACAGGCGTTCGCGCGTCTGGGTCTCCATCCGCGGCTGCCACGTCTTGTCCACGCCCCAGTTCTGCCTCAAGTCTTCCAGGCTCTTCCAGAAGCCCACGGCCAGACCGGCCGCATAGGCCGCGCCCAGGGCCGTGGTTTCTGCCACGGTCGGGCGCACCACTGGCACGTTCAGGATGTCGGCCTGGAATTGCATAAGCAGCTCGTTGCGCACCATCCCGCCATCCACTTTGAGCGCAGCCAGTTGCACGCCTGAATCCTTTTCCATGGCGTCCAGCACCTCGCGCGTCTGGTAGGCAGTCGCCTCGAGTGCAGCGCGTGCGATATGGCCGCGATTGACGAACCGCGTCAGGCCCACGATCACACCACGTGCGTCGTTCTTCCAGTATGGGGCAAACAGGCCTGAAAAGGCTGGCACGAAGTAGATGCCGCCGTTGTTTTCCACACTATGCGCAAGTGGCTCGATATCCTCTGATTTGCCGAAGAACTGTAGATTGTCTCGCAACCACTGCACCAGGGCGCCGGTGATGGCAATCGATCCTTCCAGGCAGTACACCGCCGGCTCGATTCCCATCTTGTAGCCCAGTGTAGTGAGCAAGCCGCTGGTGCTCGGCACTGGCTGGGTGCCCGTATTGAGAAGCATGAAGCAGCCCGTGCCGTAGGTGTTCTTGGCTTCACCCGGGCTGAAACAGGTCTGGCCGACGAGCGCTGCCTGCTGGTCGCCCAGGTCGCCACAGACCGGGATAGCCATTCCCAGTGGCCCGCTCTTGAGCGTGTGCCCATAGAACTCTGGATCGCTGGATGGCCGAATGCAGGGCAGCATGCGGCGTGGAATGCCCAGTATGTGCAGTATCTCCTCATCCCAATCCAGCGTCCTGAGGTTCATGAGTAGAGTACGGCTGGCGTTGCTCACATCGGTGACGTGCACGCCGCCATCCGGACCGCCAGTCAGCCACCAGATCAGCCAGGTATCGATGTTGCCAAAGAGCGCCCGACCGTTCTCAGCCGCCTCGCGCACGCCTGCCACATTGTCCAGAATCCACTGGATCTTGGGACCGGAGAAGTAGGTAGCTAGTGGCAGGCCTGTCTGCGGGCGGAAGCGGTCCTGCCCGCCTTCACGGGACAGCGCATCGCACTGGTCTTTGGTACGCGTGCACTGCCACACGATCGCGTTGCAGTAAGGCTTGCCGCTGCGCCTGTCCCAGACCACCGTGGTCTCGCGCTGGTTGGTGACCCCGATGGCCGCGATATCCGCAGCCCGAAGTCCACTCTTGTCGAGCGCGCCCTGCATCACCTGGCGCGTGCGTTCCCAGATCTCCAGAGGGTCGTGCTCGACCCATCCCGCCTGCGGATAGATCTGACGGTGCTCAAGCTGATGGGCAGCCACAACCTGCCCCGCGTGATCAAAGACCATGAAGCGCGTGCTGGTGGTGCCCTGGTCGATCGCGGCTATGTATTGGTTTACCATGTAGCTCCTCGCTGTCGAAGCTGTGCCGCGTAGATGGCACGGATCTCGTTGCACATCTGCAAGTAGCGCGGGCTGGCATAGTCCGGATAGGTCCATTCCCAGGCCTGAAACGAGCCTCGCCGATACCTCAGTGTCACTTCGGCATAGATGCCTTGACCGATGTAGATGCGATGCGAGTAGTCCTTGGTGGTGGCCAGCACCAGTTTGTCCATAGCGATGTAACCTGGATCCAGATTGGCACGGCGCCTCCCCTCTGCAATCCAGGTCATCTCGAGTGCATTGGTGGCGCACTTAATGGAGGCCAGCTGTTCGCGCGGGATGAGATTGGCAAAAGCCACGATCTGTCGCAAGAGCCGCTCGCCGAACTCACGCGCATAGTACGAGGTGTGTTCGAATGGCAGCAACTCGCTTTGATAGTCCAGAGGGCCCCAGTGGCTCGTGAGCGCTCCTCGAACCACGGCGAGCAGAGTCTCATCGGGCGTAAAGATGCTGCACATCAATTTGACTGGGGCCGGTTGTTTGGCCTTGCCCATGCATTCCCTACCTGACTGGTGGCGATTATAGCACCGCGGCATCCACCTCCCAAATCCTGACCCGATGCGCACGGGTTATGCCCCCTGGCCAACTTGCCTGCAGGCAGCATTCAACCTATACTCAGATGCTGCAAGCCATGTTGAAAGATCGGCACAACCCACAATTGGATTCTGGAGCGGTGGTCCATAACCCAGCACAGACAGTCGCGAGCCGCACTGCGCGGGAAGCAGTCCAGCCGCCTCCGTTGGCAGCGGCAGCAGTCTTCATCCAAGACATCGCAGAAGCGTCTCACCGGCCTCTCAAGCCTGCTTCGACCCCTCCACGTGGCATCGTAGTGCTCTATAGTGAGACCGACAAGCTCGGCAAAGCACCGCCGGAGGAGATCTGGGCCGATCTGGAGACCATCGCTGTCGCCAAAGCCGTGGCGCAGGTGCTCCGGCAACACACTCCTCTGGAAGTCCATCTGGCACCCGCCCTGCGCCACGTCGAGAGCGTGCTGGCACCCTTCCCACCAGAGGATTATGTCGTCTTCAACCTATTCGAGGGTGTGGATGGCATCGTCCCCGAGGATGGCAATGATCTCCTGGACGAAGAGGCACGCGCGGCGCTGACCATCGAGGCGTTGGGCTACCGCTACACGGGTGCGGACGGTCGCGCCATGGCTCTGTCGGTGAACAAGGCCTGGACCAAAGAGGCTCTGGTTCGAGCAGGCGTGCTGACGCCGTCGTGGCGCGCCTTCGAGCGCGCTGAAGACGTAACGCCTGCGTCCACAGCAGGGATGTGCTTCCCTTTGATCGTCAAGCCGCTGTGCGAGGACAGCAGCCTGGGCATCGATGCCGATGCCGTAGTCTCCGGCGCGGACACGCTGCAAAGCCGAGTGGCGCAGATCAGTTTGCGCTACGAGCAGCCAGTCCTGGTCGAGGAATTTATCATTGGGCGAGAGTTCAATGTGGGAGTCTGGGGCGATCCTCCCCAAGTGCTTCCATTGGCGGAGGTTGACCTGAGCGCGCTCGGTGCCCCTGAAAAACGCATCGTGACCTACGCCGCCAAATGGCAAGAGGGTTCGTTCGAGTACGAGCATACACCAGTCGCGTGCCCCGCGGTGGTCTCAGACGCGCTGGCTGCGCGCATTCGCAGTGCGGCGCTGCAGGCTTGGGCTGCAATCGGCAGCCGGCGCGGCTACGGCCGGGTGGATATGCGTGTCTACGGGAAGCGCTGCTATGTTCTGGAAGTGAATCCCAATCCGTCCATCGCCGCTGATGCGGGTTTGGCGCGCGCGGCGCGCGCCGCCGGGCTGGACTTTGCACATATGATCCTGACCATCCTATCATCCGCCGGAGTGGATCTGCATGACTATGATACGACTGGTTGAAGAGCACGATCGCGAGACCATCCTCGGCATCGCCCGTGAGACCGAGGTATTCACTGTGCAGGACGTAGAATGCGTGGACGAGCTTCTGGATACCTATCTACACGAACGCGACAGCCACGAGTACACCTTTATCGCGGCGACCGATGAGCAGAACCGTGCCATTGGGTTTGTGTGCTATGGGCCTACGCCCTTGACGGATCGCACTTTTGACGTGTATTGGCTTGCGGTCAGCAGAGTCGCCCGGCGCCAGGGCACGGCCAGGGCGCTCTTCCTACAAATGGAAGAGAACCTTCGCGACGCCGGAGCACGGCTGCTCGTGCTTGAGACCAGCGGTACGCCCGAATACGCTCCGGCGCGCAGACTGTATGACTCGCTTGGCTACACTGGCTACCTGGCTGCGCCCGATTTCTACCGCCAGGGCGATGACCTGATGGTCTACTCCAAGCCACTGCGATAGTAGAGGGCGGCCCATCTCGCCTACACCGGAGAGGTGTTCCTGGTTACCCGCACGCATCGGCTGGCAGACTGGTCAACTGCCCCAGGATGCCACCGGCACTCCGATAACTGGGACAGACATCGGAGCACTGGAGATACGGAGGAATTCATCATCAACATCGTCTACTTTGATTTGGAGACGCAACGTACCTTCGAAGAGGTCGGGGGGCGCGACAACCCCGCCAAGCTGGGGATGGCCGCCGCAGTCACCTTCAATACGGCCATGAACGCCTATCACCGATACACTGAGAGTCATGCAAGAGATCTCATTGAGGAACTGCGCACAGCCGATCTGGTGGTGGGATACAACATCCTTGAGTTTGATTACGAGGTGCTGCACGCTTATAGCGACAAGCCCTTAAAGTCATTGCCCACGCTCGACATGATGCAGCACCTGGCACGCCGCCTGGGATTCCGTCCGTCCCTGGATTCCGTCGCCACAGCGACCTTGAGGACGGCCAAGTCCGCCGATGGTCTGCAAGCTATACGTTGGTACCGACAGGGCCAGATTGACAAGGTTCTGGAGTATTGCCAGAAGGACGTGGAAATTACGAAGCGTCTGCACGAGTACGGCAAGCAATCCAGATTCGTGTACTACTGGGACAAGGCCTATCAGCGCCAAGTTGTCGCAGTGAGCTGGTGAACGGGCGTGCACTGGCAGGGTTGTGCGTTCTCGTGCCTGCAATGGCATCCAGCCACCCAGGAGCATATCCGACATGGAATGGCAACCAGCGTACCTGGCGCTGCTCCGAAGCGGTGAACTGAGGCGGCGCGTTGGCTCTGCCCACAAGCGTCTCAAGCATTGTGACCTCTGTCCTCGCGAATGCGGAAGCAACCGCCTTGAAGGCGCCGAGCGGGGCACGTGCCGTACCGGCAAGCGCGCCGTGGTGTGCTCCTATCATCCGCATTTCGGCGAGGAAGCTCCGCTGGTCGGTTCGCGAGGTTCTGGCACGATCTTCTTCAGTTGGTGCAACCTGCAATGCCAGTACTGCCAGAACTATGAGATCAGCCAGCTGGGTGAAGGACGCGAAGTCAAGCCGCGTCAGCTGGCAGCCATCATGCTGCACCTGCAAGAGCTTGGTTGTCACAACATTAACCTGGTCTCACCCACCCATGTGGTGCCCCAAATTCTGGCGGGGCTGTGTATCGCTGCACAGGCGGGCCTGCGACTGCCTCTAGTCTACAACACAGGCGGATACGACTCGCTCAAGGCCCTCGCACTCCTGGATGGTGTGGTCGACATCTACATGCCTGACATGAAATACGCGGACGAGTCGACAGCGCGGCGCCTGTCCAGGGTAAAGGGCTATCCAGCAGTCAATCGCACGGCCGTGGCTGAGATGCACCGCCAGGTGGGCGATCTCGCCGTGGACGACAGGGGTGTGGCCCGGCGTGGACTCCTGGTACGCCACTTGGTGTTGCCCAATGGGCTGGCGGGCAGCGCAGAGGTGATGCACTTTCTTGCCACGGAGATATCACGCGATACTTACGTCAACATCATGAACCAGTACCGACCGTGTTACAGGGCGAATGACTTTCCAGAGCTAAGCCGTCGGACCACCTATGCCGAGCACGCCGCGTGCGTACGGCTGGCGCTGGAAACGGGGTTGCGGCGCATCGACGGCATCGCCCAGCCGCGCTGAATTTCGATCATCACTTCGCCTGCGCCGGTTTTTGGTGTAGGCGGTCCGCCATGCTATAATGCGTTCCGGTTTGCATGAGGATCAGGATGCAAGACAGGGTACGGTTCAAGGCGCGCATACACGGCTACGTACAGGGCGTCAGCTTCCGCTACTACACGTTCAGGCAAGCGCAGATGCTGGAGCTCAACGGCTACGTGCGCAACTGTGACGACGGGAGCGTAGAAGTCGTGGCCGAGGGGCCGCGCGAAGCAACACAGAAGCTCCTGTCATGGCTGCACAGTGGGCCGCCATCGGCCGAGGTGCAGCGTGTGGACGTAGAGTGGCAGAAGCCACAGGGCAGGCCCGCACGCTTTGAGGTGCGGATGTGATGCAGCGCAAGCCAGAGCGAGTGGCCTGGACCGTGTTGCTGGCGGCCTTTGTCATCTTCTGCACGTGCGCTGTGTCGTTGCCTCTCGGCATACGTTGGTACCTCACCACCGCCATGACCACGCGCGAAGCCAAGGTCACCTGCCTGGAAGGCACGGCCGTGATCGAAGATCCACTGCGAGGCACAGCCAGCCCCCTGCTCGTGAACGAGACCATCTCCGTCTCAGAGGGGACGATCATCAGTGTGGACGAGTCCGCTCAAGCCGTGCTCACCTTCTTCGATCAATCACTGGTGCGTCTGTTCCCGCGTACTACGGTATCCCTGGAGCGTATGCGCACCCCCCGATTCGACTTGAGCTCCCTCCCGGCACAAATCAGCTTGAACGTACGCGGAGGGAGGCTCTACGCCAACACGGTCTTGCGCGGATCGCCCGCCGTGGAGTTCCGCGTGAACAGTCTGCAGGCCCACACGCTCCTGGCAGAGGACGGAGGCTACAGCTTTGAGGTCAGCAACGAGCGCACCGAGGTAATCGTTCAGCGCGGCACGGCCGCAGTCTCCAGCGTCTCGACCGCCGTTCCCGCCGATGCGGCCCAGGTCACCCTTTCTTCGCGCCAGCGCACTGTGGTGGAGATAGGCAAGGCTCCCCTGGCGCCGCTCAAGGCGGAACGCGACCTGCTGGTGAACGGCGACTTTAGTTCGCCCCTGGACACGGGCTGGACTGCCTTCAACGATCAGGGCGGCGACGGTGGCGACATCGACGGCCAGGTCTCGCTCGTAGAGGACGAAGGACGGCGTGCAGTGCGTTTCGTGCGCACGCGCGGCGAGTTCAACCACTGCGAGACGATCATTGAGCAGGAACTGAACCGCGACCTCCCAGATCCCATCACGGTGCTGAAACTGCGCGCGACCGTCAAGCTCGTCGATCAGAGCCTGTCTGGCGGTGGCTACCTCAGCTCGGAGTACCCACTCATGATCCGCGTCTCATACCGCGACATGTACGGCAGTGAAGCCGAATGGGTGCGTGGCTTCTACTACCAGAACTTCAACAACAACCCGACCCAGGATGGGCAGGAGATACCACAAGGAAAGTGGTATTTCTACGAGTCGGAGAACCTGTTGGACACATTCAGGATCAGCCCGCGGCGCATCGTGCGCCTGCGCGTGTACGCCTCGGGCTGGAGCTACGAAAGCCTGGTCTCAGACATCAGCCTTGTCGTAGAATAGACGCAGCGAAACCAACAACGCAAAGGGAGAAGGCAAAGATGCTCAGCGAGAAACCGGTAGTAACGTTCCTGGACGAACTGGCCAGCTCCGCCCCGGCGCCGGGTGGCGGCAGCGCTGCTGCACTGGGCGCGGCAATCGGTGCAGCCCTGGTAAGCATGGTGGCCAACCTCACGGTAGGCAAGAAGCAGTATTTGGACGTGCAGGCCGACATTCAGCGCATTCTGGGCCGTTCCGAGACGCTCCGGCACAGGTGCCAGGACCTGCTTGAGAGGGATGTGGCGGCCTACACGCAGGTGTCCCAGGTCTACAAGATGCCCAAGGACACCGACGAGCAAAAGGCCGCGCGCGCCGAGGCCATGCAGAAGGCACTGAAGAACGCAACAGCGGTCCCGATGGAGCTAGCGCAGGTCTGCGTGGAGGTGCTTGAGCTATGCCCCGAGGCCGCTCAGAAGGGAAATGTGAACGCGGTTAGCGACGTGGGCGTTGGCGCGCTGATGGCAGAGGCCGCCCTGCGCGCCGCTGCCCTCAATGTGCTCATCAACCTGGGCAGCATCAAGGACGAGGCTTTTGTGCAAAGGGAGGGCG
>CAYZKS010000078.1:0-2297 GCA_964478725.1 uncultured Anaerolineales bacterium
CGGTGCTCGATTATAGTCCCGGTGACAGGGATGTCAAGAGAAGGCTCACGCCAGCGAAGGGGCTTCTCTTGTGTAGGTTGCATGCTAGGGAGTCGGCGAACCTACGACGGGAGTCGAGTCTACAGTCAGGGTGGGCTCCGTGGTTGAGCTGGGCACTGAAGACGGAGTGTCGCTTGGGGCTGGGACCGAGGTTGCTGAGGGTTCCTCGGTGGGATTGAGAGTCTCAGTGGGTGGCGGCGTGACAGAAGGTACAGATGTGGCTGAAGGAGCCACCAGGGTGTTTGTAGCAGTCCAGGTCGCGGTCGGCGTCTCCGGCGTTGCAGACGGGCTGCTGGTCGACGTAGGCACCAAGATGGCGGTATGTGTCACGGTGAGCGTTGGCTGCTGCGTAGGCGTGGGCTTGGGCGTGCTTGTGTGTGTGGCCGAAGCGGTACGGGTCGGGGCCAGCGTAGGCGATGGTACGCGAGTGTGCGTAGCGCTTACCAACGGGACGAGCGTGGGAGAAACGAAGCGAGTGGCTGTCGAGCTGGGAGTAGGCGGAGACGCAGTGGGTGTGGCCGGCGATTGCCAACGCCAGATCAGGATTGCAGAGGTGAGGCAGTATAGCATTAGGGAGGTCAGCAGTGCCACGGCCAGCACCAAAGCCAGCAGTTTCTGTCTTGATGTCAGGCGCGCAAATTGGTCGGTGGCTCTCCGCACTCTGCCTCTCCCGAATGACGTCTCCTAGCGATCGTCGCGACGGATCAGGAGCCTCATAGAATGCTGAGTGCGGAGATGATGGCATCGCGCGAGGCGCGCAGGTACCCCAGGTCCATCATCAGCTCCCATTCTTCTTCCTGGGGCGCCATTGGCCGGGATGTCGTACCGGGCTCAACGCGTTGTCGCCACTCGTCCGATGCCGACAGGGCGGAGATCTGCTGCTCCAACTCGCGCAGTTTGTGCTCCAGGTAGACCTTCAAGGCCTCCCCCTGGAGCCGTTCCACGTCAAAGTCTGGTTTGTTCAGGAAACTGCGCATGTCGGGGCCGGTACCTGGAATGGCCTTGCCCATCCAACCTCCACCTATCTTGGCTCAACTATCGCGGGCAATCATATCACCTTTTGCGGGGCTTGTCAAGCATTTTGACCTGCGGCTTCGAGGTTCTACAATGCACATAGGGCTATTCTGAACCAACAGCTCACTCGGGCGGTATTCACTACAGTGGCGATTCCCGCCACATGCACAGCTGCCACCGGAGAACCTGTCTACCATGTTGCGATCCCGTTTGCACCTAGCTGAAGGATGGACCACTTTCTTGCTGCTGATGTTCTTGCTACTGTCAGTGGTCTGGTCAGTGCGAGCTGCTGCATGGACCGAAGGCCTGAACATTCTGCAATGGATCTCCCTTGTGGCCATGTCTCTGGGCCTGATCTTGGCCAAACACAGGCGCATCCCCGGCGTGGTGGCCCACCTCATGGCCTTGATCGTTGGCGCGGCATGGGTTACAGTGATGCTGAGCAGCGCATTCGCCCCCCCTTTGATTCCCGGGGGGTTGGTTCCACCTGGGTCGAGTTGGGCGTTCAAGGTCAACGTGATGTACCAGCAGATCGTGAGTTGGCTTCGCAGCCCGCGCGATGCCGATTCCTGGCTCTCCAACTGGTTGTTCCTGAGCAATCTGTCTGTCTTGACCTGGCTGCTGTGCTATGTCAGCAGTTGGTCTGTTTTCCGCCGCCATTGGGTGTGGGGTGCAGTGTTACCTGCTGGTGCCGCTTGTTTGCTGAACGTGTACTATGCCCCGCCAAGAGTCGCAGTCTATCTGATCCTGTTCTGTCTGAGTGCGCTCCTGCTCATCGTGCGTGTGCACATATTCCTGCGACAGGAGGCTTGGCGCCAGGCAGCGGTAAGCTACAGTCTGGATGTGGACCTGACGTTCATTCGTGACGGAGCCCTGATGTCACTGCTGGTGGTCATCTTGGCCTGGAGCATGCCTGCGGCCGCCAGAGGTCAGGCGATGGGCAATTTCTGGGTCCGATTCCAGGAACCATGGCACAAGGTACAGACCGAATGGACCCGTCTCTTTGCTTCTTTGAACTACCAGGGACAGTCACGCCGCGTGCACTTTGGCCAGACACTCACCTTGGGTGGTGCGGTCAATCTGGGAAACACGCCTCTGATGGAGATTCAGGCACCGGAGCCTCGCTACTGGCGAGCAGTAGTCTATGACGAGTACACCGGAAACGGATGGGTTGATACTGATGATGTGGTGCTGACGTTGCGGCCAAGCGAGACACAGCTTCATCCGGCGCAATACTCGCTTCA
>CAYZKS010000078.1:2397-13870 GCA_964478725.1 uncultured Anaerolineales bacterium
TGCTGACGTTGCGGCCAAGCGAGACACAGCTTCATCCGGCGCAATACTCGCTTCAGCGAGAGTTCACCCAGACTGTGCGCGTTCTGGAGCCCGGCGAAGACCTGCTGTTTTCGGCCGGACAGCCGCTGCGAAGCAGTGTGTTCACCCGAGCGCGCCTGTCAGTGCTGGCCAGCGGAAAGCAGCAGATTACCGACGTCTCCATGTTGCAGTCGGTTGCAGCGCTGCGGCGTAACCAGACCTATACCGTCATCTCGCTGGTGTCCAGAGCCGGGGTTGGCGACTTGATCGCTGCAGGCACCGAGTACCCGGCCTGGACAGAGCGTTACCTGCAACTTCCCGCGAGCCTGCCAGACCGCGTGCGCCGCCTGACCCAGGAGGTGACTCAGGGCACCGAGACGCCCTATGAACAAGCTATGGCCATTCAGGAGGAGCTGCGCCGCGTCACCTATGACCAGTACATCAGTGCGCCTCCTGCCGGACGCGACGTGGTGGACTGGTTTCTGTTTGAGAACCAGCGTGGTTACTGTGACTACTATGCCACGGCCATGGCGGTGATGTGTCGCGTGCTTGGCATCCCTGCACGCGTTGCCCAAGGTTACACGTCTGGTGAGTACGTGGCTGCTCTTGGCGGCTACCGCGTGCAGCAGTTGAATGCGCATGCCTGGCCAGAGATCTTCTTCCCAGGGTATGGCTGGATCGAATTCGAGCCAACCTCCTCTCAGCCTTTGCCAACGCGCTTGGAGGGTTCTGCGGCCTCTCTTCCGATCGGAGCGCCAGTTGTGCCTACGGACCGACAGCCTGAGGATGAGGACAAATTCGGGCCAGACGAAACTGGTGCAGAAGATATTGAAGCCCTGGGGGCGGCAACGGCGCAACGTAGGATGTGGTATGCGCGTTTGCGTGCGACGTTGCTTGTCTCTCTGGCGGTCTTGTCAGCGCTGGCGTTCTCGTTGTTTCTTTGGTGGAGCTTTAGCCTGCGCGGCCTGCCGAGTGCGGCACGTGCATTCACGGAGATGCGTCGCCTCGGCCGGCTCGTAGGAGTGGCGCAAGAACCACATCAGACTCCCACCGAGTATGGCGAATCCCTTGCTGAGGCGTTTGAGCCCGGTAGGGACGAGATACGACGACTGGTGGCTTTGTATGTCAAGCAGCGCTTCAGTAGGAAGGGGCTGACCGAGGCCGAAAACAGAGAAGTGAGCTCGCTTTGGCCGGGGCTGCGCGCGAGACTTCTCCGCCGAGGCCTGAAGCCCAGACGGCGCAGACGGCGTGCTTCAATGCCATGGTACTCGCCCGATGTGCTGCGAGAAGGCGGCTCTCTGAGGTAGGCAACATGATCAAGACTCTCGAAGACGCAACACAAGGCGAGGTGATGTGGGCGGAAGTTGATCTGGACGCTATCGCCCACAACGTGCGTGAACTCAAGAAGCACGTTGGCGATCGTGTGCAATTGATGGCCGTAATCAAGGACGATGCATATGGGCACGGTACGGTGCCCGTGGCTCGTACTGTGTTGCAGGCGGGAGCCAGCATGCTGGCCGTGGCTCGCGTCCCTGAAGGAGCACAGCTGCGACACGGCGGCGTTGGTGCCCCCGTGTTGCTGCTTGGGTATTCACCTGTTTCGGCTGTCGCCAGCATTGTGAAACATCGTCTTACCCCTACCGTCTCGACGCTCGAGTTGGCCCGGGCCCTTTCGGCGGAGGTCGAGAAGACGGGCGTCGATCTGCTTCCCGTGCATGTCAAGGTGGATACCGGCATGGGACGTTTTGGCATCTTGCCGCATGAAGTGTTGGGCTTTTTGCGAACATTGCAGGCATTGCCGGGACTGCGTCTTGAAGGCTTGTACACGCACTTGAGCACAGCCGACACTACTGACAGGGACTATGTGCTGAGCCAACTCGCTGCCTTCCAGGCAGTCCTGAGCGAGGTGCGCGAGGCGGGGTTCAAGATTCCCTTGACTCACGCCGCCAACAGCGGGGCCACGATCTACGTGCAAGAGTCACACCTGGACATGGTCCGCCCGGGGCTTTCCTTGTACGGTCTACAGCCTTCTACCGAGCTGGCTCCGCTGCTTCCACTGCGACCGGCGCTGTCGTTGCACAGTCGTGTTGGCCGCGTGAGAACTCTGGCGGCGGGCTCTTCCATCAGCTATGGGCGCACTTTCAAGACCACTCGATCCACACGTGTGGCTCTGGTGCTGCTGGGCTATGGCGATGGTTATCATCGGCTCTTGTCGAACCGCGGGGAGGTGCTCATTCGCGGACGGCGTTGTCCCATATTGGGCCGGGTGTGTATGAACCAGTTCGTGGTGGATGTGACGGCTGTTGCTGACGTGTGCTTGGATGACGAAGTTGTGCTGTGGGGCAGACAGGGAGAGTCTGACATTAGCGCTGAAGAAGTCGCAGCCTGGGCTCAGACGATTGTGAACGAGGTGCTAACGTCGTTGCAGCCTCGCATCCCTCGCGTCTACCTTCAAGAGGGTTCTGTGGTAGAGGTGCAAACGCTGACGTCGTCGTAGGCGGGAGAGTCCTTGAAGCCATTGCGCGTGCCATACAGTGTGCAACTGCTTTGCCTGGCCGTGTGTGTGCTGGTGGCTAGTCTATCGCTGCCGGCTGCGAGCAGCGATGCTCTGCCGAATTCGTGCACAGTGGTGCACTCCAATTCGTATCTCCCGTTTACGGCGAAGCCCCTTCCTTCCCCCACCCCGACACCGACTGCGACGCCACTTCCGCGCCTGCTGGATGTGCGCGTGGAGTGGTCTTGCTGCAACGTGCGCGGAGGAAGTGCGCAAGATCCCAACGGCGAATGGGTGTGCTTCAAGAACTACGACTCACAGTTGGCCGATCTCGCGCGCTGGTACGTCGAGGACGCAGCCCGTCACCGCTACACCTTCCATGCGTGCTTGCTTGCCCCTGGAGCGATCGTACGGCTGCACAGCGGTCCGGGGGCTGACACGCCCGAGGATGTGTTCTGGGGAGGGGGCACCGTCTGGAACAACGACCATGACACGGTGGACCTGTACGACTGTTTTGGGCGCAACGTCTCCCATCTGCGATACTAACGGCGCCGTTGACGAGCGGGTGCTATTCGTCGCAGGGCTTGCGGCGTGCCAGACGAGGCATGCGATGCTTCGCCCTTGAGCCAGCCTCGCGATCCACGCGTCGCGCGAAGCGACTGCACATCACCAGGAACCCGTGTCGCGCACGAAACGGGTTCCTGGCTTTGCCGCAAATGCTATCGCATGTCAGGGCAGGGTATAGGTCACGGTCAGCTTGGGCCTCTGCGTGAGGACACGCCACTGCGATGACCTGAACCTCACGTCTTGGTCCACTTCGTCGGCGATTAGCAGGATTCCATGATTGCTTGCTGGATCTGCAATCCAGGCCTGCACGCTCGAGGTCATGTCCCATTCATAGTCCTGATCGATGAAATAGACGAACCTGGAATCCAGCGAATCGCCCTGCCGGTCAGTGCTGATCTGATCGCAGCCAGGAGCCCCCCACACTTGGCCAAGGCTCGCTTGGTTCCAGGTGGCTGAAGTCGCCTCCCAGCCGCGGTTTATCCGAAATGCTGATATCCTCATTCCCAACAGGGTACGCCTGGACCAGGCGAACAGAGACAGCCTGGCACTGGTGATTTGAGCGTTCGCGGGAATATGCTCCCCCAGGTCAAAGCGCATGAGCATGCGTTCGGCCCCCCTGCTGCGCTGGCTTATGCGCAGGCTATCCTCTCCGTGCAGCACCCAGTCCGGCCAATAGGAGCTTATGCATGTGTCGCTGGCCCCGGCATAGAGCTCGTCTGGAGCCACTCCCTGCTGGAAGATTCGAACGACCGGTGTTGGGGTAGGTGTGCGCGATGGTGTGACGGTCGGCGTCATCGTCTCGGTCGGCGTGTGCGTGATCGTCGGACTGTAGATCGGCGTCGCGGTGCGGGTGGACGTGGGAGTGGAAGTTGGCGAAGGGCTCACCAGCGGGGTCAAGGAGGGTGTGGGGCTGATCACGTCCGTTGTGAATGTTACGCGCAGCAGTGGACGCTGCGTTGGTCCGCTGGCTTCCGACGTCCGGAACTGGTACTGTACAGGTTGCCCGGTTCCGAGCAAGACGACTCCCTCGTTTGTCAATGGATTGGCTACCCATTGCTGCACCATGTGAGTGATGTCCCAGGAATACGTTCCGTTGACCCATCGCAACGATGTGGTGACGGCCGTGGTAGGGCTATAATCCCCGACTGGGTCGTTGCACCCCGGCATACCCCATGCGATGACCGTGGTAGCCTTGTTCCAAGTCGCGGCTATCTCAGTCCAGGGGCGTTTGACCTGGTAGGCAGTGATGAGGGCTGAGCCCAGGTCGGAGGTGCTGCGGTACCAGGCAAAGAGCTCCAGCGATGCCTGCGTGACCGTGGCGCCGGTGGGAATGAGGGAGAGGTCAAACTTGATGAGGCAGCGCTCCCGCGCGCCCATGGCAGACGTCACCTTCATGGTCTGGGACCCGCCAGCCGCGACGTTGGGGTTGTACATGTCGATGAAGGTGTCCGCGACGCCAACATACGAGGCGCTGGGGCTGACGAGCTTCTGGAACACCATGGTAATCGGCGCGGTGGTAAGCGCGATTTCTGGGCTGGAAGCTCGCTGAGGCTGCTGGTCAAGATTGGCGGCTGTCCAACTAGCAGCCACTTCACTCATGACCAACAGCAACACAATGGCCAAGCTTGCTGACAACATCAGACTGACCCGGTGGTGCCCTGCAGATATGTGCCGTCTCTTGTTCATAGTTCGTCACCTCGCATTAGCTTCGAGTACGCAACTCGCTCGTTGAGACCAACGCTTTTCAACTATGACGCCGGCCAATCGTGTGGTATACGCCTCCGCAGGTGGACACAATTGCTCATTGCGGCAACCTCAGCGGAAATCAATGCTCTGCACCTGGTTGCCATTCATGGTGATGATGCGATAACTCTGGTCGCCCGTAGGCCTGCCTGTGACCAGCACCGTGCCGGTCTCCGGGTCCACTGTCCGGGAGTCAAGGTGCGTATGGCCGGATATGTAGAGTGGTACGTGGTATGTACCAAAACGCTGGCGCAGCATGGTCTGATCGCTCGAAGCGCACCAACTGAGCGGGAAATGCCCTACTACGATGCAACGTTTCTGCGTGGTCAGGGCCTGGTCCAAGACCGCATAGTCGATGTGCTCAGTGTTTATGCCAATCACACGGTAGTTCCCTACATCCCACGACCACTGTAGAGGGCCAACTTGGGTCTGGAACACGTTGGGCGTGTCGTGATTGCCCAGCACGGCCTTCCAGGGTACGGCGGCATTCACGGTCATGATCTGGAAGTATTGCTGAGTCTCACCAAGCGTGCCATGCTCCGTGCAGTCGCCACTGTCGATAATGATCTGAGCGCACCGGTTGACGTACTGCAAAGTGGTGGCCAGGCGCTCGGATTCCAGCGGCCCAGCGCCGATGTGTGCATCGGTAATGTGGCCGATAATCAGGCCGTCTGGGGTCGCGGTTGGCTCAGGGCCTCCCACGCGGTAGACCACTGCCAGTTTCGGACGCAGGCTGACATCGCCGGCCGCAGCGCCCGCGAAGCTCATGTGATTGGGGGAGCTGACGATCTGGCGCAGGAGCACCCCGTTGTTGGGCAGGCTATCATCCACCCAGCCCCTGACAGCAGGAGTGAGATTGAAGCCATACCACGTGTGGATGCCGTTCGTGGCCAGGGCGCTTTCTGGCATCGGACGGCGGTCGGTATTGGAATCGTTGGCTCCCGGCAGACCCCACTCACTGCCAGATTGAGAGCGGCTCCAGGTAGCCTGGCGCAAGTCGGTGGTGCGGGTGATGACATAAGCGCCGAGAGAGATATCAGCGCCACTCCAGCCGGAGGCGTAGATCTGCAGAGCGGCACTGGTGATGCGGGCGTTGACCGGGATGGATGTGAGGTCAAAGCGTACAAGGCCTGCGTTCTGTTGTTTGTAGCCGACCTTGAACGAATCCGTCGAACCGTAGTTGGAGTCGGGCGAGAACTGGTAGATGTAGGTGCTCTGGCCGCCGGAATACGCATTGGCCCCATGCTGGAATGTGACGGTGACGTCCTGCCCAGGTACACTGGTGGGAGGGACGATGCGCGTTGCAGTGCAGGTAGGCGTTGCCGAGGGCGTGAGCGTGTGGGTGGGTGTTGCAGACGCGCTTGGCGTGCGTGTGGACGTTGCGACTGCCGTTCGGGTTGGAGTGGCCGTGACCGTGGCGCCCTTGGCGCGGTAGGTCACAACGACTTTGGGGCGCAGCGTGGTTTGGCCACCGGAGTGGTCGTCTACAGCCTGTTGCAGGGCAAGCGTGGTCTCTGTGCTGGACTGGGCAAGCGCAGGTGGAGCCGCGGACAATCGCACCTGCGCAGCACGCCCCCGGACGGAGTTGGGGCTCGCGAACGCAAGTATGAGAATAATCAGCGCTACCGTCTTCCTCAAGCGCACAGTCCTCCACCATATATCCCTGAGAAATCGACTCTCGTCCATTCTACCACACACCGCGGCATTTCACGAAACACGGTACGCCAAACCCAGGGCGCCCAGAGTTGACAAACCATCCAGTCGTGGGCACAATGGGCGGCCGGACACCACAAGCATGCCCAGACCCGGTGGGCATGCCTGGCTGGGGCAAGGTTTGGCGCAGGACATGCGCTGGAGCTGATACCGTGAAGTTGAAAGCCACAGCTTGGCCACATCACAGATGGGAGGCAGGCGTTTGCTCGGACCCGGCGAGGCGGCGATCGTTTTGCTGGCGCAAGTCGAATGGAACTTTGTTTGGGTATCGTCGCATGACATAGCCTTGGGATTGGCCCGGCTAGGCCATCGGGTTGCCTATTGCAATCCGCTTCCGAAACGGCTACCCGCGCCCGGCGAATTGCGGCGTGTACTGGGGCGACTGCTCGACAGGCCCGAGATGGCGGGCTACCGCAGCCATCCTAGACCGGCAGGCTTGCTTGTGTGCAACCCGCTGTGCCTGCCCGACATTCATCCCCTCTTCACGCGACTCAACCGCGCTGTGTTTGTGCCCCTCCTGGCACGGCGGATGCGGCGGTGGATGAATGGACGCAGATGCGTGGTGATCAGCTTCCTGCCGTTCGCCACGGCTCTGGCGTTGGCGAACGCGCTTGAGCCTGATGCGTTGGTCTATGCGTTGCGCAGCAATTGGCGCGATGACCGGTGGGCTCGCCGGACCATCCTGCTTGAGACGGAATTCCTACACAAGGCTGACTTGGTGTTGAGCAGCGGTCCGTGCCTCAATGATCATTTGCAGGGTTACGCTACGCCCGTGCTATCCATGCCGGCGATGGTGGACTTTGAGCGCTTCCACCGGCTGGCGCCCGTCCGCAGGCCGAACTCCGGACAGCCCATCCGTTGCTGCTACTTCGGCCATCTGAACGATCGCATTGATGTTGAGCTTCTGCGCCGGGTCAGCCACAGGCACATCCTGCGCATAGTCGGACCCGTGAGCGTGCCGGTGCCGGAGATGGGCAAGGATACCGAATGGGTGGGCATGGTGTCGCACGACCGCCTGCCTGAAGCGCTTCAGGATGTGGACGTGTGGCTTCTGCCTTATTGCCTGAACGAATTCACGCGAGGCATCTTTCCTTACAAGCTCTACGAGTGTTTTGCGACTGGCGGGCCCGTGGTCTCCACGTGTTTGCCGAGCTTGGCGCCGTATGCTGAGCTTGTGTACCTGAGTCAAACACATGAGGAGTTCCTCGACAACATCGAGCGAGCGCGCGCTGAACCCGAGGAACTGCGTCAGGGTCGTATTGATCTGGCCAGGGAGAACTCGGCCGAGCATTGGATGGAGTTGTTGGAGAACTGGATCATGCACAAGTTGGAGGAGCGACATGTGCAGCAGCACGAAAGCGGGCGGGCGTGAACGCAGACCAGGTGTTCTCCCTGCGGGACTGGGCGCGTCACTACTATTCTTCTTCACGCGAGGTAGCCGCTCGCATGGCAAGCAAGTGGACCCCGGAGTGGCAGGCGCGCTTCGCAAGCTACGTTCAGACCATGCAACACCTGGTGGGTCCCGACGGCCGGGCACTCGATGTCGGAATTGGAGGCGGTCAGACGACCTACGGAATCGCCGCGCAGGCCGGGGATGTGATTTGTGGCTGAATTGTCTCAAGGCCAGCGGCATGCGACGCGGCTTCACCTATCGCTGGCCACTGGTGCAAGGCCTTTCGTGGCCGGGCTCCGACTATGATGCGATCGGCCTTGTCTCTCCGCTGGATCTGCTCCACTTTGCGGCTCGCCGAGGGCTTGAAGTGCGACGTCTGTCCGAAGGTACCAGTCCAGTGGGCAAGGTCATCGCACAATGGCTGCCGTGGTTTGCCGGTGGAATCGCCTTTGTGGCGCAGCGGCCGCTTCAGGGTCAGGGGATACACCGCATGAGCGAGCGTGAGCCAACGATGGCCGGCTCGGCGGCGCTCAGATTCCAGGTGCTGGGAGTGAGTGTTGATGCCGTGACGGTCGACGAGTTGCACAGACTTCTCGAGCAGATGGTGCGCGCTGGCGAGCACTCCCTGGTACTGAACGTAAATGTGCATGCGTTGAACCTGGCCAGTACGCTCCCGTGGCTGCGAGAGTTCTACAACAAAGCCCGGTTGGTGTTCTGTGATGGCGCGGGAGTCATACTGGGCGCTCGCATTCTGGGCCATCGCATCCCGCAGCGCATCACGTATGCCGACTGGATGTGGCAACTGGCCGAATTCGCCGCGAAGCACGGTCTAAGCATGTTCTTCTTAGGTGGGCGCCCTGGAGTTGCTGAGGAAGCTGCTGCCAAACTGCGCAAGCGCTTTCCAGACCTGAACATCGTAGGCGCGCACCATGGCTACTATGACAAGTCGGCCGGGGGACCAGACAGTCTCGGGATCATCAAGAGCATCAACGCGGTGCGTCCAGATTTACTGATTGTGGGCTTTGGGATGCCGCTTCAGGAGCGCTGGCTAATGGAGAACTGGGAGCAGATCGAAGCACGGGTGGCACTCACGGGCGGTGCCGTCTTTGACTATGTCTCGGGCAGGCTGCGTCGCCCGCCGCAGTGGATGACGAAGCATGGTCTGGAATGGCTGGGCAGGGTCCTGATCGAACCGCGCCGCTTGTGGAGGCGCTATCTGGTGGGGAATCCATCGTTTCTGTGGCGTGTGCTGAAACAGAGATTCGGTCTGGATGGTGAGAGGGGTCGAGCTCTCAATGAGCGCTAGCAGGCGAGCCAAGCGGGCTGCTATCAAAACCAGCCGTTTGTGGATGGCGCTCGCCGGACTGCTATTGCTACTGCTGGTGCTGTGTGGGCGTTGCTGCATCAGCGCGATGCTGTCGAATGCCGGCATGATCAAGCTGAACCATGCCCTTAGGACTCCTGGCCGCATAGCCTCGCCCCAGCAGTTGCAGGAGGCAGAGAGGTGGTTCACGCGCTCACTGGCGTGGGATGCCGCCAATCCCGCAGCACACCGCGGGCTGGGCTGGACGTGGGAGGCGCGCGGCGATTCAGTGAGAGCCGCGCACTGGTGGAAGCAGGGCGGCTTTAGCGCCCAGGATTTTCTGATGTGTGCTGACGCGGCAGCCTCTGTGGCCCAGGAGGATTTGTGTCGCCTGTGGCTACGCAGAGCTGCGCTTATGCAGCCGTAGGAGAGGCAACTGAACCGTTCCGTCAGTTGTGAATCACCTTTGAAAAAGGGCACCGTGCTCGATTGGCCAATCGCGCTGCTCGTGCTGATGGTGCTGGTAAGCCTTTGGGCAACGTTTGACATCGGCTTCAGCGGACGCAAAGTGATTGGTCTGCTTCTGGGCGTGGCGGCCTATTATGCTACTGTCGCTTGCGTTCGGGATGAGCGAAGCTTTGTGCGAGCACTCGGGTTCTATGTGGGGCTCGGCACCATCGTGGCGATCCTCAGTATTGTAGGCACGAGATGGCTTCTCAAGAATCCATCCCTATCGTCCATCGTTGTCCGTCTGCCCAAACTCATCCGTGGCCTTCCTGGGGCGTCCAGAGGGTTCCATCCCAATGAAGTGGCCGGGGTGCTCCTGTGGGTCGTGCCCGTGCAGTGGGTTTGGCTGGGGTGGCAGTTGAGAAGGCGCCAGGGCAAGACTCGTGACACGGCCCTGTTGCTGCTGTCGACTCTGTTCACCACCGGCACTCTGTTGTTGACACAGTCCCGTGGAGCCTTTCTGGGTTTGGCCATCTGGTTGGCAATCTGGGGAGCCTGCTCGGACCATCGTCTACGCATCGGCGTGGGGGCCTTGACTCTGGCCGGAGGAGCGTTCTTTCTCTGGAAGGGCCCTGTGTGGATGAGCTCGACCCTGCGGCATGGATTCGCGATGCAACTTTGGGGCAAGCTGCACTGGGACTTTCGCCTGCGGGTCTGGCGCGAGGCGCTGCGAGGCATCCAGGACTTCCCGCTGACTGGTATGGGCATGGGGGCCTTCCGGCATACCGTGCGGGTCTTCTACCCCCTATCGATCGCGACGAACTATGACATCGCGCATGCGCACAATGCCTTTCTGCAGACTGCTCTCGACCTTGGCTTGCCAGGACTTGCGGCATACACCGCGATCTGGCTGGCGACTGCCCATGCGGTAATGAAGTGTCTGCGTAGTGCCGCGGGCTGGTCGCGTGCGGTGGCACTGGGCTTTGGCGGCTGCCTGATCAGTTACTTCGTCTATGGCATGCTGGATGCGGTGGCATTGGGAGCAATCCCTGGTGTCATGTGGTGGATGATGTTGGGTCTGATCGTACGCCTGGAGTGGCTGGGACAGCCACGCTACGACGGGAGAAGCCTACAACCGGGAGAGGATGCGTGAAGCACATCAAGTCTACCGGGTATGTGCGCACCCTGCGCATCTTGGATTTGCTTGGGACGCTGTTTTGCCTTTGGATGGCGGAATGGCTACGCAGAGTAGTGCCTTTTGGCCAGCCTCTTGAAGCGTACGGTGGGCTCAACCTGGTCATCTGCGTGATGGTCCTGCTGATCTGGACGGCGGTGCTGTACTCGTTTGGGGCGTATGATAGCAACCGCATTTTGCGCCGGCCGGACGAGATGCAGATTGTGCTAAGTGCCATTGCTGTTGCTGCCCTCCTTCTGGGTGGTGCGCTGTACTTGTCCTACCGTGGCCTGTCACGCCTGCTCTTCCTCTACTTTGTCGTGCTGGATATGGTGGGCGTGTTGCTTCTGCGGCTGGCGGCCCGCTTCGCCTTTCAGGTAAGCAGAACCCGGCGTCTCAGCGAGCAGCGCATCCTTATCGTGGGCGCGGGCGAGGTTGGACGCCGCATGGCCACGCTCTTGACACAGCGTGCTTGGATGGGCCTGCAGGTGATTGGTTTCCTCGATGACGATCCAGGCAAACTCGGGCAACTGCTGGATGGCCATCCTGTGCTTGGCTCGCTGCACGAGGCACCCAACTGGGTGCAAAGCCGACACATCGACCATGTCATCATCGCATTGC
>CAYZKS010000079.1:0-13800 GCA_964478725.1 uncultured Anaerolineales bacterium
CAGGCGGCTACGTCGATCAAGCGCGCAAAGCCCTTGGCATCGAACAGGCCGCGCCCAAAGTCCCCCTTTTGGCGCGCCTGTTCATACTCCTGGTTCCCAAGCTTGAGGGCGGCCTCGAACTCGTCAGAACCGGTCAGCGTCGTCTCCAGGAAGTCATACTTGGGCACGCCACTCCAAACGCGCCAGCCGACGAAAGCATGCCCCGGCACGATGACGATCTGCGGTTCCAGACCCGCGGCCTCCAATACGCTGGCGTAAAGCACCGCGCCATCGATGCAGTTGGCCCGGCTCTGGCTCTCGTGCAGACTGGCCGCGGGCAAGCGCACGCGCTGCGTGATTTGCCCCTCCTGCTTGCCAAAGTTCAGCGGCGAGTTGATGTACACCATGCCTGCGTCTTTGCGCAGGGCGTTGTACAGCGCGCGCACCTGTTCGCGAACGATGCTGCGCCCTTCATCCGCGTTGTTGGTGCCCTGGTAGCCCACGATGCGGTGCTTGGGATGGTGCTCCACGGCCTTGCGTAGCAGGTTCTCGATCTCCGGATCGTGCGGGGTGACAAAGGCGCACAGGTGATCCGTCAGGTCCATCACGCTGCCATCTGGTTTCAGCACGGCGAGCAGAGCTGTGTCGTGGGCGTGTAGCTTCACAGCGTAGGTTTGGTCCAGCAGCATCAGCTCATTTGCGGCGCCGACCTGGCGCACGGTAACGCGCAGTGTGGCCGGCCGGATCTCGGTGAGCTTCATGACGGGGCCTTGTTGCAGGGTGGGTAGCAGCGCTATTTCCTCGCACTCCCCTGCCGGGACCAGCACGCTTGAGACTGCCTCATCGCTGTATCCTTCGATGCTGGCTTTGGCATAGATCTGCGCGGGCAGGCTGCCCCAAGCGCTGTTGTCGATGCGCAACTGCACCAGCGGAAATGCTTCTTCGGACAGGTTGTGACAGAAGGCAGTCGGGATGATCGGCGTGAGGAGTTTGACCCTGACAGCTGGTGCGTTGCTTTCGCGTGTGGCCTTTTCGTGAGCGATGCCCGACTCCTCTGCCAGTTGCCCCACCATTTGGGCGTACAGGGCGTTGCGTAGCACCGCCATGTCGTCCTGTCTGCGGATGACGCCCAGAAGGTGCAGTTGCTCCTGTCGAGAGCTGAGGTGCTTGAAGGGCGCAGGGTTCTGCAGGATTCTGAACGCTGCATCTTGCAGGACAGGGTCCTTCAAGTCCCGGGAGAGGTGCTGGATGTTCTCATCACTGCTGAGCATCTCCTGGCTTGCGCGCTGCACCAGGGTACCCTTCAGCTCCGAGCGCCGCTCCTGCGCATACTGCGCCACGAGCGCAGCCATGCGCTGTGTCAAATAGGGGTGCCCGTGCGTCTGCTCGTAGATGGCATCGGCCAACTCGAGAATGGCGCCAGCCTTGACCGGCGTCCCCGCGAAACCATAGGCCATCAGTTGCCTGACCTCACTGCAGGTCAAATCCTCGAGATAGATGCGTGTGGCGATGTTGCTGAACGGCGAGACTGCGGTCATGGTGAGGTGCAGCAGTTCGCTACCGCCGGCCAGCACGAAGACAAAACGTTCGAGCGCCTCGAAACCCGAAAGCAGGCGGTCGTTGAAAATGGCGCGCAATACATTGGCCATAGTGACGGCCGTCCGCTGCGGTAAGGCGCCCACTTCGTCGATGAGTATGGTCGCTTTGCCCACCGTCTCAGGCAGATCGTTCAACAGCCGCTCGAACTCAGGCCCACTAACGGTCTCCTCGGCGGCTGGCAGGCGCTCTACGCATCCGAGCTGCTTGACGATCTCCGTGGCCATGTAACGAAACAGCGCAGGGGGCGTCGCGGCAGGGATCATCTGCAAATTGAGCATGACGCTGGGCAGCGGAGGGTTGGAATGCTTGCGCAGCCGGTACAGCAAGCTGGTCTTGCCTGTCTGTGCCGCGCCCAAGAGAATCACGTAGGATCGGAGCGCGCCACGGCAGAGCTCGTGCACCTGACTCAACTCCTGCTGGCGACCCACAAACAGCAGGCTATCGGGTGGCAACGGACCCCTGAAGAAGAAGTGCGCCAAAGGCTGTCTCCTGGAGGAACGAGCTTGCGCGTGTCTCTCAGGTCAGGATGGCCATCAGACCGCTTGGTCTCGAGAATCGTCTGTTGCGAATCTTACAGCGCTTTCGCACCGCTGGCAAACGAGGCATGGCCAGCAATGCAAGCTGCCCTCTTACTCGCTCGCGATCCAAAGCGAGCCGGTAAGAGGGCAGCAAGAGCAGGCTTGATGCAACTGAGAATGAAGCGGTTGCCCCTGAGAAACAGCGTGCATCTATGCGATTGGCAGGGCTCTCGGAACGGCCCTGGGGCGTCCGGAGTTAGAAGCGCTTGCCTCGGTCCGTGCCAGGCCCACCGCGTCGGTCATCGGGCCCTCGGCCTCCACGGTCTTGCCGTGGCGGACGGGCTTCGGCAACTGTAATCTGGCGGCCCGAAAGCTCCTGGCCGTGTAGCTTGCTGATTGCCTCTTGTGCCGCTTGGTCTGTGGCCATCTCCACAAAGCCGAATCCTCGCGAGAGGTTGCTCATACGATCCGTGACGATGGTCACGGCGGTCACCTCGCCTACCGTGGTGAACAGTTCACGCAGAGCTTCTGCGGTCACGTTGTAGCTGAGGTTGCCGACATACAGTCTCTTGGCCATGATGTCTCTCCCATTGGCTGCTGACACGGGATCTGAAGCGCGCCGACAGATCCTGGCTGTCCGGATTGCTGGACTAGACTACGGTCACGTTTGTCGCCTGCGGGCCCTTGGGCGATTCCTCGATGCTGAACTCGACTCGCTGGCCTTCCTCCAGCTTGCGGAACCCCGCGGCCTGAATTGCTGAGTAGTGGACGAATACGTCCTCGCCATTATCGCGCGAGATGAAACCATAACCTTTGGAACTGTTGAACCACTTGACCGTCCCGATGATGCGTTCGTTCACAGCCGTATGCTCCTTGCCCGAGAGTATCAGGACCGAGAAGCACGCTTAACCAGCGCACAAAGAAACTGCCCAGGCCGTAAGCCTGGGCAGCCGTTTCCGCGAGCCGTATCAGGTACTTACTCCGTCCTGCAGGGCTAGAATATCACAGACTGCACAATCTGTCAAGTCTTGGTTCATTTGTGGGAACACTTCACGATCGCAGCGCCATGCCCTCAGTTGCACTGCGTTTGCAGCTCGCCTCTCATCAGCTCGCCGCACGCTTCAAGCAGGCGGGCCGGCAGGATGCGGTTACGCAGGGGATGCGCGCTTGTAACCTGAACGCGGAGGTAGTTGTCCGTGAGGCCGCTCCACTG
Organism: uncultured Anaerolineales bacterium; assembly: GCA_964478725.1. GTDB lineage: Bacteria > Chloroflexota > Anaerolineae > UBA2200 > UBA2200 > CAYZKS01. The sequence continues at coordinate 3,310 of CAYZKS010000079.1, forward strand.
TGCCCCGCAGGCGCTCTCCCACAGCACCTGCATGCAGCGGCCCAGGAAGCGGCGCTGAAAAGCGAGCGCGCTTGCATCCGCGACGACGCGCATGCGCGCGGCGCGCTCCTCCTTGAGCTGTGGAGGTACTTGCGCAGGTAGGGAGGTGGCCGGAGTGCCCGGGCGGGGGGAGAAGGGGAAGACGTGCACGCGCGCCAGGCCCAGGCTGGCCACGCAGGCCAGGCTCTCAGCGAACTCCTGCTCGTCCTCGCCCGGGAAGCCTACAATGACGTCCGTGGTTACGGCCAGATCACCCATGGCGCTGCGTGCCCTGGCTACGCAGTCGCTGTAGAAACGGGTGGTGTAGCGGCGTCCCATGCGCTGCAACGTGGCATCGCAACCGCTCTGCAGAGGCAGGTGCAGGTGACGACAGAGGCGCGGGTTCTCCCACAGGCGCAGTAGCTGTGTCGAGAAGTCCCAGGGCTCGATGGAAGATAGCCTCAGACGTGGGAAATGCGTGTGCGAGAGGATCTCGGCCACGAGTTCCGCCAGGCTCTCGCCGCGCTCACGACCATAGGCCCCGATGTGCACGCCCGTAAGCACGATCTCCTGATACCCCTCGGCTTCTCTGGCCGCAATTTCCTCGAGAATGGCCGCCATGGGCCGGCTGCGCTGTCGGCCGCGCGCCACACGCACGATGCAGTAGGTACAGGCGTTGTCACAGCCGTCCTGGACCTTGACCAGAGCGCGCGTGCGCCCTGCCAGGGCCGCTGGCATGTTGGCAGCTTGCAGACGCGCCGGCAGGCCTAGCCGAGTAACGACCGTGTCCACCAGCGCATCTTTGTCCGCAGATCCGAGGACCAGGCTCACGCCTTCCAGCGCACGCGCTTCGCTTGGGCTAATCTGGGCGTAGCAGCCTGCGACTACGATTCCCCAATGCGGTCGAGCTTTTGCGCAGCGCCGCACCATGTTGCGAGACTTGCGCGCAGCCACGTGCGTGACGGTGCACGTGTTGACGATACAGAGATCCGCGGCCGTGGGCGTGGCCACGATCTCGTGGCCCATGGCTGCCAGCTCGCGCGCCCAACCGGCCGCCTCGGCCTGATTCAGCTTGCAGCCAATTGTGGTGAGATGCACTCTCATCCTTTGACCTGTCCTGGGCGTCGTTCTATAATCTGCGTGCAGCGCATGTTTGCGGAGATGTACGTGAGCCTCTTCCACTTCATTCGAGAGTCTTTCCAGTTCGAGCTGGAGAATCTGCTGCAGATCGTGCTGGTCAGCTTGGCCTGGCTGCTGCTGGCTCTGCCTGTGGTGACCTTGCCAGGTGCAACTGTAGCCATCTACTACTTTGCGCGCCAAGCATGGTCGAACGAGCAAGCAAGCCTGCGCGATTTTGCGCAGGGGCTGCGCAAGTATCTGTGGAAGGGATGGGCGATCGTGTTGCCCTATGCCCTGCTGGTGCTCGTGCTCCTTTACAGTGCGTCCTTCTACCTGGCACAGGAGCAACCTTCCGCGAGACTGTTGGCCGGCGTGCCCATGGCAACCTTTTCACTGCTGATGCTAATCCAGGGCTATGTGTTTGTCTTCTTCGTGAAGGAAGAGGGAGCGCTGTGGCTTGCGGTCAAGAGGGCCTTCCTGCTGGTGGCCTCGCACTGGTTGTTCTCCATGGGATTGATGCTGCTCACCTTGCTGTACTTCCTCGCTTTGTACGCCACCAGGATCGGCTTGGCGATGCTCTTTGTTGGTCCGGTGGCGGTGCTCCAGACCAACGCCGTGCGGTACCTTTTGGCCCTGCACGAGCTCGAACCTTAGAGAGAGGCAAGCAGCAGGCGTTGCAGATCGGTTTCTTCACCCGGAAGCACGGTGCGCAAATCGAGCACAAAGGTCTCGTTCTCGATGCGCCCCATCACCGGAGGAGATGTATGTCGCAGCTTGGGCGCCAGTGTCTGTGCTGGCACACCGTGTATCGCCACCAGGCGCGTGGGCAGCGTCTCACCGGGCAGCGTACCGCCGCCCACAGCAGAGAAGCCATCCACGACTCTCGCATCCACTCCCGCCAAACGCAGGCGCTCGGCAAGTGCTGACGCACGCTTGCTCAACTGCTCTAGGTCTGCGGCCATCATCTGCCAGACAGGAATGGTTTGGAGGGCTTCGTCGCGCAAGTAATGCTGCAGCGTAGCCTGCAGTCCGGCCAACACGGATTTGCTGACGCGCACGGCGCGCGTGAGCGGATGGCGCTTCAGCTTGCTGATGTACTCGCTCGTACCCAAGATAACACCTGCCTGTGGGCCTCCCAGGAGCTTGTCACCGCTGAAGCATACCAGGTCCACGCCGGCAGCCAGGCTTTCCTGGACGGTTCTCTCGTGGGTCAGGCCAAAGCGGGCGGTATCCAAGAGCGCCCCGCTTCCCAGGTCGTCCACGGGCATGAGGTTGTGAGCGCGCGCCAGGGCCACCAGTTCGGCCAAGGACGTCTCGTGCGCAAAACCGATCACACGGAAGTTGCTGGTGTGGACGGACAGCAGCATGGCGGTCTCTGCAGTAATGGCAGCCTCGTAGTCGCTCAAGTAGGTGCGGTTGGTCGTACCCACCTCGACCAAGTGGGCGCCGCTCTGGGCCATGACCTCGGGAATGCGGAAGCCACCGCCGATCTCTACCAGTTGGCCTCTGGAGATGATCACTTCGCGGCCTCGGGCCAGTGCTGTCAGGACTAGCAGGACGGCCGCCGCATCGTTGTTGACCACCAGAGCAGCTTCTGCGCCAGTCAGACGGCACAATAGCTCCTCGGCGTGCACGTAGCGCGATCCTCGTTCTCCCGCATCCAGGTCGTACTCCAGATTACAGTACTGGCTTGTGGCCTGCATTGCCTGCTGGGCTGCCAGGCTCAGCGGGGCACGCCCCAGGTTGGTGTGGATAATCACCCCGGTCGCATTGATGACCGGGTACAGACTGGGTCGCAGCAACTCGGCCAGACGGACACCGGTCTGCTGTGCCAGTTGTGCTGCGGTAGGACAGTTCTGGCCCTGCAGGATCGCTTGGCGCGCCGCTCCCAGCACATCCTGGATGGCTGCCAGAGTCAGAGGGCGGCCGTGCTGGGCGACCATATCTACCACGCGCTCCTGCTTTAGCATGCGATCGACGCTGGGGAGTTTCCTCAGTTCTTTGCGCACGTCGTCTGTCATGATGACACCCCCTCTTGTGGCCCGCGCCAACCATAGGCCTTCAGGTCGATTCTCCCACCAAGACCTACAAAGACACCCTCGTCCTCGAGCAGTCTTTGCTGCAGATTGCCATAGCGAGGGCTTGTGCTCAGGCCGCCACGCGAGTTGACCACTCTATGCCAAGGCAGGCCATCGGGACAGCTTTCCATTGCCCAGCCGACCACCCGGGCCTGCCTGGGATCGCCCAACATGGCTGCAATCTGCCCATAGGTCACGACACGTCCAACGGGCACCTGCGACAGAAGTGCGTAGACTCTTTGGAAGAAGCCTTTGCCACACATGCTGGGCGCCGCGGGCATCTAGACCAGACCGAGGCCCGGGCACACGTCCAGGTCCCATGAGGCTTGCTTGCCCGTGCGGAATTTGAAATGTCCTGCCGCGGCAACCATAGCGGCGTTGTCGGTGCACAGCACGGGGGGCGGGTAGCGCACGGGCAAGCGCACCCTCGCCTTCATTTCCTGGCGCAGCGCCGTGTTGCTGGCCACGCCTCCCGCCAAGAGCACTTCTTCGACCCGCAGTTCCTCCGCAGCGCGCCTGGTTTTCTCTACCAATACATCCACAACCGCTGCCTGGAAGCTGGCTGCCAGGTCTGCCACCGGCAACTCGCGCTTGGGGGGCGGCTCTTGCGCAGTTGCAGCTTGGGCCTTGGCCTGCGATGGTTGCGCAGGCAGCCCGGCGTACTCCTGCACGATGTGCAGGACGGCCGTCTTCAAGCCGCTGAAGCTAAAGTCGTACCCTTGCTTCCAGAGGGCGCGCGGCAATTCGAAAGCGCTGGGATTGCCAGTCTGGGCAGCCGCCTGTATGGCCGGTCCGCCTGGATAACCCAGCCCCAACAGGCGCGCTACCTTGTCGAAAGCCTCTCCGGCTGCGTCATCGATGGTGCGACCCAACACCTGATACTGGTCATGTTCGGTCATCAAGACCAGATCGCTGTGTCCTCCCGAAACGATCAGGCAGAGCAGTGGCAGCCGTGGCACTGGCTCATCCTGACGCCCGGCCGTCGTGCCAGGGGCAATGAGCCAATTGGCGTATAGGTGCGCCTCCAGGTGATTGACTCCCACCAGCGGCAATCCCCTGGCCCAGGCGATGGCCTTGGCAGCGTTAACGCCTACCAGAAGTGAACCCACCAACCCCGGGCCACTGGTGACGGCTATGGCGTCCAAAGCAGATAGCTCGGTGTCCGCTTGCGAGAGCGCTGCCTGGATTACTGGCACGATCTCCAGAACGTGCTGTCGCGATGCCAACTCCGGAAAGACTCCTCCGTAGCGACGGTGCAACTCTATCTGCGAGGCGACCACGTTGGACAGGATCCTCCGGCCGTCTGCCACGACCGAGGCCGCGGTCTCGTCACAAGAAGTTTCCACTCCCAGAACTAGCGACATTCTGCACCTGCAACATCATACACGCGGCTGTGTCTATTCCCTCAGGGCAGCTTGGCCCAGTACAGCTTGTTTCCATTGATGATATAGAACCTCTGCTCGGCCTGATCCACGCACAAGCCTCGCAGGGAGTCCATGTCTGCCGGGTCGCGGCCACGGTACTGCCGCAGGAAAACCCCCTCCTTGCTGAATCTGAGGATGCGCTGGCGGCCGGTATCCGCCACGTACAGATCACCCTCCTCACCTGCTGCCGCCGAAGCGAAGATGCAGCAAGCTCCCGCAAACGGTTCGTCCAGATTGGTCAGCGGGAAAGGCGCGCTTGCGCCCTGGAAGTACTTGAGTATGGTGCCGTCGGCCTTGAGCACGTAGACATTGATGTCAATCGCCAGGTCCAGGCCAGTGGCAAGGTCAGCGCTGGTGTCCGAGTTGAAGTAGCTGCTGGAGGGCGCGTCGTAGCCGGTGTTGCTGGGCTCGTACTTGAACACCGCATTGGCAGGGGGGTCGAGCAGGTATAGATTGGCGAAAAAGGTGGCGGCCGCAACCGGCGCGCGCCAGGTGCCAGTGTCGGCGACGGTCGAAACCTCCAGCCCGACCGCTGGATCGTAACGCAATACGTGCCCTTTCTTGTCGATGATCAAGAGACCGCTGCCATCCAGGCCCGTTCCCGGATCGGCCCAGGCGATGTCCAGTAGCTCATCCACAACCACTGCGCCCTGCTGGTCGCCTTTGCGGACTATGACGGGATCGCCGTCCGGGGCCTGCAGGGCGTCTTTGGTGGAGGAAAGCAGGTACTTGTAGACGCGATCCGTGCCCACGTCCAGCACGTATACATCAATGCCGTGAACAAGCACTGTGCTCAGTTGGCACTTGACGTCTCCAACGTCTGGGAACTCTTGCAGCTCTCCGAAGTAGAACAGCCTCGAGACATAGTTCTTCTCGTCCAGAGTGCTCTGCAGGTTGTCTCGCTCTGTCAGAATCACCTGGTCGCTGGGCCTGAGCAGCAGGGCTTGGTCGAGTGCGGCGATGGCCTCCCGCAGTCTCGCCCGCTGCTCTCCAATTGTAGGGCTGAGTTCCGCGGACGTTTTGGCTGCCTCGGCAGCCTGCAGGAACTCCGCCAGACGCAGCTGCCGGGAACGCTCGTACTGGTAGCGCGTGACAGCATAGAGCACGATGACGATCACGGGAATGGCCAGCACGAGCCAAAGCCACCTGCGGCTGCTCTGCGAGGCCCTGCTTGGCTGGCGCCGCTGGGCGCCGGCCGTGCGCCTGCCCTCTGGTTCTGCCTTTGGCAGGACGTTGCCCAGGATGGGCAACACGCGCCCTGCCAGTCGCCTTGCCCCATTCCAGATGGGTTGCAGCATGCCCCTTATATCGATGCTTGGAGCGCGCTCCGTGACTTCCTGAGCGTCCTCGTCCCCCAGATCTCGGTAGCTCTCGGCGGCTGCCACAGGGAATTCGTCCCTGGGCTCTGGCTCCTTGCTCGGCGTTACAAGGGTATGCAGCGCTGACGAGACTCTGGCCACCAGCCCGGGGCGCTTCTCGTGGGTGGCCAGCTTCTCAGCTCTCTGCGCAGGTGCAGCCGCCTGCTCGGCCTCCAGCAGCTCAATGACGAGCAGCGAGAGGTCCTTTCCGGGTGCTAAGGCTTGCACATTCTCGCGGACCGACCCAGCGCCACGCTGTACGATCGCATTGCGGATTTGTTCGTTACTGACCAGCTTGACCATTGTGGTGGAGGCCAGCACAAAGACGTCGCCGCCCTGGGTGTGCAGATGCGACAACTCGGGCTCTATCTCGCGTCTCAATCCCAGGGGAGGGTGCTTGGAGATGTCAACGTCCTGGAGCCTGTCGGCACTCAGCCAGGCGGACTCCTCTGGCAGGCGCTGGAACGTATCCTTGGCCACGTGGTAGAGCAAAGCGGGACCCGCCTGCCCGACGTAGGCATCCTGATCCTTGAGCACCAGGCAGGTCATGCCTGCGATGCCGCGCTCCTCGCGCGGGGCGTTCAGGTTCGATTCAAAGAGGTAGGTGTTGGCTGCTTTGATCGCCTCGCGCAGGGCGTTGGTAAGGCTGCCATCTATACGGAAGCGAGCCTCAGCAACCTCGATCAAGTGCTGCTGGATCTGGGCGGGGTTGGGGAAGCCCCCGACGATCTCCACTAGAACATAGAAGTTGCCTCGCCCATGCCGCGTCGGGACCACCGGCCCGCGCTCAAAGACAGCGATGCTGTTGATCTTGTCTTGCCAGACGCCGTCCAGACGGCAAATCGAGTCAACCGAAGTCCTCAGTCTCGTACCCATTGCGTACCCCCTCTCTCCGTGGGATGCGTCCCGTGGACTCTAATCCTGGTCGCCTCGCACCTCAGAGCTTATCACGTGTTGCGCGTATTGCAGCAGCTTGCGCATGCGCTCCTGGGAGATCGGGCGCGTCTGCAAATACCTCTCGAGCGCCTGCAATGGCGTCATTTGCTCGATGCCCTGATCACTCCCCATTCGCAGCCGTGCTGCCCGCTCCACGTCCTTGATGATAGCTGCTACCTTGAATGCATCGCTCAGCAGAGCGTGAATCTCCTGGTCGCGGATCAGCAGGCTCTTGTCCGGTGTGGTATGGATGATGACACGCACAATCGCGTCGCGGATGTCATGTTTGGCGATGGCCTCACGTATCTGGTCCAGCGGGTTCGCAGCATCTGCCCGAGTGTCGATTGTGACGAAACGCCGGGTGCTGCGCAGCTCGCGAAAATGCCACTGCGCCTTGCCCTTTTCCACATCGACCACCACGAACCCCTTTGCTTCCTTCTCCTCACCAAAATCGATGCGTTCGAGGCTCCCGCTGTAGACCGCAGGGGGGCTGTCGGCCACTTGTTGGTGGCGGTGGATGTGGCCCAAGGCGACATAGTCAAGGCCAGGATGTTTGAACAGGCTGGGCGGCAGCACGAGATCCTGACCCAGCATCACACTGCGTTCGGAGCCGTACTTGGCCCCCTGCAGCGTGCCGTGAACCGCCAGAATCGTTGGCAGAGCCCCGTCTAGGCGCTTGAGCTCTTTCGTCAAGAGGTTCTCCAGGTCCTGCAGAATCAATGCCTCGATATCCTCGAACGAAAGGCCCTTGTACTTTTCTTGGGCCAGGAGCTGGCTGCGCACGATCCATGGCAGAGCAAGGATCTGAACGGGGCCGGAGCGGGTGGAGACGCACTGGGCGCCGGGCCTGCGAGCGACATGGACGTTTGGAACCTGTAGCGTAGAGAAGATGTCGAGGGTATTCGCCCGTCCCAGGGAATTGGGCAGGTCGTGGTTGCCCACCAGCAGGAAGACCGGGATGCCGGCTTGCGTGAGACGGTACAGTCGTCGCGCAAACTCTCTCTGGTGAGTGGGATTGGGGTCGCGGTTCTTGTATGCGTCGCCGGCGAACAGCACCAGATCCACGGCTTCCTGCAGCGCATACTCCACCAGTTCGTCCAGCGAGCGCAAGAAATCCAGCAAGCGCGTGTGCAGGCCCGTGGCTGGGTCAAGACGACCATAGTTCTCAACGCCCAGGTGGAGGTCAGCGAAATGCAGTATCTTGACCATCACCTACTCCCACTCTATCGTGGACGGGGGCTTGCTGGTCACGTCGTACACCACACGGTTTACACCGGGCACCTCGTTGACGATGCGCCTGGAGATACGCCCCAGGACCTCCGCAGGCAGGCGCGCCCAATCGGCGGTCATGCCGTCGTCGCTGGTCACGGCGCGCACCGCCACCGCGTTCCCGTAGGTTCGCCCATCCCCCATCACACCCACGGTGTGCACAGAAGTCAGCACGGCAAAATACTGCCAGATGTCGTGGTTCAGTCCAGCCTGCTCGACCTCGGTGGTCACAACAGAGTCTGCGGCTCGCAGTGTGCTCAGTCGCTCCGGGGTCACTTCTCCAACGATGCGCACGGCCAGGCCGGGACCCGGGAATGGTTGGCGCCGCACAATGGCCTCTGGCAGACCAAGTTCCTGACCGATGCGCCGCACTTCGTCCTTGAACAGGTAGCGCAAGGGTTCGACCAGCATTAGCTTCATGTCGGCGGGCAAGCCGCCTACGTTGTGATGCGTCTTGATTTTGGCTGCAGCCTTGGTATCGGCGGCGTTGCTCTCGATCACATCCGGATACAACGTCCCTTGCACCAGGAAGCCCACCTCACCCAGTTTGCGGGCTTGTGCTTCAAACACGCGGATGAACTCGTGGCCGATGATGCGTCGCTTCTGTTCGGGATCGATAATGCCCTTCAACGCTCGCAAGAAGCGCTCCCCTGCGTCGACATGCACGACCCTGAGTCCCAAGTCCTGGAATAGCCTGAGGTTGTGCTCGGCCTCGCCCTGGCGCAGCAGGCCGTGGTCTACGAAGACGCAGGTTAGGCGCTCGCCGATGGCCCGGTGGACCAGCGTCGCGGCCACGGTCGAGTCCACGCCTCCGGACAGTGCGCAGATGGCGCGGGACGCCCCGATGCGCTGCTGTATCTGGCCCACTGCCTCAGTGACAAAGGAGGCAGGCCGCCAGTCTCCCCTGCATTCGCACACACCAAACAGAAAGTTGCGGAGGATCTGCAGGCCCTGCGCGGTGTGCTTCACTTCAGGGTGGAACTGCAGGCCGTAGATGCGGCGGCGCTCATCAGCAAAGGCTGCGATGGGTGTGTTGCTGGTGTGGGCAAGCACGCGGAAGCCCTTGGGCAGGTCCTGGACCTGATCCCCGTGGCTCATCCACACCATCAGCTTGGAGGGCAAGCCCTCGAAGAGCTTTCCGCCCGGGGCTGAGACGGTCAGCTCTGCCAGCCCGTACTCGCGTTGTTCCGCAGACGCTACTCCGTGGCCCAGTCGGTGTGCGAGCTCCTCCATGCCATAGCACAGGCCAAGGATTGGTCGGCTCTGTTCGAGCAGCCATCCAGGCAGACGTGGCGCGTCTGGCTCGTACACGCTTGCCGGGCCACCCGATAGAATGAAGCCCACGGGTGCCAGGCTCTCCACCGTTGCCTGCGATACGTTGTAAAGCACGATCTGCGAATAGACGCCACACTCGCGCACGCGCCGCGCGATGAGCTGGCTGTACTGCGAGCCAAAGTCCAGGATGACCACGGTTTGTTGTTGTTCGGCAGGAGGAGTGCCGCTCACCACCTCACCTCGCTCTACTCGGCAAAGACGATGCGACCATCGCTCATATCGGAGATGACGACCAGAGACTCAACAGGCACGTCGTAGCGCGCGTCAAGGAAGGCACGACCGCCCTCGAAGGTCTTCTCGATCACAGTGCCAATTCCCACCAGCTTTGCACCGCTTTGTTCAATTACACGCGCCAACGCGGCTATGGTCTGACCTGTGGCCAGAAAATCATCCACGATTAGCACGCTGTCATCCCGGCACAGCACTTCCGGCGAAACGAGCAGCTCAACCACATGACCTTTGGTGTGAGAGGGCGCCGTCTCACGATAGACGCGCTCGGGCATAGTAATAGGCTTGCTCTTGCGGGCATAGATCACGGGTACATGCAAAACGAGGGCGGTGGTCAGAGCCGGCGCAATCCCCGAAATCTCTGCGGTGAGCACTTTGGTGACATGCTCGTGTGCGAAACGCCGGCCCAGTTCCTTCCCGACGTCCATCATCAGATTGGCATCCACCTGGTGATTGATGAAGCTGTCTACTTTCAGGATGCCACGGCCGAGGTTGCGTCCCTCTCGAGCGATTCTTTCCCGCAATTCCCTCATGGCGAGTGCTGGTCCTCCTGGCGGTTTTCTGGGGACGTGAGGGCGCCCGCGCCCCCAGCTTATGGTGCTTTCGAATTATACACTTGTCTGTACCCTTCCACCAAACGCATTATCCGGATTGGCGTGACCAACCAGGGTCAGTAGCGGCATCCTGCTGGACGCATAGCGCAATCCGCACTATAATGCGAGCAAA
>CAYZKS010000080.1:0-3863 GCA_964478725.1 uncultured Anaerolineales bacterium
GCATTGGTAGCCGCAGCCCCGCGGGCAGTAGTCGGGGCAATACAGCACCTCCCCGGGCTGGCATAGCGGCGGCGTGCACATCGGCAGCGGCGTGGCCAGGAAGTCGCGCACGGCGAGCTCGCGCCCGTACCAGTGCCGCCAGTAATGCACCTCCGGCTCAAACGCGTACAGCTCGTCTTCGGCCCACACGCGGACCATCTCGTCGCCGGGGATGTAGTGGAAGCGGGTCTGGTAATAGCCGTCGGCATCCGTCAAGCAGGTCTCGTGTGCCGGGTAGCTGGCAAAGGCCAGCATCACACGCACGCCGCTCACCCCGGGCCCGGAGGCGTCGCCCAGGCGCACGTGCCCGCTCACCTGCAGGCCGGGCGACGGGGTCCCGGACGTGGTCGGCATAACAGTCACGGTGCACGTGCCCGTCTGTGCAGGCGCGCAGGCGCGGCCCGCGACAGGCGACGCCGCGGTCAGCCTGACCAGCAGCATCGCAGCCGCAAGCAGCAAGGCGACCAACAGTGCGCGTCTCATCTTGCACCCTGCCTTAGCACTGTACACGGAAGAACACGCAATACACGGAAGGAAACAAGCCATCGACAGCCCCCCAATGGAGGAGTTGTCCGTTCTGTTTCTCCATATTGTTCCGTGTGTTCCGCGTCTTCCGTGTCCAGACTCTCGCTCTCATGAGTCAGCAAGCCAACACCCCACCCACAGCCCCCGCATCAGGGGTTGTCTATTCTGTCTCTCTGTGTCCTTCCGCGTCTTCCGTGTATTCCGTGTCCGGGCCATCATCCTCGTGCGCGCGAATCTCCAGGCTTCCAAGGCCCCGGTCTAGCAAATGACCTCGCACTCGATCCCCGATTCCTGCCAGGCGCGCGCCAGTTCGCGAGCGGTCGTCTCGAAGAAATCCGGGGTGAGCTCGTGCTGCAGCCCATGCTTGCGGTAGACCCAGTCAGCATAGTGGTAGTTCATGCGGTCGATCAGCACGTGGTCCACCTTGCCCTTCAGCAGCTCTCCCAGCCCCTCTGCGCCTGGGAGCATGGGCGCGATCATGGCAAAGGTGCGGATGCCCGCCCGGTGCAGCTTGTCCAACGCCTCGATCCTGGCGTGGATGGGCGGGGCATGCGGCTCGAACAGCTTTCGGACGCTGTCATCTGCGGTGGTGATCGTGAAGCCAACCTCCACCTCCGGCGCCCCTATGAGGATGTCCATGTCGCGCACGACCAACGGGGAACGTGTCTGCACCGTCAGCGGCCACTTGTTCTCTACCAGTATCTGCAGGCACTGCCGGGTCAGCTTGTACTTGGCCTCCAGCGGCTGGTAGGGATCGCACACGCCGCTGATCCACACCCTCCCCGGCTTCTTCCTGCGAACCTCCGCGCGCAGCAGCTCCGCAGCGTTGACCTTGACGTCCACGAACTCACCCCACGGCTCCTTGTGCCCGGTGACGCGCTTCATGAAACGCGCGTAGCAGTAGGTGCAGCCGTGCTGGCAGCCGCGGTAGGGATTGATCACGTAGGGAAAGACCCTGGACTTGGTCAGGATGCTCTTGGCCTGGATTTCCTGCACGAGCGGTGTCATCGTCACATCCTTTGCCCCCTCACCTCAACAAGACGACGGCGTCCGGTTTGTAGTTCCGCTGTCAGCCGGCTCGAGGTTTGTAGTTCCGCCGCCAGGCGGTCCAGGGTTTGTAGTTCCGCCGCCAGGCGGTCTGCGGTTTGTAGTTCCGCCGCCAGGCGGTCTGCGGTTTGTAGTTCCGCCGTCAGGCGGTCTGCGGTTTGTAGTTCCGCCGTCAGGCGGGTCTCTCCGGGAATCGCCTGCACCGCATTCATCCGGCCATGCGGCAGCCCCCGGATGGCCGTTTGTCTTCGCGAAGCAAGCCGTCGCGCAGACGAGGGGGAACTACGAACCTCAGGAAAATCCCCTCCTTACGGAGGAACTACGAGCCTCGAACCCCGCTCCACAGCGCCCACGCCAGCATCGCCAGCGCCAGCGGCAGCAGGATGTAGTTGGCCACCGCTCCGGGCGGCGTGTGCGCGAAAGTGACCGGCCGCATGCGCCCCACGAGCATGCGCAGCGCGGTCTCAAAGGCCAGCAGCAGGTACATCAGCGGCACCAGCGAGCGGTAGCGCAAGGCCACCAACAGTTGGATCAGCGCGTACACCAACTGCGCGCTGCCCCACAACGCAAAGGCAAAGACGATGCCCTGCGCGCCCGCCACATTCAGATCCATGCCCGCGATGCTGCCCGCGCCGCCATCGGGCGCCAGCAAGTGGATGCAACTGCGTGCCGTGCTGGCGATGGCGATCAGCGCGAAGGCGCGCGCGGGCCAGGGCGAGCCGCGCACGCGGTTGTCCGCCTGCGCCGGCAGCAGGATCGACTTCGATTGGGTCAGCATGCCCTTGGCCCGGGTTTCCTGTGTCGCAAGAGTCATTTGGGATCCTTCCCGTCTGCCTTGCCCAATCGGCCCGACTAGGTGGTTCTGCCATGAGGCAGGCCTTCGTTTGAGTTCCAACAGCCCTCCTTACGGAGGAACTACCTCGCCACACAGCGTCGAGGCAGGCGAACACGCAGCCACCCCCAGCCTGCTTCCAGCAGCCTTTCTCCTAGACGCCGGCGGATTGATCCGGCGGCGCCGTGGGCAGCGACACCCCCTGACCTTGACAAACCACGTCAAGACCTGCGGCGGGGGAACTACGAACCCTGGTGCTTCACTCGCGGCGCTTCCTGCGGCTCGGCTTGGTCGAAGGCGAGGCCGCAGGCGGCGCCGTGGCGCGCACAAAGCGGTTGATGGCGTCCGCCACCTGCTCCGGCTGGTCCAGGTTGTCAAAGTGGTTGGCGCCCGTGATCCACTCCAGGCGCACGTTGGGGCACTCGCTGGCCACGTCCGCGAACAGCTCACGCGGCTGCGACGGGTCGCCGTCGGCCTGCAACTGCAGCACCGGGAAGGGGAACTGGTTGCGGCAGATCTTGCCCAGCGCCGCGTCCAGGTCCCAGTTCCTGGCCTGGAAGTAGCGCGGATTCATCTCGGCCACGCCCGGACGAGACCACTCGTACACCAGGTAGTCGCGGTCCTGCCTGGCCAAGGGGGTGTTCATGCGCGTGCGGTACACCATGTCGATGAAAGCGGCTGCGTCGCGCATCATATAGGTGGCGAGCCAATTGCTGCGAAACAGCACGAACTGCGGCTTTTGCAGGTAGGTTTTCCAGCGCTCGTCGCCGGCCTTGGGGATCAGGTCGGCCTGCATGCGCACGAACCCGTAGATGCGCTCGGGGTGGTCGCCCACCAGCACGCTGCCGATCAGCGCGCCCCAGTCGTGGCCCACCACGAAGAACTGCCGCGCCCCCAGGTGCTCCATCAGCGCCAGGGTCTGCGCCGCCACCGTATGCCAGTTGTAGTCGGGGTCCTGCAGGTCCGAGCGCCCGTAGCCCTTCATGTCAATGGCGATCAGGCGGTAGGCGTGGTCCAGCTTGGGCAGCACGTAGCGCCAGGAGTACCAGCACTCCGGCAGGCCGTGCAGCAGCAGGACGGGCGTGCCGCCCGGATCGCCCTCCTCCACATAGTGCCAGCGCAGGCCGTCCACCACGCACTCGTGATGCTGGAACTGGGCGTCCAGGGCGTCGTGCGCGAACTGCAAGTCGGCGCGGAAGCGTTCGTATTTCTCGGCCAGCCTCTTTGCCCGCTGTGGCGCGTGGCCCCACACAAACCACGCCGCCAGCAGGCCGCCCGCCGTGAGCATGCGATCCAATCTCTTGAGAGCCTTGCGCATCGGACTCGCCTCCTTGGCGAGCGCGGGACTCCTGGCCGCTGCGCCAGATTCGATTTCCCGGCCCGCCTACTCCAGTTGCCTCGTTCCCCCTGCCTGCTGCGA
>CAYZKS010000080.1:3963-13762 GCA_964478725.1 uncultured Anaerolineales bacterium
AGATGCTGCGCATCAGCACGCGCGTCACGCCCGAACGCCTGCGCGTGCTGCAGTTCGAGACGGTCTAGGCGCTGCCTCCACCCGGTTCGTGGTTCCGCCGCCGAAGGCCTCGACTCCCTTTCGAGGTGAGGCGGTCCCGCCTTCCGCTCATCCCACTCCCCTTGCCCCACCGCTGTCCTGACATCTGTTGACAGCCATGAAGGCATCGAGTATAGTAGTGCTCGAAGCATAGCCTGCAGATCCCGCAGGAGCTCCGGACACGGCCGCCAGGCAGTGCCCAATACAGCATTCACCACAGCCCGTCCACTGCATTCAGTCCCGCTCTGCGGGCAAGTCCGTGGCCGGGCTATGTTGTTTGATGTAAAGACGTGCTTGCCATTGGGGAAAGGGGGTGAGCTATGAAGACAACCACGCTTCCAGAGCAGCCCGATGCCAAGTCGCCCGCAGGTGCAGACATTCGCTACCTCATGCATGGCGAGAGGGGCAACATGATCCACAGCACAGTCCCTCCGCATCAAGTCAATCGGGCCACCGTTCACACCACGGTCAGCGAATTCTGGTACGTGTTGGAGGGACACGGCGAGATCTGGAGAGACAATGGCGTGGAGAGCTGCCTCACTGCGCTCGTTGCGGGCACCGCCATCGACATTCCGGTGGGAACGGCGTTTCAGTACCGCAACGTGGGAGACGTAGACTTGAAGTTCATTTGCGTCAGCATGCCGCCCTGGCCGGGAGACTCGGAGGCCACTTATGTCAAGTGGATGTGGCGGCCAACGCGCTGACATCGATCGTTCACACAGGAATTGTAGGGAGGATATGACTGGCTGCGTCAATGGTGGGTGGCGGCCGAGCATTGGATGGCTGCGGGGAACAGCCTGCTTCACACAGATTCTGCAAGTGTGAGGAGCGAGACCTGCCGGTATTCATCCACACCGGGTTGAACGGTCCCGACTACTATCGAGAAACACCTGCATTCCGGGTGAGCTTGTGCGATCCGCTGTTGCTGGAGGACGTTGCTGTGGCCTTCCCGCACCTCAAGATTGTGATGGATCACATGAGCTTTCCGTTCACCGAGCAGGCAACGTACATGCTGCTTGCTCATTCGAATGTCTACATGGATCTCGGAGTAGTGGACTGGTGCATAGGTCGGGCTGGATTCCACCGTTTGCTCCGGCAGGTCGTCGACACGGCAGGGCCTGACAAGATCCTGTTTGGTTCCGATCAGATGAACATGCCACAGATGATGCCGGTAGCAGTGAGCGCTATCCGCGAAGCGTCCTTCCTCAGCGAGGAGGACAAGCGCAAGATCCTGGGCGACAACGCGCGCAAGCTATTGGGGATCAGTGTAGCTGCAGAGCGGTGAAGGAATGGGGAATGGAAGTACATATTGCGGAACACAAGTCGCACATTTGCCGCTGATCGGAGCGCTGACTCGATCCGCTGGCGCTTGAGGCGCAGGTTCTGCACACGGCCCGAGCGGTCGTGGCAGCGCTCGATTCCCAAGAAAGAGGTTTGACGATGAAGATCCTGGAACGACTGATCCAACAGATTCGCCCTGACAAGTGGGCAGAGCTGGAGGCGCTCGACAAGAGGTATGACGTCGTCGAGAGCCGCCTGGGATTCCCGCCCAAGCGGCGCTACCGCTGCATGACCGGCGGCCACGGCACGAACACGCTCGTGATCGAGCGCGAGTGGGCAAGCCTGGCTGCCATGGAGGAAACCTACGGCAAGTCCTATGCCGACGCCGAAAACCAGGCGCTGAACGCAGAGTCTGCCTCTATCGTGGAGGATAACCAATCCGAGCTGTACTGGGTGCTACCATACCAGTGAAATGCGACTTGAGCATTCCGTGTAACCTGCGATCCTGAGGGCGAGGACCCAGCCGCCTTGCCTTCGCCTGGCGATCGGAAATGACGTAGCGTTTGAAACGCCCCTGCCATCCTTGGGAGCGGCGATAGGCGCGCGCCCCGCCAGTATGTCGCTGCTGGCCTTGGCGCACCGCACGCTGGTCACGCCCAAACGCCTGCGGGTGCTGCGGTTCGAGACAGCGTGAGGGCTGGTGTCACTTTCTCCCGCCAGTTGCTGCACTCTAGGCATCGGGCGCGTCGCCCGAGCCCTCCCCCACCTCCTGCGCCTCAGTGCTTCAAGTCTCACTGCTATCGGCATCGAACGAATCGGCCGGCTCTTCCTCGGGAGTGGCCATTCTGCTTTCGACGCTGTGCCAGTAGCCGCGCGCGATGGCGAGTACCACGTACCTGCCGGCAGTCATGACCAGATCTCCATCTGGCGTCGCGTTGACCTGATCCGCATTGATGTCCAGAACCCGGTCGGCGCCCTGGCTCGTGAAACGCACCGTGTACAGCATGTACCCGCCTCCTGTGACAGTCCTGCCACTCTGTGACAGCAACCAGCCCGCAGGCGCCGTACGATCCCTGCGGGCTCGAGGGGTGTTTGACAGCGGTGGCCCCCGGCTGCCCGGGCTAGAGTGGCATCTACTCGTTCTGCTGCGGACGATTGTACTCCGGTAGCGGCCCTGGTCAAGTCTGGCATCGCTCCCAAGCCGAGTTTGACCGCAGAGAAGCAGGCTTGAGATACGGAAGCACAGGAGTCTGTTGGCGGTGGTGGCGGCCGCGTGTGCGCTCGCTGCGCTGGAAGCCCTGGAGCGGAAGTACAAGCATCCCTCCGCGCCACACCCTGCGCCGCACTCATGCCTTCGTGCGGCCCGCGTCCTTACCCCGTCCCTCGGCCGGCGGCACATCCACGAACTGGCGCTCGTACAGCTCGCGATACAGACCGCCGAGCTGTAGCAGCTCCTCGTGGCGCCCGCGCTCGACGATGCGCCCATCGTCCACCACGCAGATCAGGTCCGCATTGCGCACCGTGCTGAGGCGGTGCGCGATCACAATGGCCGTGCGCCCGCTGAGCAGGCGTCGCAGCGCACTCTGAATCAGGGCCTCCGTCAGCGTGTCCACGCTCGCCGTGGCCTCGTCCAGAATCAGGATGCGCGGGTCGGCCAGCGCGGCGCGAGCGATGCAGATGAGCTGGCGCTGGCCCACGGACAGATTGACCGCGCCCTCCTGGATGGCCGTGGCGTACCCGTCCGGCAGGGCTGCCACAAAGTCGTGCGCATTGGCCAGACGCGCCGCCTCCTGCACCTGGCTGTCACTGGCAGCCGGGCAGCCGAAGCGGATGTTGTCCGCAATCGTTCCGGAAAACAGGAAGGGCTCCTGCGGAACCAGGCCGATCTGCCGGCGCAGCGAGCGTTGGGTCACCTGCCGCACGTCCAGGCCATCAATGCGCACGGCGCCAGCCGTTACGTCGTACAGACGCGCCACCAGATTGGCGATGGACGTCTTGCCCGCCCCGGTGGGACCGACCAGCGCCACGGTCTGCCCCGGCTCGATGCGCACATCCACGTCCCGCAGCACCGGAATGCCATCCTGGTAGCAGAAGCTCACACCCTGCAGCTCCACCCGGCCGGCGATGGCCGGCATTTCGATGGCAGCGGGCGCATCCACGATCTCCGGGCGAGTGTCCAACAATTGCAGCACGCGCTCGCCGCCTGCCATCGCCGCCTGCATCGTGGTGTAGAGCTGGCTGAGCTCCTGAATCGGCTGGAAGAAGCGCGCCACGTAGACCAAAAACGCCACCATCACGCCCACGCTCAGCTCGCCCCGAGCCACTGCCAGGCCCCCAAACCACAGCACGATGGCCGTTGCCAGCATGCCCAGGAACTCGACCGCCGGCAGGAAGACGAACGAGAGCGACATGGCCTTGACGTGCGCGTCGCGGCTGGCGCGATTGACTTGGTCGAAGTGCTCGTCCTGGGCGCCTTCCTGGGCAAAGGCCTGGATCACGCGCACCGCGGAGATGTCCTCCGCCAAATCACCCACGACCGCCGCGATCCCGGCCCTGGTGAGGCGAAAGGCCTCCTGGGCCCGGCGTGCAAAGGCGGCCGTGGCCAGCAGCATCAACGGCAACACGCTAAAGGTCAGAAGGGCCAGCCTCAAGTCCATGGCCAGCATCAAGGCGACAATGCCCACCAGGATGATGGTATCGCCGACCAGAGTGAGCAACCCCTGCGAGAGCAGGTCATTGATGGCATCCACGTCACTGATCACGCGCGAGATGGTGACTCCAACGATGTGCGTGTTGTGGTAGCCGATCGAGAGCGCCTGGAGGTGCCGGAAGAGCTGCGCGCGCAGCGTCGCCAGGATGCGCAGCCCCACCCAGGACAGCAGGTACTGCTGCCCGCACGAAGCCAGGTAGATGCCGGTGAAAGCGCCTGCCAGCAGCAGGGCGATCAAAGGCAACCCCTGCGCGTCGCCCCGGGCGATAAAGCGGTCAATGGCCACCTTGATCAGGTACGGGGTGGCCAGGGTCAGCGCGGTGGAGACGAGCATCAGCAGCAGCGCTGCCCCCATGCGCCGCCAATGAGGACGCAGGTACTTCAGAAGGCGCGCGACCACGCGCCGGTCAAGGGCCGGCCCGTCGGTCCTCTCGCCGAAACTCTCCATGGCGGAGCGAGGACCCATCTGTGCGGCCGGGGGGCCAATCGAGACCGTCATGCCTGCAACGCCCCTTCGTCCGGGCGCACTTGACGATGGTAGATCTCCGCGTACAGACCGGACGTGCGCAGCAGCTCCGCGTGCGTGCCTCGGGCGGCGATGCGGCCCTTCTCCAGCACCAGGATCAGGTCGGCCATGCGCAGGGTGCTCAGGCGCTGCGCGATGACGAAGGAGGTTCGCCCGCGCATCAGGCGCTCCAGCGCGGTCTGGATCAAATGCTCCGTCTCGGTGTCCACGCTGGAGGTGGCATCGTCGAGGATCAGGATGCGCGGGTTCTTCAACAGCGCCCGCGCGATGGCGATGCGCTGCCTCTGGCCGCCGGACAGGGTGACGCCCATTTCGCCCACAGGCGTATCGTACCCACGCGGCGTCTCGCAGATGAACGCGTGCGCCTGGGCCGCCATGGCCGCCTCGACAATCTCAGCTTCACTCGCGCCAGGACGGCCAAAGGCGATGTTTTCGCGCAGGGAGGCAGCAAAGAGAGTGGGCTCCTGCAGGACGATGCCGATCTGGTCGCGCAGCGAATTCAGGGTCACGCGACGGATGTCCTGGCCATCAATGCGGATGCAGCCGCCTGTGACGTCGTAGAAACGCGGGATCAGGTTGATGATGGTGGACTTGCCAGAGCCGGTCGCTCCCAGCAGCGCAATCACCTGGCCAGGCAGAGCCTCAAAGGTCACGTCCGAGAGCGCCAGCCGGCGGTGGAAGTAGGCGAAGGAGACGTGCTCGAAGCGCACGTGGCCGCGGGCAGGCGGCAGCGGAACGGCATCCAACAGCTCCCGCACCTCCGATTCGGTGTCGAGGATTTCAAACACGCGCTCCCCTGCAGACGTCGCCTGAGTGAGCGCAGGGATGATCGCTCCCAGGCGCCGCACCGGCTGGACGAGCTGCGCCAGGTACGTGGTGAAAGCCACAAGCTCCCCGACGCTTAGCCGGTTGCGCGTGACCAGCCAGCCGCCATACCACACGATAAACACCACGCTGGCATTGGCGATCAGGTCAATCAGGGGCGTGTTGAAGGCTTGCAGCCGGGCCGACTCGGCTGAAAGCGCAAACCAGCGCGCGTTCTGGGCGTCGAATCGGGCGATCTCGTTCTGCTCCTGCGCAAAGGCTTTGACCACGCGAGCGCCGCGCAAATTCTGCTCCAGCCGCGTGGTCAGCACGCCCAACTGTTCCTGAATCCGCAGCGCCAGCGGGCGCAGCCGGCGGCCGAAGCGAAAGGCGCTGCAACTCAGCAGCGGCATCGTGGACAGCGCCAGCACAGCCAGGCCCGGGTTCATCCACGCCAACACCGCCGCCGTCCCCAACAACAGCAGCAGAGCCTGCGCCAGTCGCAGGAAGGCGCGGCCCGTCACAAACCGGATGCGGTCCACATCCTGAATGGCGCGCGAGAGGATCTGCCCCGCCTCGGCGCGATCGTGGTAGGAAAAAGAGAGTTCCGACAGCTTGCGGTGGATGGCGTTGCGCAGATCGTAGGCCACGTTCTGAGAGGCGGTTTCTGACCACTGGCCCTCCAGAAAGGTCAGCCCGCCTTTGAGCAGGGTCAGCCCGAGCAGAGCCAGGACGGACAGTCGCAACACATGCACGTCCTGACGCGGGATGCCTTCGTCCAGGATCCAGCGGATGAGCAGCGGGGTAAGCAGCGCCAGGCCGCTGCTGCCGAGCAGCGCCAGCAGCGCGGCAGCCGTCAGGCGGCGGTATGGGCGCAGGCAGCCCAGGCAGCGCGCCAGGACGCTCAGGTCGCGCGGTTTGTATGGGGAGAGAGGCTTGGGGACAGCGCTCATGGCAGCACCAGGCAGGATTCTTGGCCGGTCGTCAGGCCAGCGCTTCGCGCCTCCCATTATAGCCAAGTTTGCAGCTCCGGCGCAATCCCGCGATGAAAGGGGGGTAGTTCAGCTCTGGAGCGCAACGTAGTATCGCCCCTTGCCGTTCGCTTCGCGAAGACGAAGTGGGCGGCAGCCAAACACGGGCACTTCGTCTCCGCGAAGCCCTACGGCGGCAAGGCCCTAGACTACGTATCACCTCAGATGTCCGCCCCCAAAGTGAACTACACCCATGAAGAGGGACGGAGCCAGGGTTTCGCGCCGCTATCTAAGGCTACAACTGCCTGCCTCTGCGTTCCAGCCCCTAACTGCCGGCCAGTGGGTTGACCACATGCCCGGCAAAGAGCACTGCGCCGGTCGGGATGTCGCGGATCAGGAACAGGAACGGCCGCTCCAGGCGCATCTCCACTGTTTCCTGGGGCATGGGCGCTGCCTTGAGCGAGATCACCACCGCCGTGGCGGCCGCCGCCTCGGTGCCCTTCTCATCCACGGCCACAAAGGCCTTGTGGTAGGCGTCGCTGACGAACAAGTCGCGCGAGCCGTCCATGCCGGACAGATCTGCGGCGGCGCCAAAGGCGTCGGTCATGCCCAGTCCCTGCAGCGCCGGCTTGAGCTGGAAGCTGGACTCGAAGCGAAAGCGCGGCATGCTCAGTTGCACCCGGTGCTCCCGCATGCCGCTGAGGATGCCCGCCAACTGCGCCGCGTTCAGGCCCTGCGCCAGGCGCTCGAACTCGCCGCTGGCGGGCAGCAGGATCAGCATCGAGAGCTGGCCGCCGGCGTAGGGCAGCTCAACCGCCTGGAAGCCCGGCCCTTCGCCATAGGCCAAGCTCTCTGTCTGCGCCATCATCGGCACCTGCACGCTCTTGCCATCCAGGGTGTAGAACGCTGCGTCCGCGGTCTGGTCCGCCGAGAAGGGCTTCTGCCAGGCCGCCTTGAAGTAGATGGCGTTGGACAGCACCAGTCGCGTGACGCTGTCGATCGAGCCGGGCGGCAGCAGGTCCTTGACCTTCTCCTCGGTCTGCTCGCTGACCCAACGGTTGATGGCCTGGCGCCACTCCTCCGCCGCCTTGACGAAATCCGCCAGGCGCACGCCCGCGCCATAATTCTGCGCCAGCAGGTCCAGGTAAGCGGGCAGGAACTGGTAGCCCTTCTGCGCCCAAAGGGCGTTGGCGATCTTGAGCCGGAAGGCCTCGGCTTCCTTGCCCTCGCCGCGCCTGGCCAGCTCGGCCTCGAGCGCGTTGAACGCCGCGTGCAGCTTCTCCTGAGCCAGTGTGAAGTGCAGGGCCTGCGCCATCTGGCGCTCCGTGTCGCCGCGCGCGCCGGCGTAGGTCATGGCCAGCGCCAGCGAGACGCTGTAGGGCGAGCTGAACTGATTGGCGCGCGCAGCGAACAGCGCGCGGTACAGGTCCAGCGCAAAGGCAGTGTTGCCCTGCACCAGCTCCGGCACGCCCGCCTGTTCCGGCGCCAGCGCCGCCGCGCGTTGCTTGTCCGACTTGGCCACGTCCGCCTGGGCCGCGGGGCCAACCGGCGCGCAGCCTGCCACCAGCGCTGACACCAGGGCCAGGCATACAACCATCTGAAAACGTCGCTCCAACACGGCCTTCCTCCTTGATGCTTCATGGCTGCAGCGCGTGGCCGCAGCCGTATCACCGCTCCTGATAGCAGGACGCGGCCGGGCGTGCGCGGGTTCCATTTGGCAAATCTGCTGCGTGAAGCCCGGCTTGCCCGGCGAATTAGTCACACTTCAGTTAACAAACTGTTGATAACTTGTGGCGCGAGGCGGAGTTTTGCACACTTTTCAAGTTCGCTCGCCGCACTGTAGTCCGGCGCTTTTGACGCCCTGTGCGTCCGGCGCTAGAATATGCGCGCCGGAGCATCTGGCGCTATCCTCAAGACCGCGGAGGTGATCCCATGCGCAAGGCGCTTGCTCTCCTCGCTGTCCTCGCACTGGCGCTCTCGGCCGCGGGCGTGTGGGCCCACGCCCAGGGCGCGCCGCTCTCAACCGGGCACGTCGAGAAGGCCCTCAACCCCGCGCCCGCTGGCGACCAGCTCTTTGCCTTCACCGAGTACAGCCTGCCGGTGGACCCGCTCAACCTGCGCATGATGGCCCACAATCGCGCCTGCTTCTCCAGCCCCGCCGGAAACGCCGTCGGCACGCTCGATATGGACACGCGCCAGGTCACCATCTACCCACGCGCAACCTCGGGCGCGGTGTGGGGCGTCCTGCCGGACGCACAGGGCAACATCTGGTACACCGCCGTCAACCCCGGCACGCTGGGCAAGTTGGAGCCCACGAGCGGCAGCATGACCGAATGGCGACTGCCTGGCACGACCAACACCTACGGCCTGGACATTGACCCCAACACGGGCAGGGTGTGGTGCGCCAGCAACGATCTGCCCGCGCTGTTTTGCCTCGATCCTGGCGCTATGCAGCTCACCCAGTGGCTGCTGCCGGGCTCAGGCAAACCCTTTGACGTCGGCGTGAGTGCGGACGGCAAGGTGTGGTACAGCACGCACCAGACGGGCATGCAGGGGCTGGGGCGGCTGGACCCCGCGACGCGCCAGCTCACCCTTTACCCCACCTGCCCGGGCGCGGTAGACTGCGCCCCATTTCGCCTCGAGACCGCGGACTCTAGTGTCTACTTCAGCGACCAGGCCGGGATGCATCGCGGCGTGGCCGGGCTGAATCCACAGGCACAGATGCTGTGGCACTGGCTCGTGCCGCCGGAGCAGACCGGCCTGTTCGCGTTGGTCCATTCGCAAAGCAATCTGTGGTTCTGCGGGTCCGGCGCCAACACGGTGAGCATGTTGCCGCTGGTCGGGACGCCGTTCGGGTACAGCTACGTCTTCCCCCAGACCCAGCAAGCCACGGCGTTGATCGTGCCCGAGCTGGCGGAGCATTTCAGCTCCCAGCCCCTGCCCGCGCCCAGCGAGCAGGAGCTGCGCTACGGCACGCGCACCGAGATCAACGGCGTCGTCACCTACCATCTGCCCTACGACATGCTGGATGACAGCCCCGAGACCGGCGCGCATACCGCGTCCTCTGCGCTTGGCGCTTTGGGCAAGGCCAGCGCCGTCTCGCCGTCCGCTGGCGAGAGTGGCGCGCTTCCTGCGTCCTCTGCGCTTGGCGCTTCTGGCAAGGCCAGCGCCGTCTCGCCGTCCGCTGGCGAGGCTGGCGGCGCCGCGCCCCAGGCGGACTTTGATCCCACCGGCCTGGCGGCAGAGCCCGGCAGCGCGGCCATGTGGTACGCCGACCGCGTGCGCAAGGTGATCGGGCGCATCGACCCTTCCGCTCCGCCTTTGCCCACGCTGACGCCGACTGCGACTCCCACAGCCACGCCGACGCTCCCGCCCGCGCCCACCTCCACGCCCACGGCCACCCAGCCCGCAGCAGGCACCCGCCTGTAC
>CAYZKS010000081.1:0-13566 GCA_964478725.1 uncultured Anaerolineales bacterium
CCCGGCCCTTGGACGCGCAGACGGTGGCGGGCTATGCGTTGGTGAAAGATCTGTTTGGGACACGAGCCTTGCTCGTGCGCGTGGAACAACCGCGCCGCATCTACCAGCACGGCGCACAGAGCTTCCAAGTTCTGATGCTGGCCGTGGCAGGCGCTACTCTGTTCTTGGCTGTGTTCGCCATGGCGCTCTGGTATCGAACGGTATTCTCGCGCATCGAGAGGCTCAGTGCCGAGGTGAACGAGGTTGGGCAAGCCGCCGATGCTTCGCGGCGCATCACGACATCGGGGCAGGACGAAGTGGGCGCGCTGGCCGGTCGTATCAATGCCATGCTGGCGGGTCTGGAGCGAGCCCAGCAAGCCAGAAAGCGCAACCAGGGCTACATGCAAGCCCTGGCAGAAGCAGCGCAGGTCCTGTTGGCTCAGGAATCAGAGATCCCGTATGAGCCATTTCTGAGACTGCTGGGCGAGGCGGCTGGCGCCAGCCGCGTGTATGTCTATCTGCTGATGCGCCGCGAAGGCGAAGAGCTGTACGTTGACGAGGCAGCCGAATGGCACGCCAACGGACGGCCGTTCGAGGCCGGCAGCCCGCGCTTCCAGGACTTTGCAGTGCGCGCCCACGGCTTCGCGCGCTGGCTCGAGACTCTGGCAGGGGGCCAGTCCATCAACGGGCCGGTGGCTGATTTCCCGGCCGCAGAACGCGCCGTGCTGGAGGCGGAGGGCATCAGCGCAGTGCTGGCTTTGCCGCTGAACGTGGATGGGGTGCTGGAGGGGTTCATTGGCTTCGACCAGCGCGGAACGATCGATCCCTGGGACCCGGAGCTAGTGGATCTGCTGCGGGCGGCGGCTGCGGACCTATCCCAGGCGCTCAAGCGCCAAAGGGCCGAAGCCGAGCTAGAGCAGCTAAAGGAGTTCAACGAAGGCATCGTGCGCGGCATGGAAGATGGCTTGATCCTGGAGGACGCCAGCGGCACGATCACTTTCGTCAATCCTGCCTTGGAGCGGCTGGTGGGTTACACCTCTGCGGAGCTGCTGGGCCGACACTGGAGCTTGATCGTGGCCCCGCAGGAAGTCGAGCGCGTGCAGAGTCAGACCCAGCAGCGACCGGGCGGAACATGCGGGCGATACGAGGCGCGCTTGCGGCACAAGGACGGGCATGAGATCCCCGTGCTGGTGAGCGCCCGGCCGATGTTCCAGGAAGGCAAGTTCTGTGGCGTGCTGACCGCCTTTGCCGATATCACGGCGCGCGTGCAGGCGGAAGCGCAGACGCAGGCATGGAAGCAGCGCTACGACCTGACGGTGGCTTCGTCGGGCCAGATCGTGTATGACTATGACACCGCGGACGGATCGATCGTGTGGGGCGGCGGCATTGAGCGCGTGCTTGGGCTGACCCCGGCTGAGATGAGCGGTGGATTGCGGCGCTGGGAGGAGATGCTGCACCCGGAGGACCGTCCGCGGGCAACGGCCCTACTGAGCGAAGCGGAGAAGCTGGCCGCGCCATACGATGTGCAGTACCGCATGCGCCACAAAGACGGCTCGTACCGCTGGTTGCACGATCGTGGGTTCTTCGTGACACAGGCCGAGGGGCGGCCTCCGCACATGCTGGGCATGCTGCAAGACATCACGGCGCGCAAGCGCGCTGAGGAGGAGCGCGACAAGCTGGAGATGCAGTTACGCGAAGCGCAGAAGATGCAGTCCATTGGCATGCTGGCCGGCGGCGTGGCCCACGATTTCAACAACATGCTGACCGTCATCCTGGGCAACACGGAGCTGGCTCTGACGCGCGCGGAGCCAGCAAGCACGCTACAGCGCGAGCTAGAAGCAGTCCAGAAGACCGCCAAGCGCGCCGCAGCCCTGACCCAGCAGTTGCTGGCCTTCAGCCGCCGCCAGATCCTGCAACCCAGGCCCGTGGACCTGAATGCCCTGGTTAGCGACTTGGCGCACATGCTCGGGCGGTTGATCGGGGAACATATCCAACTGCAACTGGAGCTCGCGCCAAAACTGGGTGAGGTATATGCGGATCCCGCCGCGCTGACGCAGGCGCTGATGAATCTGACCTTGAACGCGCGCGACGCCATGCCTCCAGACAAGGGTGGCGGCGAATTGCGCATCGCGACCCACGCGGTGATGCCAGATGCTGCCTTCTACGAGGCGCATCCCGAGGCCAAGCGTGGGGCGTATGCCAAGCTCTCCGTGATCGATAACGGTGAGGGTATGGACGCAACCACCATGCAGCACCTCTTCGAGCCCTTCTTCACTACCAAGGAGTTGGGCAAGGGCAGCGGTCTGGGCTTGGCGGTGGTCTATGGCATCGTGCGGCAACACAATGGCTGGATCAACGTGCACAGCCAGCCCGGGCGCGGGACGCGTTTCGACGTGTACCTACCGGTGCAAAAGCCGGATGGAGGGGCGGGACGCTTATCGCGCTCGCGCACGGTGCTGGGTGGTCAGGAGACGATTCTCGTGGCCGAAGACGAGGAGGGCGTGCGCGAGCTGACGCAGGGGCTGCTGCAGTCGCTCGGCTACCGGGTCAAGGCCGCCAGAGACGGGCGCGAAGCGCTGGAAGCATTCGCGGCCAATCCACACGGCTTTGACCTGGCGGTGCTGGATGCGATCATGCCGCATCTTTCCGGCGTCAAGGCCTACCAGGCCATGTCGGGCATCCGGCGCGATCTGCCGGTGCTGTTTGTCTCCGGATACAGCCCGGAAATGATCGGCATGCCCGCATGCGGCCCGCGCCTGCGCCTGTTGCAGAAGCCCTTTACCCGCACCGAGCTGGCGCACGCTGTGCGCGACATGTTGGCTGAGGCATGAGCTGATGACCTTGCGGCGCAAGACATTGGCAGTGGCGGCAGTGGCCCTGGTTTGTCTGGTGGCCCTGCTGTACATGTTGCAGCGTGTCTTTGTGGTGCGCACGCTGGAGCTGGTCGAGAGCCGGGACGCCCAGCTCAACATCCAGCGCGCCCTGCGCGCCGTGGAGCGCGAAGTGCGCGAACTGGATCTCTTGACGCAAGATTGGGCGATGAGGGATGACACGCGAGCCTTTGTTCAGGAAGGCAATCCTGCCCGCATACAGAGCAACCTGACGAACGCGACTCTGGCAGACCTGCGCTTGAACCTGCTGCTGGCAATGGACCAGCAGGACGAGATCGTTTTCTCCAGGACATTGGAGAGCTCGGGCGCCGCCATCTCCACGCCGGGAAGTGGGCTCGACGACCTGCAGGCCCAGCAGGCGCTGCTTGAGGCCGTGCAGGCGCGGGGCGCTGTCTCGGGCATCATGCTGCTGAGGCAAGGCCCCATACTGGTGGCAGCCCGGCCGGTGCTTACTGGCGATGCCCTCGGGACGCCCAGCGGCACGCTGGTGATGGGACGCTGGCTCGATGCGCAGGCACTGGACGAGCTGAGCGATGTCTCTCAGTTGAGCCTGCGACTGGAGCGCGCGCAGGGCACGAGCCTTCCGGCCGACTTTGTCCTGGCGCAGGCGGAACTGGCCAGCGCCACCACCTGGGTACATGCGCTGGATGGCAAGGTCGTGTGCGCGTACGGGCGCCTGGACGACATCTACGGGAATGCAGCCCTGATTCTGCGCGCGGACCTGCCAAGGCAGATCTATCAGAGCGGCATGGCTGCCATGCCCTATCTCAACTGGGCCACGGTGGCGCTGGTTCCGCTGTACTGTCTGGGTGTGCTCTGGCTGTGGGAAGGTCGTGTGCTCAAGCGCGTGCGGCGATTGAGCGCGCAGGTCAACTGCCTGGGCGCGTCGGGCGATCTCTCGGCGCGGGTGACGTTGGATGGGCGGGACGAGTTGAGCCAGCTTGCGAAGCACATCAACGCCATGCTGGCGCAATTGGAGCGGGCAGGAGATGTGGCACAGCAGCGTGCCGCTCACATGCGCGCGTTGGCCAGGGCGGCCGAGGCCTTGCTGGGGTCGGACGGGGAGATCCCCTACGAGAGCTTTCTGGCCGAGCTTGGCCGTGTTCTGAGCGCCGACCGCGCCTATCTCTTTCTGAGGCAGCGCGGCCCTGAGCAGCCGCTGGCGGTGCACCTGGCGGCAGAGTGGTGCCAGGCGGGCATCGCACCAGGCATGAACGGAGGGTCGCAGCCCTGTGCGGGTTCATGTGCAGAGGTGGAGCGCAGACGCTGGCTCGAAGTGCTCTCCGGCGGCGGAGTAGTGAATCAACTCAGGTCGCAGCTTGCGCCCGAAGAGCAGGTCAGCATGGCCCAGCGTGATGCCCAGGCGGTGCTGGTGGTCCCTGTGACGGTCGACGACACGCTGGAAGGCTTTCTGGGATGGGACGCGTGCCGCCAGGCACGCCTGTGGGAAGCAGCAGATGTGGATTCGGCGCGCGTCGCCGCGGCCGACCTGGGGCAAGCGCTGAACCGGCGGCGTGACGAAATGGTGCAGCGGGCCATCTACCGCATCTCAGAAGCGGCGCATGCGGTGCAGAACTTGCAGGGATTGTATGCGGCCATCCACGGCATCGTCTCGGAGCTGATGCCGGCGCGGAACTTTTACATTGCGTTGCACGGCTCACAGGCCGAAGATGCCCTGATTGAGTTCCCCTATTTCGTGGACGAGTACGATGCGCCGCCCCCGCCCACAAAGCCGGGGCGCGGCCTGACCGAGTACGTGCTGCGAACGGGCCAGCCGCTGCTGGCGGATCCGGCCAGATTCGAAGAGCTGGTGGCCAGCGGGGAGGTGGACTCGATCGGGGCGCCATCCATCGATTGGCTGGGGGTGCCCCTAAAGATCGCCGATAGGACCATCGGCGTCCTGGTGGTGCAGACCTACACTGCGGGCGTGCGCTATGGCGAGCAGGACGAACGCATCCTGGTGTTCGTCTCGGAGCAGGTGGCCATGGCCATCGAGCGCAAGCGCAACGAGGATGCTCTGAAGCGCTCCGAGGAGACGTACCGCACCCTTTTCGAGACGACCGGCGCGGCGACCTGCATTGTCGAAGAGGATTCGACCGTATCGCTGGCGAACAAGCAGTTTGAGCAGCTCACGGGCTATGCCCTCAGCGAGGTGGAGGGCAAGATGAAGTGGACTGAGTTTGTGGCCGATGAGGATGAGTTGCAGCGCATGAAGGCTTACCATCGCGCGCGCCGGCAGAACACAGGCTGTGTGGCGCCTCCCAGGGACTATGAGTTCCGCCTGTTGCACCGCAGCGGCCAACCCAAGAACGTGCTGGTGACGGTGGGCCTGATTCCAGGCACGCGCCAGAGCGTGGCATCTGTTCTGGACATAACGGAGCACCGCCGCGCCGAGGAGACGCAGCACAGGCTGGAGGAGCAGTTGCGCCAGTCCCAGAAGATGTCGGCGGTGGGGCTGCTGGCCGGCGGTGTGGCGCACGACTTTAACAACCTATTGACGGTGGTGTTGGGCAATGCGGAGCTGGCGCTGGACAAGCTGCTGCCGGGCGAGCCGCTGCACAAGGAGATGTCCAGCATCGAGCGCGCCGCGCGCCGTGGCGCAGCGCTGACGCAGCAGTTGTTGGCCTTTAGCCGGCGGCAGGTGTTGCAGAGCGAGAGGCTGGACCTCAACGAGCAGCTTACCAGCTTCTCCCGCTTGCTGGAGCGTCTACTGGGGGTGGACATCGAGCTGAAACTGCATCTGGCAGCGGGCCAGATGTGGGTGCAGGGAGATGCAGCCGCGCTGGACCAGGTGTGGATGAATCTGGCGGTGAACGCGCGCGACGCCATGCCTGAGGGGGGTGTGCTGACCATCGCCACGGATGCGGTCAGCGTGGACGAGGCCTTCCTGCGTGACCATCCTGCTGCCCCGGGCGAGGCTGCTGCCGGCGACGGGCAGGCCCGCGGCAGCGCGAACGTAGTGCGCACGCTGCGGCCGGTGGCTGTGGGCTGGTACGTATGCGTCACGTTGGAGGATAGCGGCGTGGGCATGGGGGCAGAGGTGTGCAGTCACCTATTTGAACCATTCTTCACCACCAAGCAGATAGGCAAAGGCACAGGTCTGGGGCTGTCGGTGGTGTACGGCATCGTGCAGCAACATGCGGGCTGGATTGAAGTGGCCAGTGAGCCCGGAGTGGGAACCCGCTTTCAGGTTTACCTGCCCGCGGCCGAGACGCAGGCGCAGGTTGCTGAAGGACAGGATTTGTTGGTGGAGCATCCGCCATGTTGATCCATTTCCTGGGTAGAAGCATCCGCCTGTTTGAGCCGGCTTCCGAGAGCAGGCATCTGCCGCGCCCCGGCCTGCTTTCTGGTGACGCTTCTGTGGTCTTGGGCCGTTGCAGGCGGCGACGCAGCGACGAAGAGGTTGTAGGGTCGCATTACGGTCCACAGCTCCCGGGGGCTGTATACGCTGTGGCGAGCAGCCTGCAACGACGGCTTGGTGAGCGCCGCTTCAGGCGAGACTGCATGGCAGAGGATGAAGATGACATTCTGGAAGAGGGCGTTGCTAGGGATCTTGAGCACGCTGGCTGTGCTGAGCTTGTGGCTGTGCCTGACTCGGCACGCCAGTCTGCGCGTTGACTCTATGCCGGATGACGACGCGGCGCCGGTGGTGCGCATGTGGCGAGCCTGGCGTTCGGATGGCGCATGGCTTGGCGCCCCGAAGGATTGGCTGGCAAGAGCTGAGGCCCTGTTGGAGAGGTTGAGCGACGGCGCCACCTGCTTGCTCGCCCGCATGCCCTCTGGTGATGCCTCGACGAGCGCGCCCTCTACTGCGCCCGCGGTGGTGGACGTGCATGTGCGTGTCAGTCTGCGCCATCTGGCTGTGGCCATGGCGCTGCTGGGGCTGACGGGCGTGGGCGCGGTCGTGCTGCTGATCGAACACGCCCTGCTGGCGCGTATCCATGCACAGGGACGCGAGCTGACGCGCAGCGGCGGAGCGGGCGACCTGATTCGTTTTCCGTAGTGAATTGCTGGATTGAACGCTTGTGAGTATACTCGCGCGGATGGAAGGTGAACAACTCGTGACGCTACGGTGGCCACATGGCATCAGGTAGAGTGCTAGTAGTTGACGACGAATCTGACGTGCGTGCGGTGTGCAAGCGCGGCCTGAGCCAGTTGGGCTATGACGTGCGGGAGGCGGGCAGCGGCGCCGAGGCAGTTGCGCTGGCGGCCGAGACGCCCTTTGACCTGGTGGTGCTCGACTTTAAGATGCCGGGCATGGATGGCCTGGAGACCTTTCGCGCCATCAAGGCGCAACTTCCCGAGGTAATTGGCGTCATGATTACGGCATATGCAGCTGTGGACAATGCCGTGGAGGCCGTCAACTTGGGTTTGTCGGCCTTTGTACTGAAGCCGTTCAAGCTGCTGGACTTGCAGAATGCCGTGCAGGAGGCGCTCGACAAGCACCGGCGCGAGCAGGAGCAGGCGCGGGCCGCCACGCTCGGTTCTCTGGCCAGTCTGAGCACTTCGCTGTCGGGCCAGGACCTGGAGGCGGCACTGCAGGAGGTGGTAGCGGTGCTGCGCCAGCAGACGCGTAGCGATGCGGCGTGCGTGTCCTTGCTCCCGGCCAGAGGGCAGGCATCTGCCAGTTGCTTCTTCCACGGGCTGGAGCTTGCTCCCGATGCGGATGTGCTGGAGGCTCTGCCCGAAGCGCAAGCGCGCGTGGTCTTGAGCGGCGACGCGACCTGTCCGGCCGTGCTGCGCGCCGTGCTGAAGCGGACGGATCTGTCCTGCCTGGCACTGCAGCGCGTTGCGCTGCAACAACAGCCGCCGCTGGGCTTGCTGTGCGTGGGACGCAAGGACGGAGTGCACACCTACTCCAGAGGCGACCTGGACGTGTTGCGCGCGGTGGCAGCGCAGACCGCCGTCATGGTGTCCAACCTGCGTCTGTTCAGCCGGGTGGTGGAGAGCGAGCGCCTGAACCAATCCCTGGCGAGCTACCTCTCGCCACGTACGGTGCAGGCGGTGATGTCCGGCCAGACCGAGCCTGGCACCCTGGGCAGCGCGGAGATGATGACGGTGCTGCTGGCCGACGTGGTGGACTTTTCGTCGCTGGTGGAGCACGCCGAGCTGGAACGTATCATTGGAGTGATGCACGAGTACTTCTCTTCGGCGGTGGGCATCATCACCGCACGCCAGGGAGTGGTGGACGAGCTCTCGGGTGATGAGATCCTGGCCACCTTTGACCGCAGGGCGGGTGAGGCGGACGATGCGCTGCGCGCGGTCAAGGCCGGCCTCGAGATGCTGGAACGCCTGGAGCAGTTGCGTTCCGACTGGGCCAGGCGCGGCATGCCGTTCTTCGACATCGGCATCGGCATCAGTAGCGGGCGAGTGACGCTCGGGAGCATTGGCACCGGCGACCGCAGGGCGTTGGTGACGGCAGGACGCATTCTCAACCTGGCCGCCCGCAGTCAGGCCATGACGCGTCAGGCAGGCCTGCGGCTGATCATCACGCAGGGCACGTTCGACCAAGTGCGTGGCCACATTGAGTACCGCGAGCTGGGGGCGGTGCGTCTGAAGGGCATCGAGGAACCAGTAGGATTGTACGGAATCTGCGGGCTCAGGGGGAAGAGCTGACCACCTAGACCAGGTTGGCCAGCCTGCTCCGTTCTGGATCCGCCGTGGTTGGAGACCATCCGGTATGGAAAGAGTCGAAGAACTCGCAGCGCTGAACGAAATCGGCGCCAAGCTGGCGTCCACACTCGATCTGGACGTCATCCTGGAATACATCATGAAGAAGGTCAAGGACGTCTTTGGCGTCGAGGCCTGCTCCTTGATGCTGCTGGATGAAGCCGAAGGCATGCTGCGGTTCAAGGTGTCGTTTGGCAAGGGCGCCGAGGAGGCGCGCATGCTCTCCGTGCCGGTGGACCGCGGCCTGGCGGGCTGGATGGTGAGGGAAAAGCAGCCCCTGCTGGTGCAGGACGTGCAGAAGGATCCGCGCTTCTACCGGCAGGTGGACCGCAGCACCGGGCTGGTGACTCGCAATATGATTGGTACGCCGCTGCTGGTGAAGGAGCGGGTGATCGGCGTGCTGGAGGCCATCAACAAGCTGGATGGCAGCTTTGACGCTCAGGACGTGCGCTTTCTGAGCTCCATTGCCACGCCGGTGGCTCAGGCCATTGAGAACGCGCGCCTGTTCCTGGCCCTCAACGAGGCTTATTCCGACTTGTTGCGGCACCAACAGCAAATCGAGGAGAGCCGTAACCTGTTGCGCACCATCCTCGATGGCATCGGAGACAGCTTGCTGATTGTGGACCAGGACCTTAACATCGTGGCGGGCAACCTGTCGGCAGCTACGACGGCGGGCCTGTCTCTGGAGGAGCTCCCTGGGAAGCCGTTCATGCTGACCATGCCGGGCCTCGAGCGCGTGCAGAAGGATTGCCCGGTGCGCCAGGCCTTGAAGACGGGCGAACGCGCGCAGCGCGTGTGCAAGTCGGTGGGCAAGGACGGCGTGCACGAGTGGGAGATCTACACCTATCCTCTGCTGGATGAAGATGGCAGGGCCAGCCGCGCGGTGGTGTTTGGACGCGACGTAACCGAAGAGCGTCGCATGGAGGCCTCGCTGGTGCGAACGGCCAAGCTGGCCGCGGTGGGCAAGCTGGCAGCAGGCACGGCGCACGAGCTCAGCAATCCGCTGACCGCTGTGTTGGGCAATGCCACTCTTCTGCACCGGCTGTCACCACGCGATAGCCCCAACTACAGCCTGACCACGACCATTCTCGAGGCGGCAGAACGCAGCAAGAACATCGTGCGCGCCTTGTTGGACTATGCGCGCCAGGACCAGTACGCGTTTTCGCGCATCGACATCAATGCCTCACTCGAATGGTCGGCGGCGCTGCTCAAGTACTCGT
This sequence comes from uncultured Anaerolineales bacterium, assembly GCA_964478725.1. Classification (GTDB taxonomy): domain Bacteria; phylum Chloroflexota; class Anaerolineae; order UBA2200; family UBA2200; genus CAYZKS01. The sequence goes on from CAYZKS010000081.1 coordinate 9,761, forward strand.
TTGACGAGAGCGTGGTGCGTCTGGACAAGAAGCTGGCGGGCAACCTGCCAAGGGTGACGGCTAGCGAAACCCACCTGCGCACGGTCTGGACCAACTTGCTGCTCAACGCTGTGGACGCCGTCAAGTCGCAAGTGAAGAAGAAGCCCGACCACAAGGGCGTCGTGCACCTATCGTCGTCTTACGTGCCCAAATTCGAGGCCGTGCGCGTGGTGGTGCGCGACAACGGCACCGGCATCTCTGACGAGCTCATGGCCAAGTTGTTCGAGCCCTTCCTGACCACCAAGAAGCCGAGCGAAGGCACGGGGCTGGGACTCTACATCTGCCACACCATCATCGACCAGCACGGGGGGACGATCGAGGTGGACAGCAGGCCGGGGAAGGGCACGCAGTTCACGGTGACGCTCAAGGTGGCGGGACCGAAGTAGAGGCAGTCACCAGTCGCCAGCAGTTTGTCACCTTCCCGAAGGCTCCCTGCCCAAGCATCGCATCTGCCACGCCAGCCTTCGGGAAGGTACGGAGAAGCCTGGCCCCCGCGGCGCCGCATTGAGCACAGCAACCTTCCCGAAGGCTCCCTGCCCAAGCATCGCATGTGCCACGCCAGCCTTCGGGAAGGTACGCACAACTGTGACTTGACGGGCACGCAGGGGGGTGTTATACTGCCCGCAGTAGAACAAATGTTCTGGAGCGGGCTTGAGCGATAAACGAGCATTGGGGAATCCGGGATGCGAGCGGCGCTCGCCACAGCATGTGGCGGGCGCCGCTTTTTCTTGCACTGCGCACACCTGTGGGCGATTCCGCGCAGCGCAACCCCGCTGCGCTGCAAGCAAAACGCACGAGGTGGCGCATGGCTAGGCTGCGGCCGCGCTGCAAGGCCACGGGCTGCCGCGCCCGGGCGCTCGCGGGCAGCGAGTACTGCCGTGTGCACTCGCCGTCCCCCAGCGCCACTGAAGCACTGCCAGCCACTCTGGCCGTTCGCCCCGAGGGCCGTACCGCCTCGGCAGGCCGAGCCGGTCGGCCTGCCGTTCGCACCGGCGTGCCGGGCGACGGCACGAACGGTGAACGAGGGGCGACAGCAGCCTACGGGGAGGCACAGCGCGAGCGTGTGGAGGCCCTGCGTGCAGGCCCCGGCTTCTACGATGACGTACTTGCTGGTCCGGAATGGACCCAACTGCGACGACGCCTGGAGGCGCCCATCGCGCCGGCCGAGACGTCCGACGCCAGCAGCATGTTGGAGGAGGTGGCGCTGATGCGCGCGCTGATCTGGCGTGTGATGCAGCGTTTCGAGGACGACCCGGCCCGCGCGCTGCCGCTGGTGCGCCAGGGCGTGGACGCCATCTGCCGCGCCTTGCGCACGCAGCGCGTGCTCAGTGGGGAGGGCGCCGATTCGCTGTCGCAAGCCTTTGCCGTGGCCCTCAGAGAGATTGGAGAGGAGCTGGGCATTGACCACGCCAACGGCTGAAGAAAGCGCCGGCCGTTCGGGGCCTGGCGAGCAGGCACTGCGGGCCGCTCTGCGCAGGTGGCAGCGCATGCGGGATGCTCATCGCGGCGGCGATTCTGATGCGGCCATACCGGGGTGTGTGTACGGCGTGGTGGTGGGCGACCGCCTGGATGCGATAGGGGGGGACGTGGAGGAGATCCGCAAGGAGATACAGTGGATCCGCAATGTGATCTTGGGGGCCGTGGCGGCTGCGGCTGTCGCCACGGTTCTGCGCTTCATGGGATGGGCGCCTTGAACCCCATACCTTGAAAGACACAAGGCAGGCAAGGCCTTTGGCCTTGAACTGCACAAGATGCAGACACCTTGAACTGCACCTTGAACGGCACAAGGCAGGTAAGACCTTTGGCCTTGAAGGGAGGTAGCGGATGGCCCGGGTGAGCTGGCGTGACCGGCTGGTGGAACGGTTGTTTGGCGACTTGATTGCGGAGCGGGTGGAGAACGCGGTCAAGGTGATTGATGACGAGTACTGGACTCAGATCTCGGGCGGCGGCGGGACGCTGGACGAGGACTGGAGTGGGCGGAAGGAGGACCTGGAGGATGCGCTCAAGGCGTGGCGGATCAATCCGCTAGCCCGGCGCATTGTTTCATTGACCTCGGATTACGTGCTTGGCTCGGGCGTGCGTCTGCTGTCCGATATCCCCTGGGTGCAATCTCTGCTCGACGAGTTCTGGGCGCTGAACAACATGGGGCAGCGCTGCTACGCGTGGTGCGACGAGCTGACGCGTTGCGGTGAGCTGTTTGCGGTTCTGCAGACCGATCAGACGTCCGGGATGACGTTTGTGCGTGCGGTGCCGGCCGTGCGCATAGACAGAATCGAAACGGCCTGCGGGGATCTTGAGCGTGAGCTGCGTTTCCACGAAACCGGCACGGGCGAGCTGGATGGCAGGTGGTGGCAAGCTGAAGAGATGCAGGGTTCTGGTAGCGCTGGCATGCGTCACTATGCCATCAACCGGCCGGTGGGCTGTGTGCGGGGCGATGGGGATCTGACTCCAATCCTGAGCTGGCTGGCGCGCTACCAGGAGTGGCTGCAGAACCGCGTGCGCCTTAACAAGTACAAGACAGCCTTCCTGTGGGACGTGACGATCACGGGCCGGCCCGGGTTGGGCGACACGTTGCGCAAGAAACGCTTCCGCTACAAATCCCCGCCAGAGGCTGGCTCGATCGTGGTGCACGACGACGCCGAGCAGTGGAGCGCGGTGAGCCCCAAGCTCGAGGCCTGGGATGCCAAGGATGACGGCAAGGCCATCCGGCTGATGGTGGCGGCCGGGGCCGGCATTCCGCTGCATTTTCTGTCCGAGGGCGAATCTGCCACCAGGGCCACGGCGCAGGAGATGGGCGACCCGACGTTCCGGCACTACTACCGGCGTCAGCTCTACTTCGGGTGGATGCTGAAGGACCTGGGCGAGCGGGTTGTGCGGCGCGCCAATGCCGCGGGCCGAGGCAGGTCCGTCGAGGACCTGAAGCTGAGCGTGCAGTTTCCCGACGTGACCAAGGCCGATAACCAGGTGATGGCGCAAAGCGCGCTGCTGCTCGTGCGGGCTCTGGATTTGATGGCGCAGCACGGGTGGATCGACGACCGCAGCGCCATGGAGATGGCGTTGCGCTTTGCGGGCGAGTTCGTGGACGTGGCGACGGTGATGCAGCGCATCGAGAAGAATGGGCCTGCCAAGCCGATCAGTGCGGCTCAGGAGGCCGGCCTGCCGGAGAATTTTGCTGCCGATGCAGGCGAGTTGGCAGTCTCCAGTGGCCGGTTTGCAGCAGACGCCGTGCGGAATGCAGGTGCAGGAGGCGCTTGAGTGGTCGAGAGGCTTGAAGTTGTTGCTGTGCGCAGTACGCTGCAGATTCTCCCGACGGCGGCGGTTGGAGGTGAGCGGCGGCGGTTTGCGGTGCTGGCGATTACGGCCGGGGATGGGAACGGGCTGCGCTACTCTGCGGAGGTGCTGCAGGCTGCACTGCCGCTGTTTGAGGGCGTGACCTGCCTGGTGGACCATGCCGGCCTGGATGATGTGTGGCGTGGGAACCGCAGCGTTTCGAACGTGCTGGGGGTGCTGCGGGATGTGGCGTGGAGTCCCCAGGACCAGGGCGTAGTCGGGATCCTCGACGTGTACCCGGGGCCGGCCGGTGACTTTTTCTGCGCGCTGGCTGACGCGTACTTGGCGGACAAGCATGCGGGTAAGAAGCCGGCGCTGGTGGGCTTGTCGGCGGTGTTGGACGTGCATGTTGAGGGTCAGGAGGTGACGGCAATCGAGCGAGTGGTGAGTGTGGATGCGGTGTACGATCCAGCGCGCGGCGGTGAGATCGTGCGCGC
>CAYZKS010000082.1:0-13423 GCA_964478725.1 uncultured Anaerolineales bacterium
GGGGCAGAGAACCCGGTTTCTTGCCCAGTCAGTTTTACTTTTGGTCGGGCGTGGGCTATAATTGTCAGCCATGCGGCGACCTGGACACGCAGGCAGCTGTCTGTTGGCCCACCGTTGAGGTCTTCCCCCGGAGGCGGATTCTGAGAGCACTCATCACCGGTATCGGCGGATTTGCAGGCAGTCACCTGGCAGAATTCCTACTGCAAAACACAGATTGGGAGGTCCTGGGGCTGGACCTGGTGCAAGGCCACGCAGCCAACTTGGGCCGACGCGTTACGCTGCGTACCGGCGACGTGCTCATGGACCTGTCTGCCCTGAAGGAGTTCTTTGCAGAGGCCAAGCCAGATTTCGTTTTCCATCTGGCAGCCCAGGCGCTGGTCCCGGCGGCCTGGTCTGATCCCTGGAGCACCCTGGAGAACAACATCCGTGGCCAGCTGTACGTACTGCTCGCGGCGCTGCACACAGGCACTTCCCCGCGCGTCTTGGTGATTGGATCTTCGGAGGAGTACGGGATAGTGCCTGCTGACGAACTGCCTATCCGCGAGACGCACCCATTGCGGCCCAACAACCCCTACGCAGTGAGCAAGGTTGCCCAGGACATGCTGGGCTACCAGTACTTTGCCAGTCACAGATTGCCGGCAGTGCGTGTGCGCCCGTTCAACCACATCGGACCTCGCCAGAGCCCGGCCTTTGTCGCTTCGGCCTTTGCCAAACAGATTGCCGAGGTGGAGGCAGGGCTACGCGAGCCAACCATTATGGTCGGCAACCTCGACGCGCGACGGGACTTGAGCGACGTTCGCGACATTGTGCGCGGCTACTACCTGGCCCTCGCGCAGGGTGAGCCCGGCGAGGTGTACAACCTCGGAGCTGAGCGGTCATATCCCATACGCCAGCTCCTGGACGGGCTGATCGCACAAAGCACGGTCAAGCCCACGGTCGGCTTCGATCCCCAACGGCTGCGTCCGTCCGATATGCCTGACGTGGTAGCCGACTGCAGCAAGATACGCGCTCGGACGGGCTGGCATGCTGAAATCCCGTGGGAACGTAGCCTGCAGGACATCCTGGATTACTGGCGCCGGCAGGTGCGCAAGCAAGCCGCCCCGTAGCGGCAAGGCCCAATAGATCTTCAAGGTGGTGACATGACAAGCAAGAAGGCGTTGATCACCGGCATCACGGGCCAGGATGGGTCATACCTGGCCGAGTTCTTGCTGGAAAAGGGCTATGAAGTCATCGGCATGGTGCGGCGCACCAGCACGGTGAATTTCCAGCGGATCGAGCACATTCAGGATCGTCTGACTCTGGTGCAGGGCGACCTGCTAGACCAGAGCTCTCTGGTAGATATCGTGCGCGAACACCGCCCCCAGGAAGTGTACAACCTGGCGGCACAGTCCTTCGTGCCCACCTCCTGGAAGCAACCGGTGCTGACGGGCGAGTTCACCGCGTTGGGCGTGACGCGCATGCTCGAGGCCGTGCGCATGGTGGACCCCAGCATCCACTTCTACCAGGCCAGTTCCAGCGAGATATTCGGCAAGGTACGCGAAGTCCCTCAGACTGAGAGGACGCCTTTCTACCCACGCAGCCCCTACGGCGTGGCCAAGGTATACGGACACTGGATTACCGTGAACTACCGCGAGAGCTATGACCTGTTCGCCTGCTCAGGCATTCTGTTCAACCATGAGTCGCCGCGGCGTGGATTGGAGTTCGTCACGCGCAAGGTCAGCTACGGAGTGGCCAAGATCAGACTCGGGCTGGCAAAGGACCTGCACCTGGGTAACCTTAACGCCCAACGTGACTGGGGATTCGCTGGCGATTATGTCCAGGCCATGTGGTTAATGCTGCAGCAAGAACACCCCGATGACTATGTGATCGCCAGCGGACAGACCCATGCAGTGCGAGAGTTGTGCGAGGTGGCCTTTTCGCACGTGGGCCTGAACTGGCAGGACTATGTGGTGGTGGATCCGCAATTCATCCGGCCCGCCGACGTGGAGCAGTTGGTCGGCGACTCCAGCAAGGCGCGCAAGGTCATCGGCTGGCAACCGGTGGTTTCCTTTCCCGAGTTGGTGCGCATCATGGTAGACGCGGACATGGCACTGCTCAAGAGGGAAAACGGGCTGTAGTAGTCAGGGAGGGTCAGGATGACAAACATAAAGTTTGGCACGGACGGGTGGCGAGCGACTATTGCCGAAGACTTTACTTTTGACAACGTGCGTATCTGCGCGCAGGCTGTGGCTCAGTGGCTGATGGACAAAGGAGCAGCCAACAAGGGTCTGGTCATTGGCTATGACACACGCTTCCGCTCCGAGGATTTTGCCATGGCGGTGGCGGAGGTGATGGCGGGGAACGGCATACGCGCCTATCTGTGTGATCGACCTGCCCCCACCCCCACGATTTCGTACGCAATCCTCGACCGGCATGCCGGCGGCGCCGTGATCATCACCTCCAGCCACAACCCTGCTCAATGGAGTGGCTTCAAGATCAAACCAGAATACGCGGGAAGCGCATCTCCCGAGATCATCGCCATCGTGGAGAAGAACATCACTGCCGTCCAGTCTGGACAAGCCCAGGTGAAGCGCATGGACCAAGCCGAGGCCCTGCGCCAGAACTCGATCGCGCCCTTTAACCCTGCACCCGCCTATCTGAAGCACATCACCTCCCTGCTTGATCTCGAGAGCATCAAGGCCGCTCAGATCACTGTCGTAGCGGACGCTATGTTCGGAGCCGGCATCGGCTACTTCCCCACTCTCCTGAACGGCGGCAACCTACGCCTGATCGAGATCAATCGCGAGCGCAACCCCCTCTTTCCCGGCATGCAGAATCCCGAGCCCATTGCCCACAATCTGGCTGCCTTGCGCGCGGCCATCGCCCAGAACCAGGCGCTCGTGGGGTTGGCCACGGATGGCGATGCAGATCGCATTGGCCTGATGGATGAGCAAGGAGAGTTCATCAACCAGTTGCAGGTGTATGCCCTGTTGCTGCTCTACCTGCTGGAGGTGCGCGGCCTGCGCGGTCCCATCGTCAAGACCGTCACGACTACGGCTATGGCTGTGAAACTAGCCAGGTTGTACGATATCCCGGTCTACGAGACTCAGGTGGGGTTCAAGTACGTGGGACCAAAGATGATGGAGACCGGAGCCATCATGGGAGGGGAGGAGAGCGGAGGCTTTGGGTTCAAGGGGCACATACCCGAGCGCGATGGTGTGCTGGCTGGCTTGTTCCTGCTTGACCTCATGATTCGGTTGAACAAGTCACCGTCCCAACTCATCGAGTACCTGTACTCCAAGGTGGGTGCGCACTATTACGATCGCATTGACATCGAACTTACGCCGGCGCTCCGGCAGTCCGCCCTGGCGCACGCCCAAAGCGCCCGACCCGAGCAGATCGCTGGACTGAAAGTGACCGGCATGGACACTCTCGACGGCTTCCGCTACATGCTTGAAGACGGCGGCTGGCTGTTGATCCGCTTCTCCGGCACCGAGCCACTCATGCGCATCTACACGGAGACCACCCAGAAGGACAAGGTGCAGGCTATCCTGGCCGATGGCAAGAGGGTCGTCGGCCTCGAGGAGTAGGCAGATCAGCCATGCTCGTCGATACTCACGCGCATCTGGACGCGCACGCTTTTGGCGCCGACCGCAATGAGGTGATCGAGCGTGCGTGGACCGCGGGACTCGGAGCAATCATCAGTGTGGGCGGGGACATCAAGTCCAGTCGCGAGGTTATCGCCCTGGCACAGGCACACCCCGGAGTGTATGCCACGGTCGGCATTCACCCACACGAAGCCTCCCACGCCGAGCTTAACGCCCTGCTGGAATTGGAACATCTGGCAGGCGACCGCGACGTTGTCGCCATAGGCGAGATCGGACTGGACTTTCACTACGACTTTTCGCCGCCGGCGGTGCAAGAGAAATGCTTCGTGGCGCAATTGGAGCTGGCGCGACGAGTGAACAAGCCAGTGGTGATCCACGATCGCGAGGCTCACGCCAAGACCCTCGCCATACTGCGGGATTGGTTGGGCACCACCCCAGGGCGGGCCGTCCCAGGTGTACTGCATTGCTTCTCTGGCGATCGTGAGATGGCCGAGCAAGCCATGCAGATGGGATTCTACCTGTCTTTTGGAGGCCCAATTACCTTCAGAAATGCGCGCCGCCTGCAAGAGCTGGTGCGCGCTCTGCCCTTGGAGCGCATTCTAGTTGAGACGGACTGCCCCTACCTGGCGCCACACCCCCATCGTGGGAAACGCAACGAACCAGCTTACGTGCGCCTGGTCGCGCTCCAGCTCGCGGCACTCAAGGGGCTCAGCTTGGAAGAGGTTGCGTCGGTCACAACGGCCAATGCACAGCGCCTGTTCGGGTTGGGAACGCTTGAGCTTGTCAGGCCCTGGCTGGCGCGGCACGAGGAGTGAATGGACCTCTCCGTTGTCATCGTCAGCTGGAAGGTCAAGGCACTGCTGGAGCGCTGCCTGATCTCGGTACTGGCGAGCTGTCAGCACAGCGCGTTGAGCTGCGAAATCGTCGTAGTGGACAGCGGTTCAAGCGATGGCAGCCCGGAGATGGTACAGGAACGCTTTCCTGCGGTGCAACTGCTAGCCACTGGCGTCAACGTCGGGTTCACCAAAGGAAACAACTTGGGCGTGACCCGCAGCCATGGACGCTACATCCTGCTGCTCAACCCGGACACCGAGGTGCTCGGAGACGCGCTGCAAGCCATGTTGAACTGCATGGACAGGTATCCAGACATCGCCGTTGTGGGGCCGCGACTGCTGCGGCCCAGCGGGCAGGTCCAGTCCTCACGGCGCCGCTTCCCCACCCTGGCCACGGCATTTCTGGAAAGCACAATCCTCCAAGAGTGGTTCCCGCGTAACCGCGTGCTGGCCCGTTACTACATCCAGGACCGCCCCGACGACCAGGAACAGGACGTGGACTGGCTGGTGGGAGCTTGTCTCCTGCTGCGCAGGCAAGCCTGGGACCAGGTGGGGCCGCTGGACGAGGGCTTCTTCATGTACTCCGAGGAGCTCGATTGGTGCCGCCGCGCCAAGTCGGCCGGCTGGCGCGTTGTCTACGTGCCCTCGGCTAGCGTCGTGCATCATGAGGGCCAGAGCAGTGCCCAGGTGGTCCCGGCGCGCCACATCTATTTCCAGAGCAGCAAGGTTCTCTACTTCCACAAACACCACGGCTTGGTGGCCGGCGAAGCCCTGCGGCTGTTCCTCTTGGCCACGTACGTGTACCAGTTGTGCCGTGAAGCGGCCAAGTGGCTGGTGGGGCACAAGCGTGCCCTGCGTCGCGAGCGCATCACAGCCTATCAGCGTGTGTTGCGGTCTGGTCTGCGCAAGCACGGCGAGGCGCTGTGATGAGAATCTGTTTCATTAGTGGAGAGTATCCACCCATGCAGGGCGGTGTGGGGGATTACACGCGCGAATTGGGGCGCGCCTTGCGGCAACTGGAGCATGCAGTGCTTGCGATCACCTCCAGCAGAGCCTCATCTCCCCAGCCGCCGCACGCATCACAAGATGCGTTCGAGCCAGAGCTGCGTCCGGTGGTGGCATCCTGGAACTGGAGCAGTTGGGCATGCATTCTGAGAACGGCGCGAGAATGGCGTCCCGATGTGCTGCATGTCCAGTATCAGACGGCGGCATATGGGATGCACCCCGCCATCAACCTGCTGCCCTTGCGACTCCGCCTCGAGAAGAGCCGGCCCTGCACTGTGGTCACCTTCCACGACCTGCGTGTACCCTACCTTTTCCCCAAGGCCGGGGCCGTACGGCGCTGGATCAACCGAGAACTGGCGCGCCGCTGCGATGCGGTCGTCGCCACCAACTCAGAGGACCACCAAACCCTTGCTGCCTGGCCGCTTGCCCGCAGGGCATTGCGCCTCATCCCCATCGGCAGCAACATTCATCCGCAGCTTCCGCAGGGCTACGAGCGCTCAGCATGGCGCGCCCGCCTGGGCGTCTCCCAGGACGAGACCCTGCTGTGCTACTTTGGATTCCTCAACGACAGCAAAGGCGGCGAGACCCTGGTCCGGACGCTGGCAGAACTGGCGCGGCGCGGGAGACAGGTCAAACTGCTGATGATCGGTGGCCAGGTGGGAGACAGCGATCCAACCAACCTGACCTACCTTGAGCGCGTCCGGGGCTTGATCGCAGAATTGGGCATGACAGAGCGCGTGTTGTGGACGGGCTACACCAGCACCGAGGAGGTCTCGGCCAACTTTGCTTCGGGTGACATCTGCTTGCTGCCATACCGTGATGGCGCCTCCTACCGCCGCGGCAGCTTCATGGCCGCGCTGGCGCATGGGATGCCGATTGTCAGTACGACGCCCCGCATCCCTGTGGAATCATTGCTACACGGAGAGAACGTGTGGCTGGTGCCCCCTGCAAATCACACCGCGGCAGCGGATGCCGTAGAGGCCTTGGCATCTCCGGAGATGCGCACGCGGCTGCGACACGGAGCCCTTGAACTGGCTTCACAGTTCTCATGGGAAGGCATTGCGGCGCAGACCGCGCAGCTCTATTCCGAGATCCTGGGGGCCTAGTCCTATGCCACCAGAATCTCAGCGCAGGGTCTACCTCTGCCCCGTCCTGGGCTTGCTGGTCGTGGTCTTGGTGCTGGCGATCCTCCTGGGCTCGATGACCCTGGACGACCCTTTTGTCACCTACCGCTACGCGCGCAATCTGCTGGAGGGCAAAGGCCTGGTCTACAACCCAGGCGAGCGTGTGCTGAGCACTACCGCTCCGTTCTATGCCGTGGCGCTGGCCGCCGTTGGCCTGCTCTGCAAAGGCGTTTCCAGTCTGGAACTGCCGACCCTCAGCAACTGGCTGAATGTGCTCATGCTGTTCATCGCTGGCTGCCTTCTGTACTTGTTGGCTGCACGCTTTGAGCAGCGCCGGGCCGGCGGGCTGGCCGCATTGCTCTTCGTCACCTCGCCGCTGCTGTGGCTTGGTCTTGGATTCGAGACAGCACTGTACCTGGCGCTTGTGCTGGGAGCTCTCTACCTCTACTTCGAGGATCGTCTACTCACCTCCGCTATCCTTCTGGCGCTATCGCTCCTGACACGCGGTGACGGACTCGTGATAGCAGCCGTGCTGGGCTTGCACTACCTTCTCAGCAAGCGCCGCGTGCCGTGGCGCAGCATGGCTCTCTACTGTGCCGTCAGCGCGCCCTTTCTGCTGTACCTCGCGGCTCAGTTCGGGTCCCCGCTGCCGGTGACGCTGAGCGCCAAAGCGGCGCAAGCCCGCCTTGGGGTGACCGGCTTTTACGCGCACACCACCTTCTTCCAGGGCCTGTGGATTCTGGCCCAAGCTTACCTGCGCTGGTGTGTTCTGTTCGTATTGTGGGCTCCGTTGGCGCTGCTTGGTCTGTGCCAGGCGTTCAGGAATTGCCGCTGGCTCCTGCCCATCTTGGCATGGTCCGCGCTCTATCTGGTCAGCTATCAGGCGCTGGGCGTGGCACCCTATCAGTGGTACTACGCCCCGCTCGTCCCGGCGCTGGCTTTGCTTGCGGCGTTCGGTGCGGAAGCCGCGGCAGGGTGGCTGCAACATGCATTGCCAGGCCGAACGCGCTTGGCCACAGCTACGATGGCAGTGCTGGGACTGATGCTGCTCGCGCCGCAACTGATCGTCAACGCCGAGATGCACCGCGCCCTGCGGCAGCCTGGCCTGGTGCAGCCAGAGGACGTGCGCTACAAGGTGCTGCCCGAGGCCAAGGTGGTGGTCTACCGGCGCGTGGGAGAATGGCTGAAGCAGAACACTGAGCCGGATGCTCTGATCGGCGTGACCGAGGTGGGCGTGATCGGCTACTACTCTCAGCGAACGATGGTGGACTTTCTGGGGCTGCTGCGCCCTCAAGTTGTGGACGCTCTCAATCGCGGAGACATGGCCTGGGCCCTGCTGTACTACCAGCCGGACTATGTGGTATTGACGCGCGTAAATCCGCTTTACTCCTACGACCTGCGCGCGGACGCATGGTTTCAGTTGGCTTACAAGCCGGTGCAGGTGTTTGAGGATGCACGCTTCTGGGGCGGGCCAGTGACGATCTACCAGCGCCAGACCGCGCGCGTAGCGGACGTTGGCAGCGGCGAGATTCCGGCAAACGCAGTCCCGCTGCACGCCCGCTTTGAAGACAAGGCCGAATTGCTCGCCTACCACCTGGATGCTACAGCGTTGCATCCAGGTGAGGTCCTCAACGTCACGCTGTACTGGAAGTGCCTGTCCAGCATGAACACGGATTATGCTGTCTTCGTCCACCTTCTGGGGCAGCACGATCTGGTCATCGCTCAGCACGATGGCTACCCCTGCCTGGGCGCCTGCCCTACACGTGGGTGGAAGATAGGGCACGTCCAGGTCGACACCCACATGCTGGCCTTGCCGCTAACCAGTTACACCCCAGATGAGGCACAGATAGAGGTAGGGCTTTACGAGAATGTCTCAACTAGGCGATTGCAGGCGACCGACGACCAGGGCCAGCCACTGGGAGACAACGTGCGCTTTGACAGGCTCGTGGTCGCACCAGTCCAGACTGGATCTACCCCTAACCCGCTGGAGATCAACCTGGGCGGCCAGATGGCGCTGGTTGGCTACGAGATGGATCGGCGGCTCCTCGCGCCTGGACAGACCCTGCACCTGGTGTTATACTGGCGTGGGGTCAAGCCGATGCGCGAGAACTATAGTGTCTTCACGTACCTGATATCTCCAAATGGAGAGCGCGTAGCCCAGATGGACAGCTGGCCCCAAAAAGGCAATGCACCCACATCTACCTGGCAACCTGGCAACCGCATTCGCGATGAGTACGAACTTACTGTGCCTTCCAGCGCGGCATTGGGAGTGTACTCTATCCAGATTGGAGCGTACCTTGCAGAAACGGGCGACCGGCTGCAGGTCTTGGATGTCAGTGGGCAGGCGCAGTCAGACCATCTGTTGCTCAGCAGCATTCGCGTGCACGAGTAGGAACGCATGACTGAGAAAGCCGATCTTCTCAAGGAACTGCGAGCGCGGACTGTGTCTGTGCGCCGGTTCCGTTGGGCTGAGTTCGCCGGCGTGACAGCTCTGGCTGTCGCATCCTTCTGGTTGTGGGTACACGCGCTGGGCAGCCAAAGCCTCGGATTCGACGAGGGGCTGAGCGTTGTCTTTGCCTCGCGTCCTCTGCCTAAGCTCATACACACCTTGATCTACGAAGACCTTCACCCGCCCCTGCACTACCTGGTTCTGCACTTCTGGATGCTGCTCGCCGGCAGGAGCGAGATCGCTGTGCGAATGCCTTCAGCCATGGCCGCCATCCTACTGGTGCCTCTAGCCTACGCCGTGGCTTCTGAAGTCTGGGGGCAACAAGCACATAACAGAGCGCTGCGCGCAGCGACTGGCATCGGGGCCGCTGCCCTGGTTGCCAGCTCGCCCTTTCTTGGCTACTACGCCCAAGAGACTCGCATGTACAGCCTGGCCGTGATGTGGACGCTGGCCAGCACGTGGGCTTACTTGAAGGCCATTCAGCAACCCGGTCGGCGCTGGTGGTTTTTCTTCAGCGCCTTGCTGGCCGCCAGCCTGTACACCCTCTACACTTCGGCCTTTCTGATCCCGGCCTACTGGGTCTATGCTCTGCTCTTGGACCGCAGATCCTGGCCCCGCACGTTGCGCTACACGTTGTTGGCCGGCCTGCTGTGCGTACCGTGGCTTCCAGCGGCGTACCTGCAAGTGGCGCGTCTGCTGCGCACCCCGGACTATTGGGTCAACACACGCATTGACGTCCTAGCATTCTTGCGCGCCATGTGGAATGCGTTTCTGCCCAACACCAGGATGCTCTGGGGTGTGCTGACGGCGGCCCTGGTCACCGTTGGGCTGGCCATCCTGGCGCTGCGCAAGAAACTGCGACTAACTGACCCGGTACGCAGGGCAGCGCTCGTGTTCTTGTGCGCCCTGGTGCCTCTGGCCTTGACCTATCCCGCTGTCCGGTTGGCGCCCAAGTTCGTGCCACGCTATGCCATTGCCGCAGCTGCGCCGTCCTACATTGTCGCCGCCTGGGCGTTATATGCCCTGCTGGGCCGCCGGCGCGTTGGCCGCGCCGTCTGGGCCGCAACTATCCTCGCCGCCGTGGCACTCTCATTGCGCTCCGCGCTGGCCGTGGCGGACGGACGGGAGAACCCGCGAGACGACGCGCGGAGCGTGGCAGCCCACCTGACCCAGAACGCCCGACCTGGCGACGCAATACTGCTAGTGGAGAATGCCCCATACTCACTGCAGTACTACTATCAAGGCCCAGTTCCCATGTACGGCTTGCACGTGGGGGTAGACTTTGCCCAGGAAATCTACATCCTGAACACTATGCTAAGGGCCGCACCCAAGCGCGTCTGGCTGGTCCAGTGGCATCACGAGTTTGCTGACCCAACCGACGTGGTGGTCACAGATCTGTTGCGGGTGGGCCAAGAAATCGAGGTTGCACAGCAGTTCCGGGGCTACCGACTGAGGGCCTTTGACATCCGCGGAGCTGCTGCCGCACCGACGCTCAATCCACCACCCTCAACCGCCCTTGACGCCAGATTCAGAGCGGGTTTGGGCCTGCTTGGTTTCGACCGCCTTGATGGCGGCTCAGGGCGTCTCCACTATGTGCTGCACTGGCAGGCCATGCAGCCCTTGACCCGGAACTACGGCCTGACAATCGGCCTGCAGGACGCGGCAGGAAACGAGTACCTGCGCAAGGATCAGGCGCTCTGCACCGACTACTTCCTGCCGCCGGTCTGGCCACTGCGCACCACGCTGCGCTGCCGCGTTGATCTTCTGCTGCCGGCTGACTTGCCAGCGCTCACCTACCGTGTGTACCTGAAAGTGCTGGACCCGGTGTCCCTGGACAACCTCGATCTGCTCGATGCCCAAGGGGCGCCTCAGGGACAGGTGCTGTTTCTGGAAGATCTGCCGATCTCCAAGTCGGAGTTGAGTTCACTCCCAGTGCAGCCAGAGCATCCAATGCAGGCCGACATGGGTGACGGGCTGCAGCTCCTGGGCTTTGACCTGCAGGAAACGCGCTACCATCAAGGCGACAACGTGTCAGTGACGCTCTGGTGGCTGCGCGCATTTGCCTCACCACCCGGCGATCCCGCTGAAGTGGTGAGATTCCGACTGCTGGACAGCAAGGGCTCGGTGGCGTGGGAAGGTCAGGAGCCCATCCTGCCAACTCGCGCTGACTGGCCTCCCGGGGAGGTCAACCGTGCGGTCTATCGCCTGGCGATTCCATCTGACTTATCCGGGGGAGACTACCACCTGCAGGCCGGGCTGCGAGGCGGCGCGATTTCACTGGTGAGGATCCAAGTTGCTGCGCGTGAGCACCGCTTCGAGGTCCCACAGATGCAGCATGCCGTGGGGCTGAACTTCGAGCATGGCATCACGCTGCTGGGCTATGCTCTGTCCTCCTCCGTGGTGCAACCCGGCGGTGTGCTCACGGTCATGCTGTACTGGCAGGCGCAAGCCCCCGTCTCAGGCAGCTACAAGGTGAGTGTGCAGGTCGTGTCGGAAGACATGCGCCTAGTGGCTCAAGAGGACAGCATCCCTGTGCGCTGGACGTATCCGACTTCGGCATGGCTGGCAGGTGAGATCATTGCCGATGAGCACACGCTCGTCATCCAGAATGATGCGGCCCGCGGTAACCAAAGCCTGATTGTAGCTCTGTACGAAGAGGCTACATCAGTTCGTCTGCGCGTGGAGCAGGAGGGAGATCTGCGGGATCATGCCGTCCTCGGCACGCTGCACATTGCGCCCTAGAGAGGCTTGCCGCCGCCGCTCTCTTGTGCTATGATGGCGACCAAGGCCACACATCCGGGAGATGCGCAGGACGATGCACAAGACAGTTGTCAGGCAGCTACAGGATTGGTTTGTCACCGGCAGCCGCGCACAGCAAGTTGCCGCCACACTGATCCTATGTCTGCTGATCGGAGTGGCTGGCGGGGCGCTCTTTGCCTTTGTCAAGCCAGTCTACGCAGTCGTGCTGCTCGTGGCCCTGGCAGGTGGGCTGGCCATGCTGAGCAGCACGCAGCTCTCGTTCTTTGCCCTGGCGGCAGTGATCTGTCTGCTCCCCTTTGCGGCACTGCCTGGCCCCGACATCGGCTTCACGCCAACCGTTCTGGACCTGGTGCTGGTGGTGCTCCTGGTCATCTGGCTCTTTCGCTTGGCCCGCAGGAAGCAGCCAGAGCTCCTGGTCTCTCCACTGGGCTTGCCGGTAGTCGTCTTCTTGCTGTTGGTGTGTGCATCCTTTGTGATGGGGCTATCATACGGCCCCTTGACCACGAACCTGCTACGCCACTTTGTAGAGCTCTTGCTCAACATCGTGCTCTTCTTCATCGTCATCAACAATGTGGATACCCCACAAGCCGTGCGCCGAATCGTGTCTGTGCTCATCGTGGCGGGACTGGCCTCCGCAGCGATTGGCATCGTGCTATACTTCCTGCCCCAAGATCTCACCATTCGACTGCTGTCCATGCTGCGTGTCTTCCGCTATCCGAGCGGCAGTGAGGTTCTGCGCTACATCGAAGACAATCCGGAACTGGCTCTACGCGCTACCTCCACGTCCATCGACCCCAACGTCTTGGGCGGTCTGTTGGTCGTCGTCGCTGCCCTCACTGTGCCGCAGCTCCTGACCACAGACCCACTGCCGATCTTCCAACTTGGCCCACGCTGGCGCGGCATCAACCTGTCAGTCCTACCTGTGCTGGGTGTGATGTTGCTCTGCATTCTCCTCACCTACTCGCGTAGCGCGTTCGTGGGCCTGGGCCTGCCCGTGCTCATCATGGGTTTGACGCGCTACCGCAAGTTGCTGTTCTTCGTCGCGCTGGCTGGCCTGGTTATTCTGCTCTTGCCGCAGACGCAGGGCTACGTGCAGCGTTTCCTGGAAGGCCTGCGCGGCGAGGACCTGGCCACCCAGATGCGCTTCGGAGAGTACAAGGACGCCTTGACCCTGATCGGCCGCCATCCGTGGTTCGGCGTCGGCTTTGCAGGCGCGCCCGACATCGACGTCTACATTGGCGTCTCCAACCTCTACCTGTTGATTGCGGAAGAGACCGGGTTGGTGGGGCTGGGTGTTTTCATGTGGATTGTCGTGACGGCCTTGCTTCAAATCGCCAAGGGCCTGGGACGCCTGGCTGGCAACCCTGCCATGGAGGCTGTCCTGTGGGGCCTGCTGGGGGCCCTGCTCGGCGTGCTTTTCAGCGGCGTCTTTGACCACTACTTCTTCAACATAAACTTCCAGCACGCTGTAGCACTGTTCTGGTTCTGCCTCGGACTGGCCATGGCGGTGACCCTGTTGGCGGATCAGCCGAGCAGAGTGGACTCCAGGTCCTGAAGAACTTTCCAGTTTGCTGTAAAGCGCTATAATTATAGCAGTCCACAGAGACGACAGAGGAGGCACGCATGTTTGAAATCGTTGGCAAGCAATTAAGGCGCGTGGATCTC
>CAYZKS010000083.1:0-13414 GCA_964478725.1 uncultured Anaerolineales bacterium
CCTGAGAAAAGCGGAGCGTCTGAGCAGGTTGACGCACCTGCTCTACCGCCATCCCCGGGGGATGGCCGCGCGCGAGATGGCCGCTGTCTGCGGCGTTTCGGTTCGCACCATACAGCGCGACCTGCAATCGCTGCAGCGCATGCAGGTCCCTGTTTGGCAAGAGGCGGATCGCTACGGTGTGCTCGATGGCTATGCCCTGCCTCCACTGCACTTGAGCCTGAACGAGGCGGCCTCGTTGTACCTGGCGGCGCGGCTGTTGGCGCGCTACAGCGACCAACCCAACCCCTTTGTCGTCTCCGCATTGGCCAAGCTGGCCTCTGTGTTGCCGGAAGCGATCGCCCAGCACGTGCAGCGCTCGGTGCAGGCGCTGGGCTACCGCCAGCCCGACGCTCGCCAGAACGACGTCTTTGAAAAGATCACCCTGGCCTGGGCCACCGGGCGCAAGGTACGCATCTGGCACCAAGCCGGACACAGCGACCACGTGCACGAATACCTGGTCTGCCCCTACTTCATCGAGCCCTCCAGCGAAGGCTACGCCACCTACCTGATCGGCCACGCCAGCTACTTCGACGCCCTGCACACCTTCAAGCTGGAGCGCATCCTGCGCGCCGAGCTGACCGAGGAGACCTTTGAGCCGCCCGCTGACTTTGACGGGCCGCGCCTGCTCGGCTCCGCCTGGAGCGTCATGTACGGTCCCGAGCCCGTGCAAGTGCGCCTGCGCTTCAGCCCGCACGTCACTCGGCGGGTCAAGGAATCCGTCTGGCATCCCACGCAGCACATCGAGGACTGCGACGACGGCGGCTGCATCCTGACTCTGCGCGTGGCCATGCCGCTGGAGATGAAGCCCTGGATCCGAGGTTGGGGTCCGGATGTGGAGGTGCTGGGGCCGGAGAAGTTGAGAAGTGAGATCATTGAAGAGGTAAGCTGCGCCGCACATTCCTATCGCGCTTAGGGCGGTCCCGTTTCGGCCAAGTGTCATCGCGAATCACCATCAGGAGAAGAAGGGAATGAAACGCTACCTTGTGATATCGCTACTCTGCATAGCCTTGGGTGCCTGCGGCTCCAATGAGAGACCTGCCGCGTACCCCACCTACACGCCCTGGCCGCCTCTGCCAACCTACACACTGGTCCCGACCTACACCCTGTATCCAACCGAACTGCCCACGGCCACGGCCAAGCCCACTGCCACCACCCTTCCGACCGCCACGCTGGCGCCGACGGCGACCAGTGCTCCCAAGCCCAAGATCGGCACCCGTGCCAGTCCGATTCCAGTCGGGCAAACCGCCACCCTCGACATTGGCGACGGGGTCTACGTAGGGCACGTGAAGCGCGTGGTCACTGGTCAGGAGGCCGTGGACATGATCACCAAGGCCAACATGTTCAACGAGGTGCCGGCCAGCGGATTCAAAGCCACACTGATCTACTTCGTTGCCGACTATACCAAGGGTCCCGAGGATGACGAGGGAGGTCTGTCCGACTGGCATTTTGACTTCCTCTGCGGTGATGGGAAGTTCTACCAGGATCCTGCCGTGGTGGAGCCCTCGCCGGCCTTCGGCGGCTCCGGATTTCCCGGGGCAACGTTCGAGGGCTGGCTGTGCTGGTTCTCCAAAGTGACGGACAAGCCCGATCTGCTGCTGTGGAAGACCTCTCCTTTCGGCGACAGGGAGGGAGCATACTTTGCACTGCAATAGCACGTGAGCATCGAATCTCTGAGTTCTTGACAGCCCAGCGCGTAAGGCGTAGCGATGTGCGGGGCCGCCAGCCGGCGTGGCCGAGAGTGGACTGCGCCGGCAGGGGCTGCAAGACGACGCTGCGCATGGCGAGCTTGTTGAATGCGAGGCGCTCTGTTTGGCGTCTGGCACGGATGTTGACCTGGTCGGGCCTCAGGGATTTGTGGCTGGGGCCGTGCCGGAATTCCTGCAGGGCGACGCGGTCTGTGACGTTCGTTGGTCAGGGTACTAGGCCCGTTCCGGCTTTGATCGCGTGGAGGGCGAATGCAGACTCCGAAGGTGCCTGAGAGTGCTTTCCGCGAGATGTGGCATACCGAGGATCGACCTTATCTTTTTCAGCGGAAGGTTGCAGATCTATTGGCCGCCGGCAAGCGAGTCATTCTGCAAGCGCCGACCGGCAGCGGCAAGACACGGGCTGCTCTTACTGCGTTCCTCTACAACTATGTGCACAACGTGTCGTCGGCCATGCCGCGTAAGTGCCTGTACGCGGTGCCGATGCGCGTGCTCGCAACCCAGCAGTGGCAGGTGGCCCGCGAAAGCCTGGGTGGCCCCAAGTCGCCCAAGGTCACCATCCTCACGGGCGAGCAACGTGATGATCCCCGCCTGTGCGGCGATCTCGTGTTCCTGACCATCGACCAACTGCTTAGCAGCTTCCTCAGCATGCCCTATTCACTGTCCCATCGGCAGGCCAACCTCAACGCCGGTGCCTTGGCGGGTGCTTATCTGGTGTTCGACGAGTTCCACCTGTTCGACCCAGGCAGCACATTGCCCACGACGCTGGACATGCTGGCGCGGCTACAGGGCCTGGGACCAGTGCTGGTGATGACTGCCACGATGAGCACCAATATGCTGGACTCCCTGGCGACCGAATTGCGTGCAGAAGTTGTCACCGTACCTGACACAGAACTGGTTGATATCGACTCTCGCTGGGGTGCCCGCCATCCGCATACGCGCACCTGGCACGCGGCGCAGTCGCCGTTGGATGCACAGACGGTCATCAGACATCACCGCGGCCGCAGCTTGGTGATCTGCAATCAGGTTGATCGCGCCAGGGCGATTTATGACGCGCTGCGCCAGCGCGACCATAATGTCGTGCTTCTGCACAGTCGGTTCCTGCGGGACGATCGCCGCCGTTGGGAGCAACAGCTGCAGCGCCAGCTCGCCAAGGGCAGCCACTGCGACGCAATCGCAGTGACCACGCAAGTGGTGGAAGTAGGCCTGGACGTTTCCGCCTTGTCTCTCCACACTGATCTAGCGCCCGCTGCCGCCCTGATTCAACGGGCGGGCCGCTGCGCGCGCTTCCCTGAAGAACAAGGCGACGTCTGGGTGTACGACGTGCCCAATACGCTGCCATACGCGTTCAGGGACAGCGATGTGCTCGCGATGCAGATGAAGGCGGCCTGGTCATGGCTGCAACAGCACGACAACCAGCCGATGGGCTTCCGAGAAGAGCAAGCGCTGGTGGACGCGGTGTGCGGCCAGGCCGACCATTCCGTTCTGGACGGGCTGCGCATCACTCGCATGCAGGTTCGGGACAAAATAGACAAGGCGCTGGCCGGCGATGTCACTGCCCAGACCGGCGTCGAATTGGTGCGCGACGCCGAGAGCCGTCGGGTCTTGATCCACGACCAGCCGGATTCGCTCTTGAGAGCGCCCTACGCTGCCACGGGGTTCTCCTTGCCGCCCTCGGTGCTCAAAGGAGCATTCTCCAAATGGCAGCAGCGGCAACCCGGTGGGGCGTCGTGGACAGTGAAGCGCCTAGTCGAATGCGCGCACCCCCAAGGCGAGGAGTGGACCCAACTGAAGTGGCAAGATGTCATGGACGTGAAACAGCTTGGCGGCGCAGGCATCGTCTGCGTGCATCCCTGCTTCGCCAGCTACAGTCCCTTGAGAGGACTGCTACTGCAAGAGGGCGGCGAGTTCCGTTCTTTCATCGATGAAGGCGCCTCACAGCCGTCGGACTTGCCTGTTGCCACCTACCGCCTCGAGCCATACGAGGATCATGTCCGTCGCCTGTTCGAATCGCTGCAGGCAGGCATCCTTGCCCAGTTCGATGGGTCTGCCGCGGTCCTGGAGCGCGCCGCTAACTGGAGCCCAGGCATCTTGACCCGAGCCCTATGGCTGGCGTGCGCCTTGCACGACGTGGGCAAACTCTCACACGGTTGGCAGGCGTGGGCGAGCCGATACCAGAAAGCACTTGGCCGGGAGGCCGCCCGACCTCTGGCGCACACCGACTATGACCAACGCAACGTTGAGCACCAGCGTATTCAGCAGGCCTTGGGACCACGGCCCGCTCACGCCGTCGAAGGAGCCGTCGCGGTGGTCGAGATGCTCTTCCAGGCATTGGGCGGCAACGAGTCCATAACGCAGGCAGCCCTTAGCGCCATTGCGCGGCACCATGGGCCTTTCTCGCAGGAATTCTCTGGCTTCTGTCTGGGACCGTGGTCGAGGGCGAGCATCGAGGCATCGTTGTCCGGGTTGCCGCCAGAGGTGCGGCGGCACGTCGATCTGGCCAGACTCGCGCTTGAGGGAGACCCGCACAGGGAGCCATTTGAGTGGGTGGTGCGTCCTGACCATCACCATGAGTGGTTGGCCTACGCCCTGCTGGTGCGTAGCCTGCGGCTTGCGGACCAACAGGCCACGGCGCTGTTGAGCGCGCAATAGCAGAAAGGAGGAGGTTTGAGCCAGCGAGTGTACTATGTGGACAAGTCGAGCGGGACGTTCGCGGACGCTCTGTTGGCGTTCGGCGCTGCGGCAGTTTTGCGCGAGGTGCTCATTCAGTGCGGGGTTGACCGACCCGAGGTGCGTCTGCTGGATCATGGGCAAGCCTATGGCCTGGAGCTGTCGACCCCACTCGATGCTGGCCTGATCCAGCGCTGCCCGTTCTTCGTGCCGATCCCGTTCTTGCGCACCGCCAAGAACGCCCCCAAGTTGCCCGCAGGCCTCCCTGAGGTCGGCGCGGTGGTGGCCAACTATGAGTACGAGAAACAAAGGCGTGTCGAGTACCTGGCCATCGTAGTAGGCCTCCCCACTGAGGCCAAGAAGGCGTGGCGCACTGGCCAGCCACACCCAGCCCTCGAAGCGCTTGCAGGAAAAGGCATCCATGAGCATTGGGACATCCTGCGCGCCATCAATCCAGGGGCGCTGGACGCGTACAACAACTGTGTGGCGCAATGGTGGTTGGCACGATCGGCCTTCGGCGAACTGCTGGCGACTCTGCTGAGCATGCTGGCAACGACACCGAACCAGGCGGAGAATGCCGAGAAGCTCTGGGTTGAGGTGTGCAAAAAGAAAGGATTGCCCAAACCCAAGCGGGCCACGGCCGCTCAGTTGCTCAACCCTGCGCAAGGCAAGGGGCAGAACCGCCCCAAGTGCGATGGCGCCAGCATGCAGAACCTCGACGCTTTCTGGTTGCCAGAGTACCTCAAGGCCGTAGGCCTCTACCAGGCCGCCATTACTCACATCGTGGCCAATCCCAGAGACCCGCGCAACGCCAAAGACCGCAAGACCTATGTCTTGGCGCCTCGCGATCTGCTGATGGGCATGCACGTCGAGATCATGCAGAAGTATCGGGGCGCCATGGTGCGCACAGAAACCGCAGTCAAACTGGACATCCTGGCCTCACTACGCTACGCGCAGGCATTCCTGCAGTATGCGGAGGAAGCGCACACCCCCACCACCAAGGAAAGGCTACTTGGCAAGCGGCCCGACAATCTCGTGAGTGGTCTGCAGACAGCCTTCTACAAGAACCTTGGCAACTCGGCTGCCACTATGAACATTGCAGCCCTGGGCCTCCCAAGCTGGGTGCGCGCCGGTGAAAAGGAGGAGCTGCAACAGTTCCATGCCCTCCTGGCGGAGCACCGTCAGATCGTTGGCCGTCTGGATGAGACTCACACCGATGCCTACGAACTCCTGGTGTTCTATCGCGACTTTGTCTCTGGCAATGACTTGAGGCCATTCTTCGAGTTCACGACTGCATATGGCGGCTTCCTCATGCGCGAGATAGAGCGGGGACGCCGGTGCCCTGCCCTTACCACAACCAACCTGGAGGTGCTACTCATGAATACAGAAAAGCGACTTGAAACCATTGTCCAGAACTCTGGCTTTCAGAACATTGCGTACGCCATTCGCCACAGTACAGTGATTCCGCAGGCGCGCAAGGCTAAGAACCTGCCGGGCTTCACCGTGCGTTACGGACTCGGACAGCGTCTGGCGCGCAAGGCCAACTACGCCGACGATTTCGTCGCTGAACTGACCCAGTTCCTTCGCGACTACAACACCGAAAACGAACAGCAATTCGAGCGTACAGGGCAGCGGCTTCGCAAGGGAGTGCGCACCCAGGATATCGAGGACATCGTGCGCCTGGTCGACGCATACGGAGCAAAGGTGGTCTGCAACCTATTGGTAGCATACGGCTATGCACGCACGCCCTGGGCCGGACTCAAGGGAGGGGAGCAGCCGGGAGAAGAGGCTATGCTGCCAGGTGAACGGAGCGGGGATCAACTGGAAGATGACTCGACCTTGGCAGATGAGTAGAGCGTGATGCAGATGCTGATCGAAACTACTTTCAAGAAGGGAGCAACATGACTGCGAAGCAACTGTATGCCCTGGCGGTGAGCGCCTTGGCCACACTGGACATGCATAGCCTCAACAATGAAGGAGGCGAGGGCAACCAGATCAGTACCCGCATGGTCAACGTCGTTGGAGTTGATGGACAACTGCACAATGTGAACGCCATCAGCGGCGACATGTTCAAGCACATCCACTCGGAGCATCTTCACCGCATTGCCCTTCGAGACAATCTGCCCCTCAGCGCGGGCGCATTGACGTTCAATGCTAATCGCATCAACGCCGATGCGGACTTTATCGGGGGCCTGGAGGGCAAGTCCGACGCAGGTGGCGTTGATGACATGATCAAGACCTGTGCGGTGAGCGACATGATGGGCATTCTGGTCACGGCGGGCGGGCGCTCGATCCCACGCAAGAGCGTGGTGGAGTATGGCTGGGCTGTCGGTGTGCCTGGCAACGTCGAGACCGAGACGTACTTTCACGTCAAGTATGCCTCGGAGCGCAGCAAGGGGACTCGAGACGCCGCCAAAGCTGAGGACGAGCGCCAGGCCAACATCGGGCAGGCCATCTTCTACCGGCCCGCCTCCAGCGGGCAGTACGCGATTGTGGTCAACCTGGAACTTGCCCGTATCGGTTTCAATGACATCACGCAGACCTATGCCATAGAAGCCGAAGGGCGCGCCAAGAGGCAGAAAGCGTTGTTGGAAAGCCTGCTGCATACGCTGATTGAGCCGGCGGGAGCCATGCGAGCGGCCCAGAATCCGCATATCGTTGACCTGCGCGGAGTGGTGGCTCTGAGCCACGATGTCGTTCCGGCGCCCGCGCTCAGCGCCCTGAATCCGGCATTTGAGGCGGAGTTGGGGCGAGTCGCCAATGCGATCAGCTCCCTGCGGCCCAACGCGATCACCCTGCGGCCATTCCAGTCGGTCGGTGGCTTTGCGGAGGTCATGGCAGAGGTCGTGCGGACCAGCGAGCCATACACTCTTGCCCTTGCCGACTAGATGGGGAACCGAACATGTGGGTTCTTGCAGAGTACCAGCAGGTCAGCCTGTTCTCACTTAAGAGCAGCGCGGCCACAGGATCCGGAGCCAAATCGCTCCTGGTTCCAAGCCCGTTTGCCATCAAGATGGCGTTGCTTGACGCGGCATGTCGTACGCTCGGGCTGGTCGAGGCTCGGAGCGTCTGGCCTACCATACGCGACGCAAGGTGTGCCCTTGATCCCCCGCAACGCGCGACTGTGACTAACCTATTCGCCAAGGTGCTGAAGCCGCGCAGGGGCCCGGACCATGAGGGTAGCGCCGACGCAGGGCCATTTCAGAGAACAATCGCCTTTCGCGAGTACGTGCACTATGCGGGCAGCCTCGGTGTTGGCTTTCACGTGCCGGACGACCAAGGCCACATTGTGCTTGCGCTCTTGCTGCAGGTCAACTATTTCGGCAAACGCGGCAGCTTCGTGCAACTGGTGCAGGCGCCGCAGGTCGTCGCGAGTTTGCCCGACACCTACATACAGGTCGACCAGCAGCAGACGCAGTTCGAGCTTGCGGGGATTCTCCAGATGCTGGATGACTGCACTTCGTCACTCAGCTTTGACCAGGTCAACACCTTCTCTGCCGAGCGAGTCAGGCTGGGCCGCGAGCGCATCGTGCACCATATCGTCCTGCCGTATCGCTTGGCGCGATCCAGCAAGTCGTACACGCTCTATGAAAGGATCGGGGGGGTGATACGAGACACCGACTGAACTCGGCCCTGCGCAGGCCCTGCCCACAAGGAGAGTGCGTCCCTGAAGAGGGATGCCCGGCACGCAGCGTCCCGCAAGGGCGACTTCAATCGCGAAAAAGAAGGGAGGCCCTATGCGCCGCAACAAACTCGCCCTCTTCGTCCACCTGGTCTGGGCCACCTGGGACAGGCTGCCGCTGCTCACGCCCGACATCGAGCGCCGCGTCCACCGCAACATCGAGGCCGAGGCTCAGGGCCTGGGCTGCGCGGTACTGGCGCTAAACGGCATGCCCGACCACGTGCATCTGGTCGTGACCCTTCCCAGCACAGTCACCATCGCGAACCTGGTGAAACAGTGCAAGGGCGTGTCGTCGCATTTCGTCAACGAGACCCTCAAGCCGCAGGCGCAGTTCAAGTGGCAGGGCGCCTACGGCGCGTTCAGCGTCAGCCGCTGGGATGTGGACAAGATCGTCGGCTACGTGAAGCGCCAGAAAGAGCACCACGGCGCAGCAGAGTTGTTGGCCGAGTGGGAGGAGGCGTCTGAGGAGGTACCGGCAGACACAGACACTGACTGAAGTCAGTCCAGCCAGGGCCGTTGGCCGGCCGTCCACCTGCGTGGACGGGGGACACCTTGTCTTCGTCGGCGCAGGCCGACGACCGGCCAACGGCCCCTGGTGAGCGATTTCAATCGCAGAAGGGAAAGACCAGACTGGAATCTCCCATGCACCACTTTACCGCCCATCGCCTGCGCTTCGTGACCGAAGTGCAGACGCCAATCGAACTGAACGAGCACCAGGGCTCTGCCATCCGCGGCGCGCTGTTCAACGTCCTGCGCCGCCAGTTCTGCGCCCAGCGCGAGTACACCTCGTGCCAGCCTTGCGCGTTGCACGCTGCTTGCCCTGTCAGCTTCCTGCTGGCCACTGTGGACGACGAGGCCCAGCGCGGCGCTGACCTTCCGCGCCCCTACACCGTCGAGCCCCCGCTGAACGCAGCCTGCAAGTACCAGCCGGGAGACGCGCTCGAGTTCGGCCTCACCATGTTCTCTCGCGCGTTGACCCTGTTCCCCTACGTGGTCGTCGCCGCCCAAAGCCTGCAGCAGGACGGACTGGGCCGCAAGCTAGAGGCCAACAACTGGCGCCGCGGCGCGTTCACGCTCCAGGCCATCTGGGCCGAAAACCCGCTCACCGGAGAGCGCCAGCAGATCATGCAGCAAAGCGACCCCATGGTCAGCGTCCCCGACGTGCCCATAACCCACGCCCAGGTGCTGGCCAGGTCAGAACAGCTCATGCCCGCCTCTGGCGTCTTGACCATTTCGTTCCTGACCCCCACGCGTCTTACCGAGCGCGGAGCGCTGTTGCACACGCCGCGCTTCCGGCCGTTCGTGCAGCGCCTCTTCGAGCGACTCTCCGCCTTGGCCCGCGCCTACTGCGACTCGCCGCTTGACCTGGACTTCCGCGGCCTGCTGGACCTGGCGGAAAGCGTGGAGTTGGCACACAACGGCACGCGCTGGGTAGAGCTGGAGAGCTACTCCACGCGTCGGCATGGGCGCACGCCCATGGGCGGCCTGGTGGGTTCGGTAACGTACAGCGGCGACCTGAGGCCCTTCCTGCCCTGGCTGCTGTGGGGGCAGTTCACGCACGTCGGAAAGGACGCCGTCAAGGGCAACGGCTGGTACCAGATTGGGGAGTCCACGCCATGAGCGAAGCGCAGACCTTAGAGGGCGGTTGCCTGGCCGTGCACGATTTTGGCGCGTTCCTGGGCCTGCATTCCGAACGCTTGCAGGTGCGCAAGGGCAAACAGGTGCAACAGGAGGTGCCCTTGCTGCACTTGCAGCATGTCCTGGTGGTTGCCGGGGGAGTCGGCGTGTCTTCGGACGTCATCTCCGCCTGCGTGGAGCGCGGCATCCAGATCACCTTCCTCAACTTCAGCGGCCGCCCCTACGCCCACATCGTCTCGCCGGCCCTGTCGGGTACGGTGCGCACGCGCAGAGAGCAGTTGCTGGCCTACAACGACCGGCGCGGCGTGGCGCTTGCCATCGCCTTTGCGGTGGGCAAGCTGCAGAGCCAGGCCAACCAGTTGCGCTACATGGCCAAGTACCGCAAGCGCAAGGACCGGGACCTGTATCGTGACGCGCGCGATGGCGCCATTGGCCTGCAGGTGCTGGCCGACGGCCTGGCGGCCCTTCAGAACGCAGACTGCGTGGACTCGGTGCGCGCCCAGATCATGAATCACGAGGGACGCGGGGCCGAGCTGTACTGGCAGACCCTGGGCAAACTGCTGCTGGCCGATGTGGACTGGGACGGTCGGGAGACGCGCGGCGCGCGCGATGTGGTCAATTCCTGTCTCAACTACGGCTACGGCATCCTGTACGCCCAGGTCGAGTCTGCGGCGCTGCTGGCGGGCCTGGATCCCTATGCGGGTTTCTTGCACGTGGACCGGCCAGGAAAGCCCAGTCTCGTGCTCGACCTGATTGAGGAGTTTCGCGTGGCGGTGGTGGACCGCGTCGTCTTTGGTCTGCTCAACAAGGGCGTGCGGCTGGAGGTGGACGACCAGGGCATGCTTACCAGAGACACGCGCAAGACCATCGCCGATGGAGTTCTGGCGCGACTGGAGGGCCGCGAACGCTATGAAAAGCAGAAACGCATGCTGCGCACCATACTGCAGTGCCAGGCGCGTCACATCGCCACCTTTGTCCGCGGCGAGGGCCCCTATCGCCCCTTCGTCTGCGGCTGGTGAGAGCAACGGGGCCCACATGGCCGCGAGGTGCTCTGGCACATGAAATGCTTGGTGGTCTACGACATCCCGGATGACAGGCTGCGTCCCAAGGTGGCCGATATCTGCCTGGATTATGGCCTGGAACGCATCCAGTACTCGGCCTTTCTCGGCCCGCTCCATCGCAATCTGCAGGAGGAGCTGATGCTCAAGGTGAAGCGCAAGATGGGCAAGAAGGCCGGCAAAGTGTTCCTATATCCCATCTGCGACCGCGACCTGCAACAGGGCCTGGAGATCCATAACCGGGCTGCCGAAGAACAGGCGGAGGCACCCCAGTGATGGCTGTTCTGCCGCTGGCCATGCCCACTCTCACGGTCACCGACGTCAAACAATGGCTGTACTGCCCGCGAGTGGTGTTCTTCACCTACTGCTTGCCTGTGCCCAGGCGCGCCACCTTTAAGATGCAGGACGGCAAAGCAGAGCACGAGCGCACCAGCGACCTGGAGGAACGGCGATCGCTTCGTGCCTATGGGCTGGCGCAAGGCGAGCGTGTGTTCAGCGTCGCGCTGTCGTCGCGCAGCCTGGCGCTATCTGGTCACCTCGACATGCTGATCCTCACCGACAGCGAAGCCATGCCGGTGGAATTCAAGAGCACGCGTCGCATACCTGGCCGCAACCACCGGCACCAATTGGCAGCCTATGCGCTGCTCATCGAGGACAGCTGGCACAAGCCGGTCTGGCGCGCCTTCTTCTACCTCATCCCTACGCGCCGCGCCGCTGCCGTGGAGATCCAGCCAGAAGAGAAGCAACGCGTCTTGCGCGCCGTGCAGGACATCCGCGCCATGCTCGCTGCCGAGCGCATGCCGCCGCCCACGCGCAAGCGCTCGCGTTGCGTGGATTGCGAGTATCGGCTATACTGTGCCGACGTAGAGCTTGAACGCGTAGGCGTGCGCTGAAACCCGTCCCGCCTGAGGCATACTGCAGCCCTCCCGCGCTCGGTCGCGTTCGAAAAAGGAGGCGTTTCCACAGCGAAATGACGTTTTCGGGCCCCGCCGTGTATGGCATCACGCGCCATCTCGCAACGGCGCCGCCCATCGCGCCAGAATGCCCATGGCGACCTCTGCCGCGGCCCGCAGGGTGCAAATGACCCCTCCGGGCAGCCGCCCAAGCGTGTTGCAGTCGAACGACCCGATTCTAGGGTACTGAAAGCAGATGTCAAGACGCCACCCACGACGTGGCCGGGAGTTGCAGTCGAACGACCCGATTCTAGGGTACTGAAAGCGAGAACACGCGCACGCACAGCAAGAACACGGAGCGGTTGCAGTCGAACGACCCGATTCTAGGGTACTGAAAGCCTTCACGTTCAGCGCCTGCCAGGGCGTCGCGCCCCAGGAGTTGCAGTCGAACGACCCGATTCTAGGGTACTGAAAGGAATGCGGCGAGCGTGACTCGGATATGCTGGAGTGGTGTTGCAGTCGAACGACCCGATTCTAGGGTACTGAAAGGCCTATTGCCCGACGGGTGGGGCTTGGGGGTTGGTTGTTGCAGTCGAACGACCCGATTCTAGGGTACTGAAAGAGAAGTGCCACGCGCCCGCGCTCACCGTCTCCGCACGTTGCAGTCGAACGACCCGATTCTAGGGTACTGAAAGGTGGAATGAGGCCTGGGGGCCATGGCCATTTAAGGACGTTGCAGTCGAACGACCCGATTCTAGGGTACTGAAAGGCATCTTGCGAACCGCCCTGGCCTCGGCCCACTTCAGTTGCAGTCGAACGACCCGATTCTAGGGTACTGAAAGTTCGTAGTGCTGGCCGTAGCAGTCGCGGGTGTCGTGTGTTGCAGTCGAACGACCCGATTCTAGGGTACTGAAAGTCCTGAAAGGCAAGTTTACAGCGGACGACCGCCGCTGCGTTGCAGTCGAACGACCCGATTCTAGGGTACTGAAAGGCGATATGGGCCGCGCTGATCCTGCGCGCCATCGCGTTGCAGTCGAACGACCCGATTCTAGGGTACTGAAAGTCAATGTTGAGGCCCGCCACGCCCCAGCGCTCCGCGTTGTTGCAGTCGAACGACCCGATTCTAGGGTACTGAAAGATCTGCGCTGCGGCCTCGTCCTGGGTCGGGTGACAGGTTGCAGTCGAACGACCCGATTCTAGGGTACTGAAAGTCCAGTATTCCGAACTGGTCTCCGCTCGAATCGTTGTTGCAGTCGAACGACCCGATTCTAGGGTACTGAAAGAGACGGCGACTGGCCGAACGCTACCGAGCACCAGGAGTTGCAGTCGAACGACCCGATTCTAGGGTACTGAAAGGACGGATGGGAACGGCCTTGGACGTTGGCAGGCAAGTTGCAGTCGAACGACCCGATTCTAGGGTACTGAAAGAAGGCAATAGCCAGGTTGCTCCTGATACGACTTATCCAGTTGCAGTCGAACGACCCGATTCTAGGGTACTGAAAGTCCTGCTGCTGGTGATCCTCGTCGTGCCTTACCAGACGTTGCAGTCGAACGACCCGATTCTAGGGTACTGAAAGTCGAGGAAACACTGGCCACCAACGGCCGCATCCTTGTTGCAGTCGAACGACCCGATTCTAGGGTACTGAAAGTAGTCAATGTACACGTCCACGATAGCGCCGACTATGAGTTGCAGTCGAACGACCCGATTCTAGGGTACTGAAAGTCCCTGCT
>CAYZKS010000084.1:0-13242 GCA_964478725.1 uncultured Anaerolineales bacterium
CGCGCCAGGTAGGCCCGCAGGCGCGGATCTGAGCACTCGGGGACGCGCATGAAGGATAGGTCGTGCACGGTCACCAGACTGCGCGCGCTGCGCACAGGTGGCAGAGCAAAGTCGGGCGAATGGAAAATGTCCAGCGGACCGGCCCAGTACTCCACCCACAACGGCAGGCGCAGCCGGTGCCAGATCAGGTTGAGCAGGCGATCAGACACGGGCAGGGTTTTTGCCTGTACATTGGGGTGGCCCTGCACGGCGCGTAGGGCAGGGGAGACGCCGTGGATTCCTGCGGTGGCGGCCAACAGGATGTAGCGACTGTCCGTGTCCAGATCGATCAGGGCGCGCACGAGTTCGCGTGTGAGGCGGCCGATTCCAGCGCCCTGGCGCACTGCAGAAGTGTAGTCAATCCCGATGCGCTGCGCTGTCACACGCGCTCTTTCCTGCCACGCCCAATAAGCCGAGCACGAGCCCAAGCTGCACATTCATGCTGTGCACGTAGAGATTGTCGAAGAGACTGTGCGTTGAGAGATGCACCAGCACCCCGAGCGCTCCCAGAGCCACCGCGCGCCAGTAGCCACTGGTGCGCCGTAACACGCGCCAGGCGTGGAGCAAGCAAGCCGTCATTAGAATCAGGTAGGCGCTCAGTCCGACCAGGCCTGTCTCGGCTGCGATGTTGAGGTAGTAGTTGTGGGCATGGCCCAAGGGGTCGCGCCAGCGCCCGATGGCATAGCGTGCATACGCCACCGCATAATTCCCAATGCCCACGCCCAGCCAGGGGTGATCGCCCAACATGCCCGCAGCCGCTTGCCAGTGCGCCATGCGTTCCACCAGGGCATAATTCGCGTCAGTCACCTGCACTGTGGATATGTCCATGCCGCCCGCGTAGGGCAAGAAGTCGGATACGCGTTGGACCAAGGCAGGCGGCAGGTAGCGCGCTCCACCCGCCAGAAGCACGTAGACAACGAGCAGCGCGGCTGCGATTACCATGACCAACGCGCGTCGGCTGCGCAACACCGTAATGCCAATCAGAGCGGCTGCCACTCCCACCCATGCCCCGCGTGACCAGCTCATGACTACAGCCAATGTCATCAAGCCGAACGCAGCCGCTGGCGCCGCAAGGCCGGCCAAACGCACGGCCACATGCGCGATGCCGAGCCGGCGCTCGGCCGTGGCGGGGCTGGTCTGACGCGCATCTGGCTCGGAGGCGTCAGTTGGGTGGACGACCGCGCAGGCAGCAGCCTGAAGGCTGCTGCCTCTGCGCCAGGATGGTCGTGTTTCGAAGGCTTGGAGCATCAAGGCGTATGCCAGGGGCAGGGTCAAGCCAAGGTATCCCGCAAACGGATTGGGCTGGGCAAAGTGGCCGTATGCCCGCATGAATCGGCCAAATAGAATGAATCCCTCCGGCCCCACGCCTCGCAGGAACTGATAGATGCCCACTAGAGCCTCGGCGCTGCCTGCCGCCAGCATGGCCCAAACTACCATGTGTGCCACAGATGGCACAGCGCAACTTGCGGCACCACTCTGCGAGGACGGCGCGCCTTGGCCCGCAGCGCTGAGGGAACCAAGCATGACGAGGTAGATGATGAGCACCTCCAGCCACTTCACAATCTCTTCGGCGCAGAGTTCCAGTGACCTGGCGGGCAGTATGGATAGCGCAGCCGCGCCCAGAAAGGCCAGCAGTGGCAGCAGCAGTGGTGCTTGGGGGATCTCGATACGTCGTGCCGCGACGGA
Source organism: uncultured Anaerolineales bacterium (assembly GCA_964478725.1). Taxonomy (GTDB): domain Bacteria; phylum Chloroflexota; class Anaerolineae; order UBA2200; family UBA2200; genus CAYZKS01. The sequence goes on from CAYZKS010000084.1 coordinate 1,726, forward strand.
ACGCGCAAGCCAGCCGCCCAACAGTAGAAGGCTGAGAAGCTCGGCCATGCCCACACTGAATGGCCCCAGCGCAACCGTGCGCAGGGAGCCAAATGGCACCGCCAGTGCCAGAAGACATAGGGCGTATTCCGGTCTGATCAGCAATCCGAGCAGAAGCGCTCCACCCAGAACGCAAAGCCCAGCCCATTTCCATGGCAGCCAGGCCAGGAGCAAGCTGATAAGCACGAGTAGCAAGCCGAGCACGATTCCTGGCAAGGCCGTCTGCAAGTGCAGCAAGTGTGGTCTCATGTGGCGCTACTGGCCCCGCTCCGGCGTTGACCGTGCGGGGCAAGCTAGGGACGGACCGGCCGCCCGCAGTTCGTTGCCTGGGCTCTGCATTGGCTCTGCGACTAACTCCTCAGCGAGTTGCATCTTGCGGTGAGCCTTCTACTCCTTGACCTCATTGGCCAGAACAATCGCCTCGGCAATCTCCTTCATCGGGCGGCGAGTGTTCATGCTCATCTTCTGGATGCGTCGGAAAGCATCCTGTTCGGTAAGGCCCTGCGTGGTCATCAGAATGCCCTTGGCGCGGTCCACGATCTTGCGCGTTTCCAGGTTGTCCTTGAGATCGTCCACCTCTTTGCGCAGAGCCTCGAACTCTTCAAAGCGTGCGAGCGTGACCTCGATGGCCGGGGCCAAGTTGGATTCGCGGAAGGGTTTGACCAGGTATCCCACCACGCCTGCATCTTTGGCGCGTTCCACCAGGTCCACCTGGCTATAGGCGGTCAGCAAGAGCACAGGAGCGATCCTCTCTGCCGTGAGCAGCTTGGCCGCCTCGATTCCGTCCATGGCAGGCATCATGATGTCCATGACTACAAGATCTGGCCGAAGCTCCCGCGCCATGTTTACGGCACTTTGGCCATCGCTGGCTTCACCCACGATCAGATAGCCCAGGTTGGCCAGCATCTCCCGCAGGTCCATCAGGATAATCGATTCATCGTCTGCAATCAGGATCCGCTTGCGGTTCAACTTCCTGCACCTCCCAGTAGTGTCTTGGGGAAGGTTACGACAGCCCTTACCCCACGGTCGCGACGCAATTCGAACCTGCCTTTCAGGTCTCCTTCCACCAGTGACTGAACGATGCGCAGTCCCAGACCGCGTCCGGTGTCCAACTCGAACTCACCGGGCAGACCAGCGCCATCGTCGCCAACACCTATGCCCACCCACTCCCCGTCATCTGTCAGGTCGATGCTGATCGTACCCTGGCTGCGGCTTTCGAAGCCGTGCTCCAGCGCATTCTGCAGCAGTTCATTGATCACCAGGGCGCAAGCGGTGGCCTGTTGTGAAGAGAGGAAGATGCTCGGTCCGCTGACCTGGAACTGTATGCTCTTGCTCGAATCTAGCACACTGCTCATCTGACCGGCAATGCGTTGCGAGATCTCCAACAGATTGATGACTCCCCCGGTGTCGTATGATAGAAACTCGTGCACCACGGCCACGCTCAGGATGCGGTTCACCGTATCCAAAAGCGCTGTCTCCACCTCAGGGGAAGTGGTGCGTCGCGCCTGCAGTCGCAGTAAAGAGGCAATGGACTGCAGGTTATTCTTGACGCGGTGATGCACTTCTTGGATCATGACCATCTTGGCCTTGAGCTCACGGTCCTTGTCTCGTGCCGAAGTCGCGTCGTGCAAAGTGACCATCACACCGACCGGCATGCGGCCCGACGGTGCCGGAGTCTGTGGGTCGGCTCCGCAGTTTGCGATAGGACGCCACCAGACCCTGTGTCTGCATATCGGCAAGGCCTTGCGCACCAAGATGCGGCCGTGCTCCTCCTTTTCTCGCTCGACACATACCCCCCGGCTCAGGGCTTCGTCCACGAGCTCCGCGTCGGCAGTATCCAACGAGTACACGCTGCGGCGTACCAGATTGCCCATGTAGCCGATGCGGCGGAACAGGTTGGCGGCGATTCCACTGGCATACTGAATCGTGCGCTGAGCATTTACCAACAGGACGCCGTCGTGTTCCCCAAATGGAGACAGTCTCTCTGCACCTGTCAGCTCGCCCCGCAGCACCATCTCCTGGAACTGCTGGAGCGCCCGGCGGAAGGCCTTGGCTCGGCGCCGATGACGCTCGTATGCGAGCAGGTTGGTCTCAATGCTCAGTGCCGCAATAGCGCGTCCGGCATGCCCCAACACGGGCAGCACCTCTCGCACGATCGGCGCGTTCTTGACCATGCCGCTCTGGGCTCCCCGCGGTAGCCCGATTCCGCGTAGGACAGGGAAGACCCAGGGGGCTGTTTGCGAGGTCACCCGCGTTCCAACCAAGTCCTCGGCGTACATCGGAAAGATCGAGTGCGGTCTGGATTGCAGCGCGACGACAGCCGCGTGCTCTTCCACCGGCAGGTAGAGCAGCAGATCACTGCGGCTGAGATCTGCCAGGATGGGCAAACACTTGCCTATGTGATTGAGTAGCTGACTGTCGGCGGCGTCGGGGATGTCGTCCACGGGTAATTCTCGTCCTTGAGAGGTTGCCTTTGCCACGAGATGCGTGTACGTTGCTGGGCAAATTCGTGGCTCCGCGCATGCGGCGATCGAGACGATTATACAGCAGATTGTCTCAGCGGCCAAGTCCGCGTATTGGCGCATCCTCCTACTCCATGCTATACTAGCTTGGTTTTGCAGCACGCTGTAGAGAAGCTGGATGCATGCCTTGCGACAACCTGGGACAAGCCGCATACCGTGTCGTGGAGGAACTGGCCGTGAGTGTGGGACCGCGGCCGGCGGGCAGCGCGCAGGAGAAGCGCGCCATAGACTATCTGGCACAAGAGCTTGGCAGCTCATGCCAGGAAGTGCGGCGACTGGCTGTGACTGGCCTCCCGGCACCGTTTACCTCTCGCGTCTTGATGTTGGCGGGCGCGGCCTTGCTGGTGTACTGTGTCGCTGGTCTGATCGACTCGCCCGCAGACATGTTGATCTACCTGGTGGTCTTCTTCACCCTGCCCCGAGCGATCTCCCAGGCCCGCCAGCGAGCTAGCGCAGGCTCAGGGCGTCGTAGTGAGAACCTGCATGCGACTCAGGCTCCTGCAGGTGAGGCACAGGCCGATCTGCTTCTCTGTGCCCATCTGGATAGTGCGGCGGCCAACCGTGTCCCAGGCGAGTGGTGGCCCAAGTTGCAGCGGCTGCTGTTGAAGGCGATGCTACCCACTATCCTGGTTCTGTCTGCGGCAGCGCTCCTGCGTTGGCTGGACATGCGCTGGCCCTATGCGCCGCTGGCCGTGTGGCAAGCGGCGCGTGCCGCCGGTCTTTGGCTGGCTTCGACCTTTCTGGCATTCGAAACGCTGTATGCATTTGTGTCGCACGAGAGAACCTTTTCTCCTGGAGCAAACGACAACGCGTCTGGAGTGGGAGTCGTCCTGGCACTGGCTCAGCATTTTCGCGCTGCGCCGCCGCAGCACCTGAAGATGCACTATGTGCTCTTCACCGCCGAAGAGCTGGGCCTGATCGGTTCGCAGCGCTTTGTGAAACAGACTGATCTCGACCGCCAGCGCACGTACGTGATCAACCTCGATATGGTGGGCTCAGGCAAGCACTTGCGCTATGTGCGTGGATCGGGGCTGTTCCCGCCGCGCCTCACGGATCGTGGACTGAACGCCTTGCTGGAGGAAGCGTGTCCTGGCATACGGAAACAATACTATTGGATTGGCAACAGCGACTTTCACCCATTCCTGGTCAAAGGGTTCCGAGCAGCCTCCCTGGATGTTTCGGGCGATTCCCGTGCCGAGACCGTGTATCACACTGAGCACGACGTGCTCGACCATATCCATGTGTCGGCTCTGCAAGCGACGGCAGAGACCGTGGCAAGCGCTGTCAGGCTATTGGATGCCAGGCAGCTGTAGTCGGGTGGGAATCCGGCTGCTTTCAAGACAGGACCGGAATTGGCATTGAAGACGTAGTAGCAAGTTCTCAAGGAGGAACCATGCGCACGCCCATCATCGCAGGAAACTGGAAGATGTTCAAGACGGTAGCAGAAGCCACAGCTCTGGTGCGCGAGATGCGGCACGACTTGGAAGGGATCGGGGGGGTGGAGAAGGTGCTGTGCCCGCCCTTCACGGCCCTGGCCGCCGTAGCCGAGTTGCTGAGACCATCGCAAATCAAGCTGGGCGCGCAGGACATGCACTGGGAAGAAAAGGGCGCATTCACTGGCGAGGTCTCGCCAGTGATGCTGCAGGAGCTGTGCCAGTATGTGATCATTGGCCATTCGGAGCGTCGCCAGTACTTTGGCGAGACCGACGAGACGGTCAATCGCAAGGTCAAGTCCGCGCTGGCTCATGCTCTACTGCCAATTGTGTGCGTAGGCGAGAATCTGGCCCAGAATGAAGCAAGGGAGACCGAAGCTTTTGTCGGCTCGCAGGTGAGGGCGGCACTGTCGGGCTTGACAGCGGCCCAGGTAACCAGCTTGGTGTTTGCCTACGAGCCCATCTGGGCCATCGGCACTGGCAAGGCGGCAACAGGCGCAGGCGCCAATGCGGTCATCGGCCTGACCATTCGAGGTGCACTCGCTGACCTGTACGGTGAGGCGGCAGCCCAGGCCGTGCGCATCCAGTACGGGGGCAGTGTGACCCCGGAGAACATCGTCGAGTTCATGGCGCAGCCCGAGATCGATGGCGCTCTGGTGGGGGGTGCCAGTTTGGTGGCGGCCAAGTTCGTGCCCATTGTTAGGCAAGCTACAGTGGCCAAGGCCAAGCGCTAGGACATGACAAGCGAGTGGACGACGGTAGCTTGGCTGCCGGTGATGTTGGTGCCCTTGCTTCTGCTGAAGCGTTGGCTGAACAGGCACATGCAGGGCTTGGGGCTTCTTCTGACCAAAGATGTGCAAAAGGCCATTCTGCTGCAATACCTGGCCCTGTTGCCAGGCATCATGCTGCATGAAGTGAGCCACCTCGTGGCCGCGAGGCTGGTAGGGGTCCAGACGAAGGGCTTTTCCCTGCGACCCAAGGCCGTACGAGGGGGCAACGTACGCTTGGGTTCAGTTGTGGTGCGCCACTCGGACCCCATTCGCGAGAGCTGGATTGGATTGGCGCCGCTGCTGAGCGGTACAGCCGCGATCCTGTTGCTGGCGCGCTGGCGTTTGGGCATCGCACCGCTGCCCTCGCTTGGCCTCGAGACCCTCGTGAAGAATCTGTTCATCTATCTAAGGGCTCCAGATGCTTGGCTGTGGCTGTACCTCATTTTTGCCATCAGCAACGCCATGTTTCCCAGCGAATCGGATCGTCAGCAGTGGGGACCGGTGTTGCTGTTCTTGGCGCTGATAGTCGGATTGGTGTACGCCTTGGGACTGGTCCGTCAGGTTTCGGCGGATGTGAGGGGCTACGCGCTTACTGGAGTGGGCTACCTGACGTACGCCTTTGGCCTAACCATTGGAGTGGATCTGTTGTTTGCGGGGGCCATTCTTCTGCTGGAGAAACTCGGGGAGCAACTCCTGCAACGACGTGTGGAGTACTAGGAATCGGTCCTGGAACTGCGAAGACTGCTGCCGCGATTCGCATGTCTCATACGGGAAACCCGGTTACCGGTATGTTGCTCAGCGGTTGTGATCTTCTCCCAGCCGGGAGACCGCGGCCAGCACCAAGGCCGCGATCAGCCCCAATGCAAGCAAAGCCACCAGCTTGAACAGGCGCGATGAGATCAATAGCGCCAGCACTCCAAAGGCTGCGCTGAGCATGCAGTAGGCAGCCACCACTTGGCGTTGCGAGAAGCCCAGGTCTAGCAGCCGATAGTGAAGATGCCGACGATCCGCTTGACCTACGCTACGGCCTCGACGCAAACGTACCAGAATCAGCCAGGCTACATCCAGGATGGGTATGGCCAGCACGAGCAGCACGGTGGCCATGCGCGCACCTGCTACGATGGATAGGGTGGCCACTGTGTAGCCTAGGAAGAATGAGCCTGTGCTGCCCATGAACACCTTCGCGGGGTGATAGTTGTAGGGCAGAAACCCCAGCGTGCTGCCCAACAATGCCAGCGGGAGCAGCGACACGCTGTACTGACCCACCCTCAGCATGTGTACAAATAGCACGGCGGCCACAATTGCCGCGACTCCGGCTGCCAGACCATCCAGCCCGTCGAGAAAGTTCACCGTATTGATCATTCCGGTGATCCAGACGATAGTGATGGCAGCGGTCACATACCAGGGGAAGATAGCCAGACGATCTGTGAACGGGTTCATGACTCGCTCGATAAAGACCAACGTGGCGATGGCGATCAATGCAGCCACCAACTGCGCCAGATACTGAGGGGCGGCCTTGAGCTCAAAGCGGTCGTCGTACAGGCCCACGGCGAACAGAAAGCTCCCGCCTAGAAGGACGCCTGCCAGGCGAGTGAGTTCTTTGGGGTCGGGGCCTTCGGGAGCGGGCAACAGCCGCGCCATAAAGACTGAAAGCAGTGCTGCTACTGCAAAGGATACGTATAGTGCCATCCCGCCCGTGCGCGGCACAGCGCCCACGTGCTTGCGTCGTTCGCCCGGAACATCCACCAGGCCCAAACGCTGACCCCATCGCGCAGCCAACGGGGTGATGAGCACCGACAGCGCGATGGCTACTGTCAAGACTGTAACAAAGGGCAACAGATTCATATGCTGCCTTGTCGTTTCGAGTGCCGGAGATCCGGTTGGGTGCTCTCAGCCAGTGCCGAACTGTCGGTCGCCCGCGTCCCCCAGTCCGGGCACGATGTAGCCGGCAGGAGGATCGCCAGCTTTGCTGGGCTCTGGCGTCAGGTGGTCGTCTACGGCTGCGAGGTGGATATCCACATCTGGGTGAGCTTGCGCCAAGCGTTCGACACCCTCGGGAGCCCCGATGATGCCCACGAATTTGACTCGTTCGGCGCCCCATCGCTTGAGTATGTCCACAGTTGCCACGGCAGATCCGCCCGTAGCCAGCATCGGGTCAAGGATGAGGCAGACTTGCACCGTGGGGTGTACCGGCAGCTTGTTGTAGTACTGGACTGGCTGCAGAGTTTTGTGGTCGCGGTAGAGTCCGATGTGCCAGACCTCGGCGGCGGGCATCATGTCCCAGATGCCTTCCACCATGCCCAGCCCGGCACGCAAAATGGGCACGAGTCCAATCTTGTCGGTCAACTCATAGCCCACCACGCTGGCCAATGGGGTCTTCACGTTTGTCTGCTTGACCCTCAGGTCAGCTGTGGCCTCGTAGGCTAGTAGAATCGCCAGTTCCCGGATTAGCTCGCGGAACTTTTTGGGCTCGGTCTCAACGTTGCGCAACAGCGTCAGCTTGTGCCGGATGAGCGGGTGGTTCGACACCAGGACCTGCGACATGTTGGCTACCTCCGCCACATGATCAGAAACCCGGTCTCCGTGGAAACCGGGTTTCCGGGCTGTGCAGCTAGGCCCCGCACCTGGCCAAGAGCTTGTTCCACTCCTCGTCGATCTTGGCCTGTATCTCGTCGATCACATGCTTGAACTGCGGCTGGAACAGGTGCTGGAAGCGTCCCTGGGTCTTCAACCATTCGGCCACCGGCTTCTTTTCGCGTGGCTTGTAGCTCAACTTCCAAACACCGTTGTCGACCTCGTACAGCGGCCAGTAACACGTGTCCACAGCCAGCTTGGTGACCTCGATGGAGGCCTCCGTGGCGTGACGCCAGCCACGGTTGCAGTCCGAGAGCACGTTGAGGAAGGAGGGTCCGTTGGCTGCAGCGGCCTTGCGCGACTTTTCCATCAGATCACGCCAATGGCTGGGTGAGGCCTGCGCTACAAATGGGATGTTGTGCGCGGCCATGATCTCGGTCAGCGGCTTACGCCACTGCACCTTGCCAGGAATGACACTGCCGGCAGGCGATGTCGTCGTGCTTGCGCCGCATGGAGTGGCGGAGCTGCGCTGAATGCCGGTGTTCATGTACGCTTCGTTATTGAGGCAGACGTAAATGAAGCGATGGCCGCGCTCGAACGCTCCGGAAATCCACTGCAATCCGATGTCGTAGGTGGCGCCGTCGCCGCCGATGGCGATGAAGCGGATGTTGCGCTCCGGAATCTTGCCCTGTCGGACGAGCGAGCGATACATGGACTCTGCGCCCGCTATCGTGCTGGACACGTTCTCAAAGGCATTGTGGATCCAAGGAACGTTCCAGGAGGTATCAGGGTACTGAGAGGTAGCAATCTCCGCGCAACCAGTAGCTGCGCCCACCACCACTGGTTCGTCGATTGCGTTCAAGATCTGGCGAAGGATGATCGGCTCGGCGCAGCCCGCGCAGAAGCGGTGGCCTGGAGCGATCCTTTCGGGCTTTGCCGATTGTTCTTTCAAAGTGATAGCCATGGCCTACTCCCTCAATCCAAGATAGCTGACCAGCGACTTGACCTCGCCAGTATGCACGATCTCGCGCAGATCGGCTGCGGCCTTTTCGATTTGGTCGGGTAGAACATCGCGGCCGCCAAGACCGTAGATGTAGTTCGCTACCTTGGTCTTGCTGTTCGCGACCTGGAGGGCAGCGCACGTCTCCAGGAAGACTGGACCCGCGCCCTGCATTGCGCCGAATGAGATCGAGCGATCCATCACCGCCAGCGCCTTGACGTCCTTCAGGGCTGCGAACAGCTCCTGCGCCGGGAACGGACGGAAGACGCGCAGCTTCAGAAGGCCGATTTTCATGCCCTCTTTGCGCAGTGCTTTGATCACCGTGCGGGCGGTGCCTGCAGTGGAACTGAGCACCAGGATGGCCATTTCCGCGTCATCCATGCCGTATTCGTCAAAGATGCCATAGTGGCGGCCGAACTTCTGGCCGAACTCCTGCCCTACGTCCAAGATGATCTTCATCGCATTTCCCAGGGCATCCGACTGCTGGCGTTTGTGCTCAAAGTAATAGTCGTACATGTCCCACGCGCCAAAAGTGGTGGGATGGTCGATGTCGAGCAGGGAGTGTTGTGGCTTGTAAGTTCCGAGGAACTCCCTGACCGACTGGTCGTCAAGCATCTCCACCAGTTCCACTGCGTGTCCGGTGATAAAGCCGTCTTGCATGACCATGACTGGTGTGAGCAAGTCTGGATGCTCTGCAATCCGCACGGCCTGGATGGTGTTGTCGTAGGCCTCCTGGCCACTCTCCGAGAAAAGATGGATCCATCCCGCGTCGCGTGCGCCCATCGTGTCGGAGTGGTCGCAGTGGATGTTAAGTGGGGCGGAGAGTGCTCTGCTGACTACAGACATGACGATGGGCAAACGCATGGAAGCCGCGATATACAGTTCCTCCCACATCAGCGCAAGCCCGTTGGCGGCCGTGGCCGTCATCACACGTCCCCCCGCAGCGGATGCACCGATGCAGGCACTCATGGCGGCATGTTCGCTCTCGACAGTGATGAACTCGGTGTCGACCAAGCCATCCGCCACAAATTGGGAAAAGGTCTGCACAACAGCCGTCTGAGGGGTTATGGGATAGGCCGCAACGACGTCTGGATTGATTTGGCGCATGGCCTGGGCGGAGGCGTGGGCACCCTCCAAGGCCATCTTCGTGGATACAACCATGGTTCCTATCCTCCTAGTCCTTCTCGACGATCATCTGGATGACTTTGCCGGGCTGGCCTGTCACCTCATGCGGTTCATCTTTCTTGATGGGACAGACGTTGGCGCATATGCCGCACCCTTTGCAGTGATCGTAGTCAAAAGCCACCCAGCGACCATTCTGGACGATGATAGCCGAGTCGGGGCAGTTGATCCAGCAGATCAGGCAATGGGTGCACTTGCTCATGTCATGCACCGGGCGAAAAGCTCGCCAGGTGCCGGTATTATAGCTGGCGGTGGAGCCAGGCACCGTGACGATGCCGCCAGGGTTGACTTCCTTCCAGGTAGGCAGTGATTTGGCCATGTGCGTTATCCTTCTTTCACTTCGTCGTAGGCCCGACGCAGAGCTTTGAGGTTGTTCTCTACCACTTCGGCGCGCAGCTTGGTGCCCAGCTTCTCCCTGACGAGCTGTAATGCGTTTTCAAGGCTCACCGGGGCTGCTGCTCGAACGATCGCGCCCAGCATCAACGTGGAGGGGATGTCGCGGCGCAGGGTGTCCAGCGCGATGCGTGTGGCATCCACCACAAAGACTCGCACCTTCTTATCCTGCAATCCCAGGCGGGCGCGAATCGCCTCGGGTTGCTCTGGGGTATTCACAATGAGCGTTCCGTCAGCGGCCAAACCCTCGGTCACATCGACTGACCCAAGCAAGTTGGGGTTGACCACCACCACGATCTCGGGGCTAAGGATCTGATAGTGCACTTCAATAGGCTCGTCGCTGATGCGGGTGTAGGCCTTGATTGGCGCTCCCATGCGTTCCGCGCCATACTCCGGAAATGCCTGGAAGTACTTGCCTTCGTGCAGTGCGGTCTCCGCTAGTAGTTCGCTGGCAGTGACTACTCCTTGACCGGCGCGTCCGTGCCAGCGGATTTCTGTGAGTTTGCCCAACCTGAACCTCCTTGCTACTGTGTGGTTTGACGGGGTGCGCTAGTCCTGATCGAAACGCATGCCGGAGCGCACTCGGCGACGAGAGGCGCGCTCCAATTTCTGTTGGCATTTGATGCAGGTGGTAGCATGCGGCACGATGGCCAGACGATCGGGGTCGATCTTCTCTCCGCATATCTCGCAGATGCCGTAGCCACCCTTCTCAGCAGTCGCGAGCGCATGCTCTATCGAGGCCAGCTTCTTCTCGAGGGTCTGAATGATGGCTAGGGTCTTCTCTCGTTCGTACACATCTGAGGCGGCATCGACCGAGTCCTCGCCGCCATCAATGATCCGATCTACCTCTGCTTCCAAGTAGCTCCGCAGACGCTTGAGGTCTTCCTGCGTCCGCTCGCGCTCAGCCTCGAGCCGCTCCTTTTCTGTGTCTGCCATGGCACATCCACCGTCAATGGATTCTAGAACTGGATGAGAGAGAAGACGTCATAGGCCGCTAACTTCTCCATGCCCTTTAGATAGGTGATATCCACAAGGAAGGCAATGCCCACGATCTTGCCTCCCAGCCTCTCGATCAGCTCCGCTGAGGCTTTGGCTGATCCGCCGGTGGCAAGGACGTCGTCCACCAGCAACACACGCTGGCCAGGGCGAATGGCATCCTTGTGCACCTCCAGAGTGTTGGTGCCGTATTCCAGGGCATAATCGGCACTGATCTTCTCCGCGGGTAGCTTGCCAGGCTTGCGGATTGGCACAAACCCCGCAGCCAATTCGTAGGCGAGAGGCGCCCCAAAAATGAAGCCCCGCGACTCGATGGCGGCGACTATGTCGATCTCTTCGTCGATGTAATGGTCGACCAGCGCATCGATGGCTTCTTGAAAAGCGTCGGGGTCCCGGATCAGAGTGGTGATGTCCTTGAACAGAACGCCCTTGACAGGGAAATCCTGAACGTCGCGAATCTTCTTTGCCAGATCCATCTAGTCTCCTCTACCTTCCCTGGTCTACGCCCCCAAAAAACCGTGCCGATTGTATCACCAAACCACGAATTAGGCAAGTCAAAGGGTTTCTTTTTCGCTGCAAAGGTGCTATAATGGCCCCCAGCAAATCCA
>CAYZKS010000085.1:0-9710 GCA_964478725.1 uncultured Anaerolineales bacterium
GACTATCGTGGAAGCCATCAACTTCAAGCGCTTGGGCGGGCTCGTCCCCGCAGGCGCCCCCCGGCAGCCCAAGCTGGCGGCCTTCCACGCTCGGGATGACGTCGTCTCCTCGATTCTCAAGCGCGAGAAGATGGACTCGTTGCAGAGAATCACTACCGGCGCGGCGGTCACCAATCTCGGCCGGCTGGACTTTCCGCGCCAGTACGGAGCGTTGGAGCTGGAGCGCCTGATCATGCACCCGGGCGTGGGCTTCCCCCTGGTCAATTTCAACCTGGTGCTGGGCGCCGTGACCTGCGCCGGCAAGCTCAGCCTGGTGATCGAATTCGTGGAAGACAACCTCGCGGCGCTGACGATGCGGCAGATCAGGGGCAGGGCGCTCGAGTTCTTGCTGGAGTAGCGGTCGCGGCCTACCCTTCCGAAGGTTGAAATGGGGCAAGCTAGCTCATGCGCGTCCAGCCTTCGGAAGGGTGCTTGCCCGAGAGACCCTTCCGAAGGTTGAGTTGGAGCAAGCTGGCTCATGCGCGCCCAACCTTCGGAAGGGTGCTTGCCGCCGTCAGCGCGTAGATCAGGGCGTGCTGGTAGACGCGCTCGATCTCCACGCGTTCGTCCGGCCCGTGCGAGCACTCCAGCAGGCCCGGACCGTACGCCAGGGCCGGGATGCCGCGCCGCGCGTACCAGCGGATCTCCAGCAGGCCGGGGCACATCTCGAACCAGGGCGCCGCGCCGGTCACGGCCTCGACCGTCTGCGCCAGCGCCTGGGCCACGGGGTGCGCCGCGTCCACGCCGCTGGCATGCCCCTCCTGCAAGACCTCCGCGTCCAGCGCGATGCCCTGCCGCCGGCAATCGTCCAGCACACCCAGCAGCCGCGCCTTCTCGGCCTCCAGGTCCTCCTCGGGATTGAAGCGCCGGTCCAGCGTGAACGCGCACCAGTCCGGCACCACGTTGAAATTCGCGCCGCCTTCCACGCGCCCGCCCAACAACAGGATCGAGTGTGCGGCCTCGCCTGAGGTGCGGCGAGACGCAGACTGCGCGGTTTCCGGCGTTGGCGTGGCAAAGCGCGTCGTCCGGGTCTCGACCTCTGCCTTCAGTTCCTGCAGCGCCGCGGCCACCCGCAGCATGCCCTCGAAAGCGTTCACGCCCTGGTGCTGCAGCCCCACGTGCGCCGCCTTGCCCCTCACCGTGACGCGCATGCTGATCGCGCCGCGATTGGCGTTCCAGATCACGCCGCCGGTCGGCTCCATGGTCAGCATGCCGATGCCGTCCCGGCCCAGCACGCCCATCTGCTCCAGGTAACCCGACCCGCCCTGGCCGCCGGTCTCTTCGTCGTTCACGATGCACAGCCCGACGCGCCCGTCGAGCGGGACCTGCGCCTGGCGCAGGGCATAGGCCGCGTACAGCATGGCCGCCAGCCCGGCCTTCATGTCCGCGGAGCCGCGCCCGTACAGGTAGCCGCCCTGCTCGCGCGGAGCGAACTGCGCGCGGCTTTGCGCCGGCACCACGTCATAGTGTCCGTGGAAGTACAGCGTGCGCTGGCCGCCGCCCACAAAGCTCAGCAGGTTGGTGCGCGGCTCGCCGCCGGCGCTGGGGGCGTCGAAAGTCTGGTACGTCAGGCCCAGCCGCTCCAGCTCCTGGCGGATGCGTTGGACACAAGCGCCGTACTCGCGGCCGGGCGGGTTCTCGCTGGGAATGGCAATCAGGTCGCGGCTGAATTGCAGCATGTCCTCACGATGGGCCTGTAGGATTTGCTCAAGCTGCGACCGGACGGAAGTGTCGCTCATGGCAGCATCGTCCTTCTTCTTCCCACCCTTCCAAAGGCTGAAGTGGAGAAAGCTGGCTCATGCGCGACCAGCCTTTGGAAGGGTTGTGTGAGGGTCATTGCAGCCGCCGCGCCAGGTACACCACAGCCAGCGCCGCCAGCCCGAGCCAGACGGCCGCGATGACGGCGGCCGCGGCCCAGTTCACTGGCCGGTGCCCGTCCTGCTCCTGTAGCGCGCGCTCGCGGCATTCGGCCAACACCTCCGGTGGGATCATTCTGATGGCCAGCGCAATCCCCAGCGGGACCAGCACCAGGTCGTCCAGGTAGCCCAGCACCGGAACAACGTCGGGGATCAGGTCGATGGGGCTAAAGGCGTACGCCACCACCGCGCCGGCGAACACGCGCGCGTGCCACGGCACGCGCGGATCGCGGTACGCCAGGTAGAGCGCGCGCACCTCGCGCTTGAGCCGGCGCGCCGCGTCCTTCCACGCTTGCAGCCAATCGGGCTGGGCTGCGTGCGATGATGGGTGGGCTTCGGTTTGCCGGACCGCCTGGCGTGCGCCGTCCCTCTCACCCGACCTGCCAGGCAATTCGCGCATGGTCTCTGCTCTCGCTTCCTAGACAGTCGCGGCCATTGCCACGTGTGGAGTGGCGAACGGGGTACGGCCCGGCTCGCTTGCCAGGACAAAGTGGCTCTCGTGCGTCACCTGCGAAAAGTCGGCCGCCAACAACATGCTGCTGAGCGCCGTCGCGCTGATGTTCCAGTAGTGCCAGTAGTCGCCGTGCGCCGATTTCTCGCCCACGAATTCGCACACGGGCCGAGCGCTGCTCGCGCTGTGCCTGGGGCAGGCCGTGGCGATGACGGCTTGCCCTCGACACACGCTGCGGATTCTTCGCAGCGCGCCCAGAGGATCCGGCAGGTGCATCAGCAGCGAGCCGCAGACCACCAGGTCAAACAGGCCAAACCCCTCGTCGAGCTCGTAGACGCTCATGAGGGCGAAGCGCAGTGGCACGTTCAGCAGCGGGACGAGCGTGCGCAGCGCGACCTTGTCATCGACATCCATGGCTGTGACTGCCCCGCCGCGGCGCGCGCACTCCAGGGCAAAGTAGCCGTCCGCTGCGCCGACGTCCAGCACGCTCTGTCCGTCGAGACGCTCCGGGATGTGGTAGAAATGGACGTACCTGTGCATGTCATAGTTGCCCAGCATCACCACACCATCCCCGAAATCGAGGCGATGGTACCCTCCGCCGGAAGCGTTCACAGCCCGCACGAACTGCACCAGCCGGCCATGGTGCTCCGGATTCCTGGAAACGATGGCTGCCAGGGTTGAGCGCGGCGACTGCCCCTCCTCTGCTCCCTGGTCGGCAATCGCACGAACTCGGTTTTTCAATCCCCACGGCATGCGCATGCCTCGCACCTCCTCGGCCTGTATGCAGGCCTTCTCGCGGTCACCCTTGCGAAGGTTCGATCGAAAGAAGCTAGCTCTCGGGATGCGCACCCTTTGGGAGGGTTTCTCGCACCGCATCATACAGGATGCGCAGGAAGCGCTCGCGTGAGGCTTCCAGCACCACGTCCACGTTGGGGGCGTTGCCCGTCACCCCCAGGTGGTCCACCACCGTCTGGCCGCGGCACAGCTCGCTGCCGGTCTCCACCGCCACGTGCAGGCGCTTCTGCTGCGTGACCACCCCCGGATCGAGCGCCACCGCCATGGTCACGGGGTCCGGCAGGTCGAAGCCTGCCAGGCGCAGCTTGCCCACGGTGAAGCGCTGCAGGCAGGCCTGGATGTCCACGCAAAACTCGGCCAGAGGACCGCCTGCCGCGCGCAGCTGCGCCGCCTCGTCCGGAGTAAAGACCGCCGCGCCGTGCGAGACGTCAATGCCCACCATGGTCAGCCGCAAGCCCGCCTCGAAGACGATCCTGGCGGCCTCGGGGTCCACCCAGATGTTGTACTCCGCCACGGGCGTGATGTTGCCCAGCCCGCGCCCCACCCCACCCATCACCACGCAGCGCTCGACCTGCTCGACGATCGACGGTTCCTGGCGCAGCGCCAGGGCCACGTTGGTCAGCGGCCCGAGCGTCACCAGCGTGACCTGGCCCGCAAAGCGCCGGATGGCCTCGATCAGCGCGGCGACGCCATCGCCGCTGGCGGGCGTGCGCCCGCGCACCGGCAGCCCGATGTCGCCCATGCCGTCCTGCCCGTGCACGAACTGCGCCGTGAACAACGGGCGTAGCAGCGGCCGGCTCGCCCCCTGGTACACCGGCGTGCGCCCGCCGCACAGTTCCAGCGTGTACAGGGCATTCTGCGTGGCCTGCTCCACGGGCACATTGCCCGCCACCGTAGTGATCGCCTCCACTTGCACGCCCGGGTATCTCAGCGCCATCACCAGCGCGACCGCATCGTCCGAAGCGGTGTCGGTGTCAATGATCAAGTGGCGTGCCATGCGGCCCTCCTCATTCGCACCCTCCCGAAGGCTGCGTTGGCCTTCGGGAGGGTCTGGCTCCCCAGGTACCCTTCGGAAAGGTATCTCCCCGGCACCCTCCCAAAGGGTGCACTCGCCTTCGGGAGGGTGTCATGTGACCAGCATCACGCCCACGATGCCCAGCCCGGCCAGCTTCAGAGTGTTTACCATCCACGATGTCTCGTTCTCCAAGTAGGGACCGGCGGTTGTGTGTGAGAGGTATTCCCACTCGCGATAGAGATGCGACACCAAAGCCGGCAACACCAGAGCCAGCGTGTACGCCTCTCGGCTTGGTCCGGCCCGGCCCAAGGCGAGATAGGCCAGGCCGACGCCACAGACCAGGTCCGAAACCAACCACAGCGTGTTGCGTGGCGAAATCCACGGGTTGGGCTTGGGGCTCCAGAGGTACTCTGCCAGGAACAGGCCGATGGCCTCGCCCGCCATGACGGCGGCGGTGACCACAGTCGCTGTCTTGAGCCACGCATCAGTCATGGTCAGACTCCGCTGCATTCCTCACACGATCTCGTCAGACCACGGCGAGATTGTGTGAGCTTTCCCTACGCCCCCGCGATCTGCTTGGCCCAGGCCGCGGCGCGTTCCAGCTCGCCGTCGGCCAGCGGGCCTTTCGTGTCCCTGACGTAAAAGCCTTCGGGCGCGGCGGCCAGCGTGCCGCCCTTGCGTTGTAGCCGGGCGGAGATGGCAGGGGCGGCAAAGCCGAACATCCTGGCCATGCCGCGCAGAAACCACGGCATCTTTTCCCACGGGATGCGCGTGTCGAACGCCGCCACCTTGACGCCCTGCAGCACGTTGACGGGGAGGCCCTTCAGCCACTGACTGGTCAGCGGCGAGGCCTGAAACCCGCGCGTGGGCGAGCCCACCACCAGCAGGCCCAGCCCGCTCAACTGCCCCGGCTGCACGCTGCCGACTCGCAGCACCTGCACCTCCTCGGGCGTCCCCAGCGCCTTGCCGATGGCCTGCGCCACCTGCTCCGTGTTGCCAAAGAACGAGTCGTAGACGATCAGTGCTTTCACAGAAATCCGCATCCTTTCTGCAGTCTGCCCCTCCCACAGGGTGCTGCCAGAAGCTAGCTCGCGCCAGTGTACTCTCCGCGAGGGTCGCCGATTCACCCTCCCGAAGGCTGCCGCCGAAAGCTAGCTCGTGCCAGTGTACCCTTCGGGAGGGTTTCCTATGAGCTCGTACACGCCCCAGGAGATCAGCCCAGCGATCAGCGTGCCTATCATATCCCTCCAATCCACCACGCTCTTGGGCGAGAAACACTGGGCGAATTCGTAGCCGATCAGTCCGAGCGTGATCAGGCCCAGCATGATCCTACCCAGCTTGCGCGGGGGATTCATCACGGCCAGCTCGAAGAAGATGACGGTCATGGTGCCGGTGAAGTTGCCGATGGTGTCCGCAATCCAGAAATCGAAGATGCCGTGGGAGTAGATGTACGGCCTGTAGACGTTTCTGCCGGGCTCGGTAACGCCGAACAGCAGGACAAGTAGCGCGGCAAAGGTGATGCGCCTGCGATCGATCTGGATCAGGCGGTTCTGGTCCATCGACACTCTCTCCCTGTGCGCATCGGCACATGTGCGGGGACTGCTGCCGTGATCGTCACGATTCTACTGCACACTTCGCAGCGGCGCAAGCCAGGGGAGCACGCGTCTGCCCTCAATGCATGTGGGGCGGATGACCGAATGGGACAAGTGCGCCGTGCGCGAGACCCGGCATCGTGCGTCGTTTGGGATCCTTCGTCTGCGCGAAGCGAGCAAACGCCGCAGGCGAGGTCGCGATGTCTGCATCCCGGCGTATTTGCGAGGCGGGGGGCCGGAGGGGGCAAGCCCCGATATTACGGTTGGGCGAGCATCGGGACGGGGACAAGCCCCGATACTACGGTTGGGCGGGCGTCCGGACGGGACCTCGTCTGCGCGACCGTTCGCTGCGCGAAGACGCAGGGCGAGCGGCAAGCCCCGATACTACGGCTCGTTGGGGAAGCGCTTGTAGCGCCGGAAATAGTCCACGATCGAGCCCTCGCGCCAGATCGTGCGCACGAAAGCTGGTGGGGGGACGAGGGCGTACGTGCCATGCGCTGTGATCAGCCTGGCGCCTTCCACATCCAGGGTGGCGTCCTCGCCGTCCTGGATCTCATCCGTCCAGTCGGCCTCAAAGGTAGGGATGCCCAGGTTGAGCGCGTTGCGGAAAAAGATGCGGGCGAAGCTCTGCGCGATGATGGCGCCCAGGCCGACGGCCTTTAAGGCCTCCGGCGCGTACTCTCGCGATGAACCGCAGCCAAAGTTCTTGCCCGCCACGATCAGATCGCCCGCGCGCACCTGCTGCGCAAACTCGGGCCGCGCCTCGATAAAGGCGTAACGCCCCAGGTCAGCCTCGGAGGTCATGTACGGCGCGTAGCGACCGGGAACGATTTGGTCGGTATCCACGTGCGAGCCGAATTTCCACACTCTAGCCATGGGCCGGTTCCTCCTGCGCCAGGAGCGGGCGTGGGTCGGCGATGTGCCCCGCCAGCGCCGTCGCAGCCGCCACCGCCGGCGAGGCCAGATAGATGCGCGCTTCGGGCGAGCCCATGCGCCCGCGAAAGTTGCGATTGCCCGTCGAGACGCACACCTCCCCGGCCCCCAACACGCCCATGTGGCGCCCAATGCAGGGCCCGCAGCCGGGCGTACCTATGGTTGCGCCCGACGACAGCAGCTTGGCCAGCGTTCCGTCGCTCACGGCTTGCGCCAGCACCTGGCTGGAGGCTGGCACCACGATCATGCGCACGCCCCGGGCGATGCGCCTGCCCTCAAGCAGCCGCGCCGCAGTCTGAAGGTCCTTCAAGCGGCCGTTGGTGCAGGTGCCGAGGAATACGACGTCCACCCGCACGTCCGCGAGCGCGCTCGCCTCCACCACGCTGTCGACCGCCGGAGGCACCGCCACCAGGGGGACGAGCTGGTCGAGGTCCACTTCCAGGTCTGCCTGGCCGCTGTCCCACTCTTCCTCCAGCCAGTCCGGTGCGTGGAACAGCCGCCCCACTTCGCCAGACGGCGGGATCAGGCCTACCTTGGCGCCCACCTCCGTCGTCATGCAGGCCAGCGTCTGGCGGTCTGCCAGGGGCAGCTCGTCGAGCCCCGCGTACTCTACTGCCGCATAGCGCGCGCCGTCAGACCCGATGGCGCGCGCCACGTGCAGGGCCAGGTCCTTCGCGCCCACCCCCGGCCGGAAGCGGCCTCGCGCGCGGATGCGGATGGTCTCGGGCACGCGCAGCCAGGTGTAACCCGACGCCCAGGCCATGGCAATGTCGCTCGCCCCCATGCCGGTTCCAAAGGCCCCGATAGCGCCGTAGCTCGTGGAGTGCGAGTCCGAACCCAGCACGATTTGGCCAGGCTGGATCAGTCGCTCCTCGATCATGACCTGATGGCACACCCCGCGCCCCACGTCATACAGGCGGGAAATTCCTTCCTCGGCTGCAAAACGACGCACGGCCACCTGCGCATCCGCCGTGGCCACGTTCGCCGCCGGGGCCACGTGGTCAATGAACACGGCCACACGCTCCGGGTCGCGCACGCGGGCCTCCAGCTTGTGGCGCAGGATGGAGATAATGCTGGGAGCGATCGAGTCCACCGCCATCGCCATGTCCACCGGCGCCACCACCAGCTCGCCGGCATGCACCGAGCGCCCGGCGGCATGCGAAAGGATCTTCTCGGCCAACGTGTGTGGCATTCTCCTGCCTTTCCCTACTCTTCCCGATCCACGCGGCCGTTGATCCAGTCTCGCAGGATGGCGTCCACGTCATCCAGGGTCAGGTGCTTCTGATCCGCCAGCGCCTTGATGCGACCGGTGGCTTGCTTCAGGTCCTCATCCGCCAGGTGCAGGTTGAGCTGCTCAGCGCGGTCCTTGATCGCATTCCAGCCGGTGAGGCGGTGCGCGATGGTGACGTAGCGCGTCAGGCCAAAGTCGTGCGGATCCAGTATCTCGTACGTCTCGGGGTTGTTCAGCACCGCCTTGGCGTGCACTCCGGCCTTGTGGGTAAAGGCCGTGATGCCCGTGACATAGTTGTTGAAAGGGATGTCTATGCCCACGATGTTGGCCACCAGAATCTCGAGCCGGCGTAGGTGGGTCAACTGGTACTTTTGCACCAGGGCCCGGTCCAGGGTGTACAGCCGGGCGACCAGCCCGCCCAGGGGAGTGATCCCATTGCGCTCTCCGATGCCGAGCACGCTGGTGTCAATGTGCGTGGCGCCGGACTCCAGCGCGGCCAGAGAGTTGGCGATGGCGCAGCCGGTGTCGTTGTGGGCGTGAAACTCGATGTCGGCAGCGACGTGTTGGCGAACCCGACTGACCACTTCATGCACCTGGCTGGGAGTGGCCACGCCCACCGTGTCCGCCAGGCCGACGCGGTCGACCCCGATCTGGTCCACAGCTTCGTACACCCTCAGCAGGTCTGGCATTTCGCTACGAAACGAGTCCTCGCTCGAAAAGCGCACCTGGCAACCCTGGCTCTTGATGAAGGACACGACTTCCGAAGCCTTGTCGATGATTTCGGGGATTTCTTTCCCGTGACTGAAACGTCGCAGGTAGGAGGAGGTCCCAAAGACCACGTCCACACCGTGCACCCCGGTGTCCACGGCGATCTTGGCGTCCTCCATCGCGCAGCGGATGTGCGTCAGGATCTTGGCGCGCAGGCCCAGAGCGGCGATGCGGCGCACGTCGGCCTCGCTCTGCGGCGAGACCGCCGGCGAGGTGAGCTCGATATAGTCCACCGCAAAGTCGTCCAGCGCGCGGGCGATCTCTTCCTTTTGTTGCGGCGTATAGTTGGCCCCCACAAACTGCTCACCTTCCCGTAAAGTGGACTCGATGATGAAAACCTGCCCGATGGGCATCAGCCCCTCCTCCGCACATGCAATATTCGACCTTCACGCCCGTCTGAAGGCCTTGCGCCATGCCAGCACGGCGCCGGCTCCCCAAACAAAAAAAGGCGCACTGCACCACTGGGTTTCCCCTGCCTCGGTGCACGGCGCGCCTTGACTGCCCTGTTCGGCTATGCGGTTCTCATGCTCTCGCGCGCTATTCTAACACGCTTGCTCCAGGAGTCAAATCGGAATTCGCCTCTGACGTGTCCGCGTGCTGGAGAACCGCGTGTAGTATCGCCCCTTGCCGTTCGCCCTGTGCCAGACAGGGTGGGCGTCCGGACGGGCACGAGGCCCGATGCTACGGGCGGACGTAGTATCGCCCCTGGTGGGCGTTCGGACGGGCACAAGGCCCGATGCTACGGGGACGGGCACGAGGCCCGATGCTACGGGCGGACGTAGTATCGCCCCTGGTGGGCGTTCGGACGGGCACAAGGCCCGATGCTACGGGGACGGGCACGAGGCCCGATGCTACGGGCGGACGTAGTATCGCCCCTGGTGGGCGTTCGGACGGGCACAAGGCCCGATGCTACGGGGACGGGCACGAGGCCCGATGCTACGGGCGGACGTAGTATCGCCCCTGGTGGGCG
>CAYZKS010000085.1:9810-13141 GCA_964478725.1 uncultured Anaerolineales bacterium
CCCGATGCTACGGGCGGACGTAGTATCGCCCCTGGTGGGCGTTCGGACGGGCACACGGCCCGATGCTACACGGACGGGCGCGAGGCCCGAAGCTACGCGGACGGGGACAAGGCCCGATGCTACGTCACGGCTTGCGCGTCGGTATCAGCTGCGGGTAGGGCCAGTAGAGGCTATCCGCCTCGACCAGGGTCTCGATCTCGCGGCCGCCTGCGTCCAAGAAGTGCAGCGTCAGCGGGACCTGCTGCTCCGGCCGGGCGAACTGCACGAACTGCACGCCCTTGTCCACAGGTTCCACCGTGACATAATAGTGAGTGTCGATGCGCTGCACGCTCTGTACGCGATGCAACAGCACCCATACTTCCGCCTTTTGCAGGCGCAGCAGGGCGTCCTGAGCCGCAGGCTCCAGGCACTTGGCTCGCTCGTCTCCTGCCAGCGTCCACAGGCCTGACAGGTTGGCTGCGTCGTACTCGCCGCTGGCGTTGCCGTAGACCACGAGGAAGTCGTGCGTCCAGGGATGCTGCACGAACTGCTGGTCTGCGCTGGCATAGCGCGGATTGTCCCACCATTTGGCCTTTTGCTCGGCCTCGCTCGGGCGCGTCCAGGCAGGCGCTTCCCCGCAGACCTCAAAGGCCACCGGCTCTGGTTTGAGCGTCACGTCGGACGCCGTGGTCGTCGGGGTTGGAGTTGGCATGGCGCAGGCAGCCAAGCACATGACGCCCGCCAGCAGGACCACAAGCACGCCTATGCGTTTCATCGGATACTCCTCCCCGCCACCCTCAAACGCACGCCATGCACACCCGCGGCTTGCGCCCGCGCACGTGCAGGAAGTAGGCCACCACCTGCGCGTCCTGAATGTTGGGGTGCTGGCGCACGCTCTCATCGCTGGGGCGCGGCTCCTGCACGCGTTCCAGCAAGAAGCCCTGCTCGATCAGCAGGTTCAGCCACTGGCTGAGGGTGTGCGTGAAGCGCGGCGTCTGGAACTTGGGCAGGCCGGCCGTGGCCTGCGGCGGCGCGGCGCTGAAGATCCACTCCTGCACGTCGCCTGTGAGGTTGCGGAAATAGTCGCCGACCTCGTAGGCGTAGGTGCGGCCACTCTCGTCGCGCAGGTTGCGGCGGTGGGGCGTGTCGTAACACGGATGCATGATCGAGAACTGCAGGAAGCCGCCGGGCTTCAACACGCGATAGGCCTCGGCCAGCACGCGCTCGGTCTCGGGCACGTCCATGAAGCTCATAAAGCCCGTGGCAAAGTCAAAGCTGGCGTCGGCAAAGGGCACTTTCACCGCGCTGGCCACCAGGTAGCGGATGCCCAGCGGCTGCTGAGCCTCCATCTCCCAGGCGTGCCGCACAAAAACGTCCGCGACGTCCAGGGCCCACACGCCCGCCCCGCGCCCGGCCAGCAGGCGCGTGTTGTAGGCTTCGCCGCAGCCGATGTCCAGCCCCGTCAGTCCCTGCACGTCCGGCAGCATCTCGAAGAACGCGGGCGTGTTCAGGTGGTCGCGGTACGTATCGTACCCCTCCCGCGCCAGCCGCGTCCACGCCTCCGCGTTCGCGTTCCAGTAGCGCCTGACCTGTCTGTGGTCCATGTACCCTGCCTTCCGCTCCCCAGGCTCGACCCGCTGCCGCGATTCTACTCGACACTGCCACGTCGCACAAGCGCGGAGCACTGCATGTGTTGGCACATCGCTGTCTCCGCGGCAGAACACCCGCATTCGGAGATTCGCAGGCCAGGCGGTATAATGGAAGCCTGCTCCTACCCTGGACTGGTAGTGGCAGAGGAGCGGGTGTATGTCTTCTGTGGCGACACGCTACGAACATATCGTGGTCAGCGAGGATCAGGCGCCCACCATCGCGGGCACGGGCATGAAAGTGGTTGAGCTGGTGGCCGAGAAGCTGGCCTATGGCTGGAGTCCCGAGGAGTTGCAGTTCCAGCACCCTGGGCTGACGTTGGGGCAGATATACTCGGCTCTGGCCTACTATGCCGACCACGCGGAGGAAGTCGACGACGACCTCGAACGTCGCCTGCAATTCGTAGACCGCATGCGCCGGACCTCGCCGCGACCTGCGTTGCTCAAGCGAATCCGCAAGGAATCCTGATGCCTGTCGCGCTGTATGCGGACGCGCACATCCCGCGCGCGGTGAGCGTGGGGCTGCGTCTGGCTGGGGTCGACGTCCTCACTGCTCAGGAGGACGATGCCGCCACTCTGCCGGACCCTGCTCTCCTGGATCGTGCCACGGCTTTGGAACGCGCGCTGGTGACCTTTGATGACGATCTCCTGGTGGAGGCCACGCATCGCCAGCGTCAAAGCATCGCCTTTTCTGGCCTCATCTTCGCTCACCCCAGTCGTATTTCGATTGGCGACTGTATTCGCGATCTGATTCTGGTCGCGCAGGCGGCTGAGCCTGGCGATCTAGCGAATATGGTGGTCTTCCTTCCACTCTAGCTCACCCGAAGAGAAAGCCAACAGTCCCGCTCTTCGGGTGGCTGGCTGCCATCGTGACCGACGTGGGCGCGCCGCTCTCGCACGCGGCCATCGTGGCGCGTGAGCTGGGCATCCCGGCGCTGGTGGGTTGCGGCAACGCCACCATGCTGCTCAGGACCGGCGGCCGCGTGCGCGTGGATGGAGCGCGGGGAGTGGTGGAGATCCTGACCGGTAAGGGTTCGTAGTTCCCACGTGAGTGGGTCTGGCTTTGCCTGCCCTCGCTTTGCGAATTGCGCCTCGACGCCGCGTTCTGGCCCTTCAGCCTGACCTTCCGCAGGCTTACATGCCCTTCCACGCATCGCCCAGCCACAGTTGGCGCGCGTCCCTGCTCTGTGACTGCTTGAAGGCGTACACGTCGCGCACCAGGGCGAAGATGCCCAACAACAGGCTCGCATCGTGCAGCCCGCCGACGAGGATGCACGCGGCAGTCTTGCCCGCGCCCTCATCCACTTCCGCCAACTCGCGCTCCGGCTGGCTGCGATACCAGGCCAGAAATGCTTCTTTGCCGACCCCCTTGTGTGCGCCTCCGATGCCGCCGCGGTGCAGCACGACCAGGGCATGGGTCTTGTCTTCTTTGGCCAGCACGCCCGCCATGCGCCGGTTCACGCCCTGCAGCGGAAAGTCGATCTCGGCCACGATGTCGTACGGCTGCGCCGAGCCCAGCCATCCGAACACGTTCTGGTAGCACGTGGGGTGACCGGCCGGAAAGGTGCGCGTGGCGTACCACAGGTCCTCGTTGCTGGCCACCTGCGCCGTCCATCCGCCTCCCTGATGGCCAATCTTGCGCCTGCGCCGCGCCGGCAGTATCGCCAGCAGGCGCTGCGCGAATTCGTGCTGGGCGGACTTGATTT